>CAJUJI010000044.1 GCA_910586875.1 uncultured Anaerotruncus sp. | reverse complement strand
ATGCAAAGGGAAAAATTTGCGTCGCGGCTTGGATTCTTGCTTATTTCGGCAGGCTGCGCAATCGGCCTGGGAAATGTTTGGCGGTTTCCATATATCACAGGGAAATATGGTGGAGCTGCCTTCGTTCTTATTTATCTGTTCTTTTTGGCGGCTCTGGGGCTACCAATTATGGTGATGGAATTTGCGGTTGGACGTGCCAGCCAAAAAAGTGCGGCTTTATCCTTTAATCTGTTGGAACCAAAGGGCAGCAAATGGCATCTTTACAGCTATGGCGCAATGTTGGGCAACTATATGCTGATGATGTTTTATACCACCGTTTGCGGCTGGATGATGATTTACTTTGTCAAAATGGTCAGCGGAGAATTTACTGGCAAAACTCCGGAGCAGGTTGGTGCAGTCTTTGGCGACATGCTTTCACAACCGCTGCTGCTCACCATCTGGATGGTCATTGTCGTACTGCTTGGATTCGGTGTTTGTTCGATGGGATTGCAAAATGGTGTTGAACGGATCACAAAGTTCATGATGTGCTGTCTGCTGCTGGTTATGCTGGTGCTGGTATTCCGTTCGGTCACGCTGCCAAATGCAGCAGAGGGCCTCACCTTCTATCTGATGCCGGATTTCAGCAAAATTTCTGAGGTCGGTCTGTCGGAGGTAATTTTTGCGGCGATGGGACAGGCGTTTTTCACCTTGAGTTTGGGTATTGGTGCGATGGCGATTTTTGGAAGTTATATTGGCAAGGACCGCACATTAACCGGTGAATCAATCAATATTACGCTGTTGGATACTGCGGTCGCTCTGATGGCGGGATTGATTATCTTCCCCGCCTGCTCCGCCTTTGGCGTAGACCCAGGAGAGGGCCCAAGTTTGGTATTTATCACCCTTCCAAACATCTTCAACACCATGGCTGGTGGAAGGCTTTGGGGTTCTTTGTTCTTTATTTTCATGACCTTTGCTGCACTTTCCACCATCATCGCTGTTTTTGAAAATATCGTCTCGTTTGGCATGGACCTCTGGGGATGGCCCCGCAAACGGGTGGTACTGTTTAATATTGCATTGATTATTCTGCTTTCTATGCCGTGTGTATTGGGCTTTAATCTGTGGAGCGGATTCCATCCATTGGGTGGTAGCTCCAATATTCAGGATTTGGAGGACTTCATCATCAGCAACAATCTGCTGCCGCTTGGTTCTCTGGTCTACCTGTGCTTCTGTACCTCCCGCTATGGTTGGGGTTGGGATCGCTTTATCAAAGAAGCAGATACTGGAAACGGTATCAAATTCCCTGCCTGGCTGCGCTTTTATGTCACCTGGATTCTGCCTGCTATTGTGCTGATTATCTTTGTACAGGGCTACTGGACAAAATTTTTCGCATAAGGGAGTGTTTTTCTCATGCTACGTTTTTTGAAGGTATTCGGTGTCTGCTTTATTTTGTTGGTTGCCTTCTGCTTTTTCGGAGGCATTCTGCTATTTGATTTTAAGCATCACTTTATTCGAGCAATTGCGTCGATTGCCTTTATCCTTGCAGCGCTGCTCTGCCTCCTATACAGTATGGATGTACGCATAGAGACACTGGAAAAGAAACTGGAAGAACTGGAGAAACAGCAAAAACCACAGGAATAACACAAAGGGAGCGTTGATACGCTCCCTTTTCTTTTACCAGCTTAAATATGCTTTTTAATCCAATCCAACGCGCCCTTTTCCAGACGAGAAACCTGTGCTTGTGAAATACCGATCTCCTTAGCAACCTCCATCTGCGTTTTACCAACAAAAAAGCGCAGTGATAGAATCCGCTTTTCTCGCTCCCCTAGGTTCTTCATCGCCTCCTTAATGGAAATTTCATCCATCCAATCGTTTTCACTGTTTTGATCGCCTACCTGGTCCATCACAAAGATGGTATCCCCTCCGTCTGAATAGACCGGCTCATACAAGGACATTGGCTCTACAATCGCCTCCAGCGCCAGCACAACATCTTCCTTTTTTACCCCCATCTCCTTTGCAATTTCCTCGACCGTTGGCTCTTTAGAGTTGCGGTTAATCAGTGCCTCTTTTGCCTGCATCGCTTTGTATGCCATATCCCGTAGTGAGCGGCTGACCCGTACTGCGTTGTTATCCCGCAGATGGCGGCGTATTTCTCCAATAATCATTGGAACGCCATAGGTGGAAAACCGCACATTCTGATTTGGGTCAAAGTTGTCAATCGCCTTGATAAGTCCGATGCAGCCGACCTGAAACAGATCATCCAGATTTTCACCACGATTGGTAAATTTCTGTACCACACTGAGTACCAAACGCAAATTCCCATTGATCATCTGGTCTCGGGCGGCTTCATCCCCCTCTCGAATCCGCCGCAAGAGCTCCATCTTTTCCTTCTCCTTGAGCACCGGCAGCTTTGAGGTATTCACTCCGCAGATTTCAACCTTGTTTACATACAAATTCCCCTCATCCCCTTTTACCATTCCTTCAGTAAAAGTATGGACGAGGCAGGAAAAAATCATGCAGGATTTTGCATTTACCAAAAGTTTCCCCTAGATCATCTTCTCCAATTCCTTCTTAAGTTTTTTGATAATCCGTTTTTCCAGCCGTGAAATATATGACTGGGAAATTCCGATAATATCCGCAACCTCCTTCTGGGTTTTTTCCTCGTGCCCTGCAAGCCCAAAACGCAGCTGCATAATTGTGCGTTCCCGTTCCCCCAGCTGGCTTATCGCACGTAGCAGCAGATTCTTTTCCGCTTCATCCTCAATTGGGCGGTTGATGCTGTCCGGGTCGGTGCCCAAAATATCCGAAAGCAGCAGCTCATTGCCGTCCCAATCGATGTTCAGTGGCTCATCAATCGACACCTCATTTTTGTGCGACTGGTTTTTGCGCAGATACATCAAAATTTCGTTTTCGATGCAACGGGAAGCATAGGTCGCTAATTTGATGTTCTTCTGTGGGCAGAAGGTGTTGACCGCTTTAATCAGCCCAATGGTGCCAATTGAAATCAGGTCTTCCAGGCAGATACCGGTTGATTCAAATTTTTTTGCGATATAAACCACCAGCCGCAGATTATGTACCATCAGCGTTTCCTTTGCGCTTTCGTCATGCTCTTCCAGCCGTAGGAAGACCAGCTTTTCTTCCTCCCTAGTCAGCGGAGCTGGCAGTGTTTCCGGCCCGTTGATATAGTCAATCCGACGCAGCCTCTGCCGCCAAAGCCAACCCTGTACCTGCTTAATCAGCCATCTTATCAAATGAACCACTCCCCTTTCCCACAATAAGCTGTGGATGGATTAACGCCTGATAATCTCCGCGAATTGGCTGTTTGCTGGATGCAATATAGCAGTCCGTAGTCTGTATTCGGCCCCCTTGACCGGATATTACCACCGAATCTGGCCGAAAGCCCTCCAATGCAGTTTCCCCCGCAATCGTTAGGCAAGGAATCACCCGCATTCGGTGATCCATCCCTGGATGAAGCCGCTGTGTCAACGTATAGTCACAAACAATCACTGGCGCACCTGAAAACGGCTCCCGCAAATTGCTGCCGGTATCCACCAGTCCTTTGCAAGAGATAGCGGCCCCGCTCACTGTAACCATAAGATCGTAAAGCTGCTTCTCCTGTGTGCGAGACGCAAATAGCCACTCCAACAGCGAAAGCAGCAGATAAGCTGCAACCGTACAAACAATCAGCAGCAGCGCAGAAATGTCAAAATAAACGATGCCGTTATAAAATAGCATTCCCTTTGGCGCAAACAAAAAGTTGACCATCAGCATCAGCCCTGCAAAGAGAAAACTGGTCACAAAAAAAAGCAGCAGGCATTTTGCAAACCGCTGCCACGGATGGATGCCAAAAGTAACGGCCACAACACCGACCGAAAGTAAAAGCTTATATATGAGCTGAAAGCCTGCGTTTATGTATGGAAAGAAGATGATCAACGCTCCAACAGCCCCAAAAAGTGCACCAAAACACAGCCGTTTTTTAGTGGTGATGGCCCCCAATAGCTTTGCCACCGCAGCCAATAACAAAAGATTCACAACATAATTCACCAAAACCAGCACATCTGCATAAACTGCGATAGGACCACCCCCAATGCTTTGATTCTATTATAAATTTGGGACAAGATTTCTTTTTGTCGAAAGCGCGGGGACAAAAAGATTCTCTATGAGCAAGATATCAGGGGCTTGCATAGAATAGGAAGGAACAGCGACTGTCAGCCGGCTATAGACCGCTGGTGCTGACAATTTCAAAAGCTGTGTGTATGATATATTGAATAACGAAAAAAGGTGTGATGAATGATGTCGTGCTGCTGTAACAATATGTGTTGCTGCCACTGCTGCAATTGCAGAAGAAAGCATAAGCCCTCTTGCAGCGATGAATGCAAAATCCGGCCAGTAAGCGGTTGTCCTTGCAACGGAAATTGTACCTGTGACAATGGTGTTTGGTACCCCATTGAGGAAACGCCAGAGCGCCCGCTACGGATATGCTGTGACCAAAATGGGTGCTGTGGGTTATATCCGGCAAATTGCCGCAATACCTTCTGGCCAGATTTTTCCCATCCGCGCTGGCTCTGCTGCAAGGATCTTTACTGTGTACATCGCAAGGGGCAGCTCCCCAAAGGCAAAGGCTGCTAAAACAACTACAACTGCACAAACGGCACATGGAAAATTTCCATGTGCCGTTTTATCTCTATCCAAAATCTGCTTTATGTGCGCTGTGGTTCCAACATAATCGCTTTGTTGATTGCATTGATGTAAGAACGCATACTTGCCTCCAAAATGTCTGGCGATAGTCCGCGTCCTGTAACCGGCCGGCCGTTGCAGGTAATTTTGCTCACCGCTTCGCCCAGCGCATCTTCACCCTCCGTAACCGCTTGAATGGTCCAGTTTTGCAGCTTGTTGTCCATCTTTACAATCCGATCGATCGCTTTAAAGGCCGCGTCGATCGGGCCTTCACCACGTGCTACATGCTCAAATTCTTCCCCATCATCCCGCACAAGCCGCACCACTGCCGTCGCAGAGATGACCGTACCGCTGTTGATAACAAAGCTCTTGAGCGCATAGGTTTCTTTGACACCCAACACCGCGGACGAACCCAGTACCGCTTCAATATCCTTGTCCGTGATGTCCTTCTTGCGCTCAGCCAACAGCTTAAAGCGTGCAAATGCTTTATCCAATGAGGCTTCTGGTATCAAGTATCCCAGCTCTGCAACCCGCTCTACAAATGCGTGCCGGCCGGAATGCTTGCCCAGCACCATCCGGTTTTGATAGATGCCAATTTCCTCTGGCTTCATAATTTCATAGGTGAGCGGTGATGCGAGCACGCCATGCTGATGAATACCGCTCTCATGTGCAAACGCATTCTTGCCAACAATCGGTTTGTTCGGCGGTAATCCAACACCTGTAACCGTTGCAAGCAGCTTACTGGTGCGGTAAATTTGACTGGTGTTGATGTTGGTGTCACATTGGAAATAGTCATAGCGGGTATGCAGTGCCATGACCACTTCTTCCAAAGCAACGTTTCCCGCTCGCTCGCCGATTCCGTTGATTGTACATTCCACCTGATCCGCACCGGCGCGGATGGCCGCTAAGGTATTCGCTACCCCCATGCCAAGGTCGTTATGCACATGCACCGACAGCGGAATTTGAGGATTACACAGCTGTTCCTTTAAATACTGCACCAAGCGGAACATTTCATCCGGTGTGATATACCCCACCGTGTCCGCGATGTTCACAACCGTTGCGCCCGCTTCTATTGCGGTATTCAGCGCCTTTGCCAAAAACGCCCGATCGCTGCGGGTCGCATCCTCTGCTGAAAATTCCACATCAGCGCATAGGCTGCGTGCCAGCGCCACCGATTCGGTGATTTTGGCAAGCACCTCCTCTGGCGACAGCTTTAGCTTATACTGCATATGGATTTCACTGGTTGCGATAAAAATATGAATGCGCGGCTTTTCCGCCTCCTGGATCGCCTGCCAGGTACGCCGAATATCCTCCTGCACACAGCGCGAAAATCCCGCAACCACCGATTTTTTTACCAAACGGGAGATCTGCTGGACCGCCTCATAATCCTCTGGAGAGGAGACCGGAAAGCCCGCCTCAATGATATCCACCCCCAAACGCTCCAACTGGCGCGCCATCTCCAGCTTTTCATTCAGGTTCATCCCATAGCCGGGCGCCTGTTCCCCATCCCGCAGGGTGGTATCTAATATTTGTATCTTTCGCCCCATCTTTTCCACACACCTTTCTTTTACAACGAAATCCCCCGCTCCCATTAGAAGCGAGGGAAATGGTAATCATTAAATCAAAACCTTGTGGTAGACCTTCTTACCTTTTTTCACAATCAGATAGCCCTTCTCGAAAGCCTGCTGTGCCACCATTGCTGCCACATCCGAAATTTTCTGATCGTCAATCGAGATGCCGCCCTGTTGAATCAGCCGGCGCGCCTCCCCCTTTGACGGGGTCAGACCACATTTTACCAGTAAGTCCAACACACCGATGCTGCCATCGGTGAAATCCTCTGCTGTGAGGGTGGTAGAAGGCATATGATCGCTGTGGCTGCCTGCGCCGAATACTGCCTTAGCCGCCTCCAGTGCCTTGTCCGCATTCTCCTTGCCATGTACCATCTTTGTAAGCTCATACGCAAGCATTTCCTTCGCCCGGTTAAGCTGACTGCCCTCCCAGCTTTCCATCGCTTCGATTTCCTCAATCGGCAGATAGGTCAACAGCTTCAGACAGCGCACAACGTCATCATCCGCAACATTGCGCCAATACTGGAAAAACTCGTATGCTGAGGTCTTTTCCGGATCAAGCCAGACAGCACCGTTCTCGGTTTTACCCATCTTTTTCCCCTCTTTGGTGGTGAGCAGGGTGAAGGTCATGCCGTAAACCTCATCACCAGTCACCTTGCGGGTCAGCTCTATACCGCCCAGGATATTCGCCCACTGGTCGTTGCCGCCCAGCTGCATCCGGCAGTTGCGCTCCTGATGCAGCCGCAGGAAGTCATAGCTCTGCATCAGCATATAGTTAAACTCAATGAACGAAAGCCCACGTTCTAAACGTGTTTTAAAGCACTCTGCGGTAAGCATCTGATTGACCGAGAAATGTACCCCCACTTCCCTCAAAAAGTCAATATAATTGAGCTTTAACAGCCAATCTCCATTGCGCAACATCAGCGCACGGTCGTTTGAAAAATCCAGAAAACGCTCCATCTGGCGTTTAAAGCACTCCGCATTATGGTTAATCTCCTCTGGCGTCAACATCTTGCGCATATCGGTTTTGCCGGTTGGATCGCCTACCATCGTTGTGCCAGTGCCCAAAAGCGCGATTGGCTGATGCCCTGCGCGCTGTAAATGCCCCATAACTACCAATTGAAGAAAGTGACCGACATGCAGGCTGTCCGCTGTCGCATCAAACCCGATATAGAAGGTGACCTTTTCATGGTCCAAAAGGTCCGCAATCTTTTCCGGATGGGTCATCTGCGCGACAAGTCCGCGTCTGGTTAATTCTTCAAATACTGTCATCGATCTTTCTCCTTTATTTTTTCATTTGGTACTCGGTGTGCATTATATTATAGCACGCACCCCCATAAATAACAAGCACTAATTTCCAGCATCCCGTAGCATCTCTTCGGCGTGCTCCAACGCAAGCGCGCTAATATTTTCCCCACCGCTGATCCTTGCCAGCTCGCTCACCCGCTGCTCACGGGTAAGTGGTGTAATTGTAGTAAAGGTCCTGTTCCCCTTTGCAGCCTTTGCAATCAGCAGGTGGTTGCGCGCAAATGATGCCACCTGTGCCAGATGGGTCACCACCAATACCTGGCGGTTTGCTGCCACCTGTGCCAGCTTACGTCCTATCTTCTGTGCAGCACGGCCGGAAACACCGGTATCCACCTCATCAAAGATCATCGTCTGTATCTGGTCGCGGTCGGCCAACACATTCTTAATGGAAAGCATAATCCGTGCCAGCTCGCCGCCAGAGGCAATCTTTGCCAGAGATTTTGCTTCCTCGCCAACGTTGGTCGAAATGAACAGCTCAAGCTCATCCGCGCCATCCGGCGAGAGCGGTTTTTCGATGCGCTTTACCGATAAGGTTACGGATGGCATATCCAAAAAAGCCAGTTCCGCCTGCACCGCCTTTGTGAAGCGCTCTGCCGCCTCCAATCGCTGGCGGGATAGCTTCTGCGCCAGCGCTGTTGCTGTTTTCAGCAGTTCACTGAGCCGTGCACGCAGCTTTTCTGCCCGCATATCCGACGTTTCTATCGATTCTAATTCAGCCGCTGCATCCTCTCGAAACTTTAGAATGGCAGAGATATCTGCACCATATTTTTTCTTCAAGGTATAGATGGTGTCCAGCCGCCGTTCAATGCTGTCTAGCTGGGATGGGTCACATTCAAAATTATCCAAGAGGCTATGAATATCGCTGGAAATCCCTTCTAACTCATAGGAAAAATCGGTCAGCCGCTCAGCCAATGGCTGCGCTTCTTCCAGATAGTTCGCCGCCTGGCTCATCTGATCTACCAGATTGGCAAATAGATCACGCAAGCTGCTATTTTCCCCATCCCCATCCAAGATGGTGATACTGCCCCCCAACGAAGATGTGATATCTAGCGCATTTTGAATCAGCTTGCGCTGGGCACGAAGCTCCTCCTCCTCTTCCGGCTGCAATGCTGCGGCATCAATCTCATTGATTTGGTAACTGAGCAGATCGATCCGATGTGCTTTCTGAGCCTCATCGGTATTGATGCTATCCAGCTCGCGTTTGACCTGGACATAGCTGCGATACGCCTGCTGATAGGCCGACAACGTTTGCTCTAGTTCACCATAGCTGTCGATAAAGCCCAAATGCTTTTGTGGTGAGAGCAGCTGCTGATTATCATGTTGTCCATGCACATTGATCAGCAACGCGGAAACCGACTTTAAAATGCCAACCGTTGCTGGCCGGCCGTTGATTTTGCAGGAGGACCGCCCATCCAGCGAAAGCTCACGGCTGATGAGCACGGTATCCTCCTCACAGGGATAGCCCGCTTGCTCCAATGCCTCCAGCGCCGCCTTGGAGATATCGGTAAACAATGCACAGATACTCGCCCGCTCCTCGCCGGTACGGATCATATCCTTGGAGGCCCGTTCCCCCAAAACGCTGTTGATTGCACTAATTAAGATGGTTTTGCCTGCGCCGGTTTCGCCGGTGAACACATTTAGCCCTTGTTCAAACTCGATGGTTGCCTCGTGGATGACTGCTATATTTTTGATATATAGCTGAGAAAGCATATCCTCACCTCATGACGACTGTATCTGTGCGTCTGTAATCATTTTGCGCAGCTGTGAAACCAGCTCGCGCGCATTGTGTTCGTCCCGCATCACCATAAAAATTGTGTCATCGCCCGCTAGCGTTCCTACCACGCCGCTCCAATGCAAAGAATCCAGTGCAGCGCAAACTGCGTTTGCCATACCGGTCAGACAGCGGATTACCAGCATATTTCCTGCGGAATCAATCTCCTTCACCGACTCGGAAAAGATAAGCAGGAATTTGTTGGACATTTCGCTTTTGGGTGCGGCAGCATGTGCGGTATAGTGATATTTGCCGTCCGGCGTGAGTGTTTTAACCAGCCGTAGCTCTTTAATATCACGTGAAACGGTCGCCTGCGTCACCGAAAAGCCGCTGCTGCTCAACAGATTGAGCAGCTCGTCCTGCGTTTCAATCGGGCGTTCTGAGATTAGCTCCAAAATTCTTCTGTGTCGTTTGTCCTTCATTTCCTTACCCCCTTGACTCCAGCTTGCTGCCCAAAATCATATGAAACCCCTTTTCCGCAAAGCTGATAAATAACGCTTGCTTTTTTGAACGTTGAATCGAAACGGTGCGCTGTTTATCCAATGTAGCGATGCACTCCCCATCAATACTTAGCAGCACTGCGTCTGAATTATTGATAAACCGGCTGCGTACCTGTAAGCGCATATCCGGCGAAAACAGAATGGAACGGTCATTCAGTGAATGTGGGCAGATAGGGGTCAGCAAAATTGTGCCGATGGATGGGTCTACAATCGGGCCGCCCGCCGAAAGTGAATAAGCAGTTGAGCCGGTCGGTGTTGCAAAGATGATGCCATCTGCCCGATAGCTACCCATCGGCTGCCCGTTTCCAATCAAATCCAAGTCCACCAGCCGCCCTAAAGCGCCTTTGGAGATCACCGCATCGTTCAGCGCATAATACGGCTGTGTTTCCCCTTCCAAGGTAACCTCCAATACCATCCTTTTTTGCAGCAGATAATTCCCCGTTCGCAGACGAGAAAAAAGTTGCAGTTCATCCGCTTCAATCTGTGCCAGATAGCCCAAGCGACCAGTGTTCACGCCGATTACCGGTTTATCATAAACAAGCGCATGTTTGGCACAGTGCAGAATTGTGCCATCTCCTCCAACCGCCGCCACAAGATCGCAGTCGATGAGCAATGATTCAAATTTGCCATACTCCACCCCGTCAAATTGTCCGGTATACCGCTCATCCATCATTGGTGAATAACCGTATTCCAACAGCTGGCGAATAAGCCGACGCACCAGCTCACCGGTATTTGGCCGCGTCAAATTTGGCATTAGCAAAACCGTTTTTATCGCGCTCACCCCCTAATCCAGATCGGCATGGGACTGATTCACCAAAGCAGCAATAGTTTCTTCAGGCAGCATATCCACACCATCCTTTTTTAAATACATCAAATATTCGATATTTCCCTCCGGCCCCTTGACCGGAGAAAAATCCAACCCGCAAACAGCAAATCCATTTTCCCGCGCATACCCGACCGCCTTTTGTAATACCTCCACATGGGTGGAGCGCTCCCGCACCACCCCCTTTTTGCCAACCTTCTCCCGTCCAGCCTCAAACTGGGGTTTCACCAGGCAAACCGCTTCTCCCTGTGCGGTCAGCAGCAGTGCCGCCACCGGCAACACCAGCTTGAGCGAGATAAACGAAACGTCCACGCTGACAAAATCAAGCGGCTCAGAAATTTGCTCCTTTGTGATATAGCGGATATTGGTCCGCTCCAGATTGGTCACCCGTTCATCATTGCGCAAGTTCCATGCGAGCTGCCCATAACCGACGTCCACCGCATAAACATGCGCTGCACCGTTTTGCAGCATACAGTCGGTAAAGCCGCCGGTGGAAGCGCCGATGTCCATACAGATCTTCCCCTCCAACCGGATGGGAAACTGCTGCATCGCTTTTTCCAGCTTTAGTCCACCGCGGCTGACATATTTGAGCGTGTCACCACGCACCTCCAACAGTGCCTGGCTGTCAACCTCCATCCCCGGCTTATCCGACTTTTGCTGATTGACATATACCTGTCCCGCCATGATCACCGCTTTTGCTTTCTCCCTACTTGGGAAAAAGCCTTGCTCCACAAGGAGTACATCCAATCGTTTTTTCACTTGACCCTCTCCCCAAAAATGCTTTTGCTACCCTTAAAAATAAAGTGTATACAGCCGCTCCAACAGCGAATCGGTGTCCAAACCGCATTTTTGTAGCGCAGATGCAACCGGCATTTGGGGGATAAACGGATTTTCTATCGCCTGTAGGACCACCCTGCCACGGTAACGCGTTTCCGCCAGCGCCGCCATAAAATGTTCACCAATTCCGCCGCAACGCAACCCTTCCTCTACAAACAAGATGGTTCTATATTTTTTCGCAATCTGAATACACACCTCTGGTATCGGCGCAATTTGCAGCAGCTTGAGCACATCAACCGGCTTTTTGCGGCGTGCAAGATGCTCGGATGCTTGATACACCTGTTCAAATTCACGCCCATAGGTGACAAGCAAGGTATCCCCACCATTTTTCAGATGCAGGTAATCGGCTGGTGCTCCCAAATCAAACGGAAGGTCCAGTTGTGAGCCTCTAGGGTAGCGGATGGCTGCAAGCCCATCATGCTGGTAAAGCGCCTGCTTTAGCGCATAGTCAAGCTCTGCATAGGTGCAGGGCGCATAAAACAAAATCCCCGGAATATTCGACAAAAACGCGGTGTCAAATAAGCCTTGATGGGTCTCCCCATCCTCCCCAACGATCCCCGCACGATCAACCGCCAATACCACGTGTTGCCGCTCGATAGAGGCGTCATGAATCAGCTGATCATATCCACGCTGCAAAAAGGTGGAATAGACTGCAAAAACCGGCTTGAAACCGCCGGCCGCCAGCCCACAAGCAAAGGTAACTGCGTGCTCCTCTGCAATTCCCACATCAAAAAAGCGGTTTTGTGCCGTAAACTCCTGCGCAAACTGTGAAAGCCCTGTTCCATCGCGCATCGCTGCCGTAATTGCACAGATGCTTTTGTCTTTCTTTGCTAGCGTAAGGAGCTGCTTGCCAAAATGCGAGGAAAAGGTTTCTTTCGCTGGTCCCAGTTCTCCGCTGACGCAGTCAAAGCTTCCAACACCATGAAACCTGGAGGGATCGTTTTCTGCAAAAACATAGCCCTTCCCTTTTACCGTGTTCACATGCACAAATACCGGTTTATTTAGCTTCTTTGCGCGGGTGAGCGTTTGAATCAGTAAGGGCAGGTCGTGTCCATCCACCGGCCCAAAATAGTCAAAGCCAAAATCTTCAAAAAAGTTGCTGTGATAGAGTGCCTGCCGGAACACCGCTTTTGAACCAGACAGCAAATCCCGCACCCGCTGACCAATCACAGGGATTCCGCGCACGGTATGTTCAATGGTATCCTTCATGCGATTATAGCTGTCCGAGGTCCGTTTTTCCGCCAGATAGCGCGCAAACGCCCCTACACTTTCGGAAATAGACATCTCATTGTCATTGAGAATCACAATCAAACGGTCGTTGCTGCGTCCTGCATTGTTAATCGCCTCATACACCATGCCGCCGGTAAAGGAGCCATCCCCTACCACTGCAATCACATGGTGTGGATCCTTCGCCAGTGTCTTTGCCTTCGCCAGCCCGCAGGCAGCTGAAATCGAGGTGCTTGCATGTCCTGCAATAAACGCATCCGCTTGATTTTCACCTGGCCGCGGAAAGCCGGAAAGCCCATCCTCCTGGCGCAGTGCAGAAAATTCTTTCAGCCGTCCGGACAAAATTTTGTGGGTGTAGCACTGATGCCCCACATCCCAAACCAGCTGATCCTGCGGAAGATCAAACACAAGATGTAGCGCCAATGTCAGTTCCACTACCCCCAGATTGGAGGCGAGATGCCCTCCGTTTTGGGAGATGGTGCGTATCAGCTGTTGACGGATTTCCCAGCAAAGGTTTTTCTGCTGCACAGGATTGAGTTTATGCAAATCATCCGGAAATCTGATCGTCTGCAACAGGTTATAATTTGCCATATTGCCACCTCCCCTTTTACTTTACTTGACCGGTACAACCATCGCAATTACAATTCCCAAAATCGCGCCGCAAAGCACCTCCAATGGAGTGTGTCCCAAAAATTCCTTTAAAGCCTTTCGCCGTCCGTCGATTCGCTCCCCGACATCCCCCAGCTGTTCGCCCTTTGCCAGTGCGTCAAACTCTTCCTTAATCATCTGGAACATGTCTTTAAAGTCAATCACCATCCGATTCAGCACCTTTGCCTGTTCACCGGCTGCACGGCGTACCCCCATTGCATCATACATTACAATGCCCGCCAGCGCCAACGAAAGGCCAAACTCCGGAGAATCATACCCCAAGGTGCGGGCGATCCCGACCGAAATTGCACAGACCAAAGCGGAATGGGAGCTGGGCATACCGCCGGAGCCAACCATCCGCTCCCAGATAATTTTCTTGTTTGGGATGTACGCCAGCAGCGTTTTTAGCACCTGCGCTGCTAACCATGCGAGGAAACCGACATTGATAACATAATTACTGGTCAATAATTGTATTGGGTTCATAAACCTCTCCTCTTAATGATCACGATTCAAGATCCTATCCGCAAGCCACAACAAAAATATACCCCCAGGAATCGCCGCAACCTGATCTTGTGCTTCAACAAGCAGATCGGCCGCCTTCTGCCGCGCCCCTTCTAGTCCAAATAGCGTCACATAGGTTGTTTTTTCATTTTCCTGATCGCTGCCAATCGGTTTGCCCAGCTTCTTTTCGTCACCCACAACATCCAAAATATCATCGGTGATCTGGAATGCCAATCCACAGGCTTTTGCATAGGCGTCCGCACGTGCGAAAAACTGCGCATCTGCATTGCCCGCAAGACAACCCAGATAGGCTGAAACCCGCAGCAATGCGCCGGTCTTTCGCGCATACAGCGTATCCAATGTTTCGATTGGAACCTGCTTTCCTTCGCTGGCCAGGTCGATTACCTGTCCCCCAACCATCCCCAAAACACCTGCTGCTTTTGCAAGTGCTGATACCGCCGCTACCGTTTGAGCAGGCTCCAGCTTTGCAGCTGTGGCCGTTTCAAACGCTAGTGTTAACAGCGCATCCCCCGCCAGCAGTGCGGTTGCCTCACCAAACTGTTTATGGCAGGAGGGTTTGCCTCGCCGAAAATCGTCGTTGTCCATACAAGGCAGATCATCATGAATCAGCGAATACGCATGTACCATCTCCACCGCACAGGCGAGCGTCAACGCCGCCTGCTCCGGTGCGCCACACAGCCTGCCGAACTCCAACACCAGCACCCCACGCAGACGCTTACCTGCATCCAAAAGGCTATACCGCATTGCGTCGATAACTTCATCTTGTAAGCAGCTGGGATACGCCAATTGTTCGCGCAACGCTTCATTGATCTGCTCTACATAACCAGACAGCACCTGTTCTTCCGTCAGAATCTTATTTCGCTTCATCCGATGATTCCTCCTTTTGCGCTGTCAACTTTTCCACCTTCAACTTTGCGTTTTCCAGCCGGCCGGTCGCAAGCTCAATCAATTTTACCGCTTCGGCGTACAGCTTGATCGAATCATCTATTGAAAGCTCGCCATCCATCAGGTTGGTAATTTCCTCCAACCGTTTCATGGCGGCTTCTAATGTTGTGGGCTTGCCCATTGTGCAGCCTCCTTTATCTCCTCTACCGTTGAAATAATCTCTCCGTCACGCACACGCGTGACCAACCGCTCACCCGCACCGACCTGTGATACCGAGGTCACCGTTTTTCCATCGCTGCTGGTGACGCTATATCCCTGCGAAAACAGCCGCATGGGACTACGCCCCTCAATCGCTGCCGCCAGCAATTGCAGCCGGTTCTCCTGCTGGGAAAGCCGCTGCTTTATGCGGTTCTCTAATGCCTGCCTACAAAAAATGAGCCGTTGCTGCTGTTGTGTCAACCTTCTCTGCATCTGATGGTCGATCGTTTGCCGACAGAAGGTTAACCATTGTGCTTGTTGCTCCAACCGGTGCGCAGGCGGAACCATCCGAGATTTCAGCAGCTTTAACTGCTGTTCAAGATAAGCGAGCCGTCCTGTAAGCCTTAGATAGCATCGCTCACCCAAATCCGCAAGATAATACTGCAAATCCGCAAAATTCGGAGCCACCAACTCAGCCGCCGCGGAGGGGGTTGGCGCGCGTAAATCCGCTGCAAAATCTGCAATGGTAAAATCTGTTTCGTGCCCCACAGCGGAAATCACCGGAATTCGGCTAGCGGCGATTGCACGCGCGACCGCTTCCTCATTGAACGCCCATAAATCCTCTATTGAGCCACCGCCACGCCCGACAATCATCACATCACAGGCATCTCGCTCGTTAAGCGCCCCGATCGCTTGGCAGATGCTCTGAGCGGCGCCGCTTCCCTGCACCTGCGCTGGTGCGAGCACTACCGTTGCAATCGGGTACCGGCGCGCCAGAACATTACAGATGTCCCGCAGTGCGGCGGCTCCCTCGCTGGTTACCACGCCAATACGTGTCGGATAGGGCGGTAACGGACGCTTGCGCGCCTGATCGAACAGCCCCTCCTGCGCAAGTTTTTCTTTGAGCTGCTCGAAAGCTAGATAAAGCGCGCCTACACCGTCCGGTTGCATGTCGGTTGCATAAAGCTGGTAGCTACCATCCCGTTCGTAAAGCGAAACCGAACCGCTCACCACCACCGACATCCCATTTTCCGGACGAAATCTGAGCTGTGCAGCATGGCCGCGAAACATCACCGTTTTAATCGCAGATTTTTCATCCTTCAAGGTAAAATAAATGTGTCCGGATTTATAGTGACAAACAAAATTGGAAATTTCGCCGCGCACCATCAGCCCGCTTAACATCCGGTCATTTTCCAGCAGTGATTTGACATATTGATTCAGTTGCGAAACATTTAGTACCGCCATCCTGTTCATTCGGCAGCACCGCCTGTCTGGGCAAGCTTTGCAAGCACCGCAACACCAGCAGCATTGTCCGACGAAAATTGTGGACTAGCAAAATAGCCGCCGTATTTTTGGGTGATGTGCTCCTGAATTAGCGAATTAGACATCACGCCGCCGGAATATACAATCGGCAATTCCCCATAGCTTTCCCGCACCCAAGCGGTCATACGATCCACCACCGCGAGGATGCTTTCAATGCAGTAACGCGCTACATCACAAGGCAGCGCGCCCTCTGCCAGCATCCTCTGGCAGCGGTTTTCAATTCCGGAAAGGCTGCAATCCGCTCCTTTCAAGGAAGGCTTCACGCAAAAATGCGCCTGCGACTCTCGCGCAAGCGAATCCAAAGCCTTGCCCGCTGGAAACGACAGCCCCAACAGTCCGCCTACCCGATCAACAGCCTGTCCAGCTTTAAGGTCCAGCGATTGTGCAACCAGCTCTATCGAAAAACAGCGTCCATTTCCCGGCCGCACAAGCAAACATTCGGTGGTGCCTCCGGAAAAATGAAAGGCGGCAAACGGTTTACCAATCAAACCCAACTGCCCTGTTGCATAAAGCGCCGCCGCAATATGTCCATCCTGGTGCGAAACGTGCGTCAGAGGCAACCGCCCCACAGCCGCCAACGATTCTGCAACCAACTGCCCCACCAGAAAGCAGGGCATATACGAGCCCTTTGTCTCCCGCGGGCGCACAGAAACGCCAATTCCTGCGAGCGAAACCGGCTTATCTGCCATCAGTGCGGATACCAGTTCCCCCAGTTGTTTGACATGCGCAAAAACTGCGTCACTCTGCCGCAGTCCCAGTGCGCCCTCCTTTACTGGCAACAAACGTTTTTGCTGTATGACACAATCGGTATCTCCGTCGTACAGTGCAACCGATGTGGTATAATTGCTGGTATCCAGCCCAAGGTAATATGCCATCCTATTCCGCCTGCCCAACCGGGTCTAACGCGGGTTGCTCCTCGGACTGTTGCGGCTGCTCCTGCCCCCGATTGCGCACATACGCTCCCAACACGCCGTTTACAAAGGAAAAGTCGTCCTCATTTCCATACTTTTTGGCCAGCTCAACCGCCTCGTTAATAGAAACCCCCACCGGCACCGAATCCAGATGATCGATTTCCCAGATGCTCATACGCAGAATCGAAAGTGCCACCCTGGACATCCGGTTGAGCTTCCATTTTTTTGAATATTGAGAGATGCTTTCATCCAGCCATGGCAGATGGCCGCATACATCCCGCGCCAACGCATAGGCGTAATCGTCCACCGCCAGACTGCGCCCAATGGCAGCCTCCTCGATAATTTCATCAATCGACTCGTCCTTAAAGGAACGCTCAAAAATCAACATAAACGCCTGCTCACGTGCTTCACTTCGTTTCATAAAGGCTCCATTCTGCCGCTTTGCACCGGCTCATATCGAAATTGATAAGGTGTTTTTAAGTAGCAGCGCCCTGCTGGCGAACCCCAGAGGGTGCAAAGATTATTCAGCGGTTCGCACCTCATACAGCGGAATCGCTGGCTCATCAAATATGACCCCTGCAATCACAATATTGACATGTGAAACCGCAATTCCGGTCATGTTCTGGATTGCCTCTTTGACTGCAATTTGGATGCGCTCGGCAGTCAGCGGGATATTGGTGGAGGACTTGACATTTACATGGATATCAATAGAGGCCATGTCATCACTTAAATCAATGACAACCGGCTTTGCGGACTGTTTTTTCAGCACCCAGCCCTTGAGATTGGCAGTAAAGGAGGCCAGCGAGGCAACCCCTTCAATTTCTAAGGTGGCATAGCGGGCGATGGTTGCGATAACCTCCCGCGAAATTTTCAGATTTCCTGTGGATTGGCTGTTGTTCTGGTGGTCGTGATGGTCATGTTGATTCATAATCATTCTCCTTTGCTTAGCAGTCAAACGGCTTACGCCTTATATAAATTCAATTATGAAACTGCCGGTTATATTGTGCGGAAAATATGCAAAGCATATTATGTTTATTATAGCATAACTGCAAGTCTAAAAGACTTGCTACGCCGCAAAGCGGCGTTAAAATCGGCTTTGCCGATTTTATGATTATACTCAAAATAAACAGCCGCGCCGTAAAACGGCGCACCGCACGATTGTGCGGAAAATATGCAAAGCATATTATG
>CAJUJI010000043.1 GCA_910586875.1 uncultured Anaerotruncus sp. | reverse complement strand
GCGCATAGGTAGCGTTCGGCCACTTGGTGGACAGTTTCGGGAAGTACTTCGCAACATCAGAATCCGCAACAAAGGTCAAACGAGCCAGGTCACGGTTCTCATCCGTCCACAGAACGGTATTCTCCTCGTTCTTAACCGGTTTAATTACAATGCCACCGGTACCAGCCATAAACTCTGTGTCATCGGTAGTATCGGTATCATTTGCAACCCAAACTCTACCAATATCTTCAAACTTTTTAGAAGCGTCGCCCTTATCAAAGACTACCCATTTTGTGCCATCCCAAATAGAAACGCCATCCTTGTTGTCAACCTTGACCTTCATATCAAAAGAAATCTTGAACTCAGAATCGGTCATGTTTTCATTCAGTTCAATCTTGATATAACGGGTGCGTTTGGTAGTGCCCTCAACCTTTGTGCCTCTGACATCGCCAATGCGAACCAGGCCCTTATCAAATTTCTTTTCGATGACAGAAATCTTTTTGATAACCTTTGGATTTTCACCCTTGGAAACATCAATCTTAAAGTCATCAGGATCTGCGAACTCATCGTAAACCATGAAGTAAACGCTCTTGTTCGGCAGAACGCCATCCTTCACATTGTAGTCTCCATCTTCTACCAATGCATATGGATAAATGATCTGGGTCCAATCCTCTTGCCAATCAATCGGTGCTCTTCCCAAATTTTCATTAGGATTTGCAATGTTACCACCCGAGGTCCGATAAGCACCTGAATTATCATAAACAGTGCTAGCACCATCGCCTGTTGTCAATTCCATTCCTGCTGTTTTCCAGATTTCCGAACGGACATTGCCGCTTGTCAACAGAGCTAATGTAGCCATATTGTCTGCTGGAACATAGGTAGTTACACCATAATCCGCAGGAAGTACAGCACTAATAGCTGCATCCATTTTAGCTGCAACAGAACCAGCAGACTCGCCAGCTCTAATAACAACCGGAGCTGTTTCTACAACCTCTCCACCAAGTTTAACCGTTAATGCCATACGACCGTCTTGTGTCGCCTTGCCATAGGTAACAGTCGTTGCTATTGCACTATCCTGATCGTTAGTCGCAGCAAACGCACTCACTCCCATAGCAGCGACCATAGCAGTTGCCAGGGTCAGGGAAATAATTTTTCTCATGGGAAATTTGCCTCCTCATAAATATACTTTGGTATTCATTAGAACCTCTGAAAGTTTTCCACTCTCCAAATAGACAACCCCAAAAGTTCTTAACAATAGTATACTGCCTGCCTGCCTGCCTGCCTGCCTGCCTGCCTTGTCAACCCTCAATTTTCCACTAATTTTGGCGCTTTTTTCTGTAAAGTTTTCCACACCTTACCTAAAGGTTCTCCACTGCTTACATTTTCACTGCATATTTACCCGCACTTTTGCGCAAAAAAATACAGCGAGCTACCAACCGTAAAACGCGGTTGGTAGCTCGCTTATACGAATTTTACTAAATTTTCGCCGCTGAAATTTTATGCAGCTGCAAACATTTTCAGCTTCATGCTGCTTATGCTTGACCAATACATAAAATCAGAAAAATTACACAGCAGTTTCCGGTTGTTCATGCCGCACCAGGTGTGTAATTGGCTTATAGACCAAATAGGTGACGATGCCGTTAATTCCCGCTTTCGCCAAATTGAACGGGATAATCACTGGCACCAACATCTGCACCACAACCGAGCGAGGCGTACCCATAAAGATTGGGGTAAACACCAGATTGCACGCTGCCATCACCAAAGTCATACTTATCACGCCGCAAAGAATTGCACATACCGCGCCCTTGCGGGTGTGCATCACGCGGTAGAGATTGCCCGCCAGCAGCGCAAACGAGCCGGTTGCCAGAAAGTGCATCAGAATGCCGATGATACCCGAGCCCGCGCTGACGGTAGTGCCCTGAATCACCGAAACCAGCAGGGTAAGCACCAGGCCGGCAGTTGGCCCAAACAGGAAGGTACCCACAAAAATCGGGATGTCTGCGGGATCGTATTCCAAAAAGGCGGCCGCCGGAAACAGCGGGAAATGGATGAGCGCCACCAACACGATAGAAAGTGCCGTAAGCATTGCCATGATGGTTAATTTGCGGACAGATGTTTTCATACTACTACCTCCATTGAGGTCTGCCAAGGGTGCGAAAAAGCCCCAAAGCCATATGGCCTCGGGGCGGCAGCGTGCCTAACGGTAACGCTGTTTCTTTCATCCGGACTATACCGTTGGTATGGGAATCACACCCATTCAGCCACCCCAAAAGGTGGGTCGCGGACTTTACCGCCAGTGAGGAATTTCGCCTCGCCCTGAAACAGACTGTTATTGATATGTTTATTATATGTGAATGTGGCCATTCTGTCAAGCCTATAGACAGAAAAAGCGCCCTGCAAAGCAGGGCGCTTTTAAGCGAAAATTATTCGTTGATCTTAATAACAACGCCGGAACCAACCGTACGGCCACCCTCACGGATAGCGAAACGCAGGCCTTCCTCGATCGCGATTGGGGTAATCAGCTCAACGTCCATCTCAACGTTATCGCCAGGCATACACATCTCGGTGCCCTCTGGCAGCTTGATGATGCCGGTAACGTCGGTTGTTCTGAAATAGAACTGCGGACGGTAGTTATCAAAGAACGGAGTGTGACGGCCGCCCTCTTCCTTCTTCAGGATGTAAACCTGACCGCGGAATTTGGTGTGTGGATGAATGGAGTTGGGTTTGCACAGAACCTGTCCGCGCTCGATTTCGTTTCTCTGAACACCACGGAGCAGCGCACCGATGTTGTCGCCAGCCTCAGCATAGTCCAGAATCTTGCGGAACATTTCGATACCAGTAACAACAGTCTTTCTCTTTTCGTCAGACAGACCTACGATCTCAACCTCGTCGCCAGTATTCAGCTGTCCACGCTCAACACGACCGGTAGCAACTGTACCACGGCCAGTGATGGTGAAGACGTCCTCAACAGGCATCAGGAACGGCAGGTCAGCCTTACGCTCCGGAGTCGGAATATAGCCGTCAACTGCATCCATCAGCTCAAGAATCGGCTTGTAAGCGTCGTTGCTGATATCATCCGGAGCTTCCAGCGCCTGGAGCGCAGAACCCTTAACAATCGGAATATCATCGCCTGGGAAGTCGTAGTCAGAGAGCAGCTCACGAATTTCCATCTCAACCAGATCCAGCAGCTCGTCGTCGTCAACCTGATCAGCCTTGTTCATGAAAACAACGATATACGGAACGCCAACCTGACGGGACAGCAGGATGTGCTCACGAGTCTGCGGCATCGGGCCGTCAGCCGCGGAAACAACCAGAATTGCACCATCCATCTGCGCAGCACCGGTGATCATGTTCTTTACATAGTCAGCGTGTCCTGGGCAGTCAACATGCGCATAGTGGCGCTTGTCGGTCTCATACTCAACGTGAGCGGTGTTGATTGTGATACCGCGCTCTCTCTCCTCCGGAGCCTTATCGATCATATCGTAAGCCTCGTACTTCGCCTGGCCCTTCATTGCCAGCGTCTTGGTGATTGCAGCGGTCAGAGTGGTCTTACCATGGTCAACGTGGCCGATGGTACCGATATTGATATGGGGTTTGGTTCTTTCAAAATGTGCCTTTGCCATCGAATTTTTCCTCCCTTGTGGTTTTAGATTTTTCATTTGGTCCGAGCAAGCTTATATCCCTATTCTATCAAGCCTGACGGCAATTTGCAAGGGCTAAAAGCAGAATTATTCTGCTTTTTTGCCTCTTGTACTCATAATGCCCTCTGCGATGGACTTCGGAACCTCGATATAGTGGCTCGGCTCCATGACATAGTTTCCACGACCCTGTGTTTTCGAACGCAGGTCATTGGAATAGCCAAACATCTCAGACAGCGGGACAAATGCTTTAATTTCCTGCGCGCCAAATACCGCTTCCATACCCTGGATCTGGCCACGGCGGCTGTTCAGATCGCCGATAACATCGCCCATATAATCCTCTGGGGTGTTTACGGTAACACGCATAATCGGCTCGAGCAAAACAGGATCAGCCTTCGCCATCGCCTGCTTAAACGCCATCGATGCAGCAATCTTAAACGCCATTTCAGACGAGTCTACCTCATGGTAGGAGCCATCATACAGCGTAACCTTGACATCGACAACCGGATAGCCAGCCAATACGCCAGCCTGCATCGCGCCCTGGATACCTTGGTCAATTGGGCCGATATACTCTTTCGGGATTGCGCCACCAACAATTGCGTTGATAAACTCATAGCCCTTGCCGCTTTCGTTCGGCTCAATCTTAATCTTAACATGACCATACTGGCCCTTACCACCCGACTGACGCGCGTACTTGTGGTCCACGTCGGCCAGCTTGCGGATGGTTTCTTTATAAGCAACCTGCGGCTTACCGACATTCGCCTCTACGCGGAACTCACGCAGCAGACGGTCTACGATAATCTCCAGGTGCAGCTCACCCATACCAGCGATGATGGTCTGTCCAGTCTCCTGGTCGGTGTAGGTGCGGAAGGTCGGGTCCTCCTCAGCCAGCTTCGCCAGGCCGATACCCATTTTTTCCTGACCGGCCTTGGTCTTCGGCTCAATCGCCAGATCGATAACCGGCTCGGGGAATTCCATCGATTCCAAAACGATCTCATGCTTCGGATCGCACAGTGTATCACCGGTGGTGGTATTTTTCAGTCCGACCGCCGCCGCGATATCACCTGCATAACAGGTTTCGATATCCTTACGGTTGTTCGCGTGCATCTGAAGGATACGGCCCATGCGCTCGGAATTCTGCTTGGTCGAGTTATAGACGGTTGCGCCTGCATCGACACTACCGGAATAAACGCGGAAGAAGCAGAGCTTACCGACATACGGGTCGGTCGCAATCTTGAATGCCAGCGCGGTGAACGGCTCCTTATCAGAGGAATGACGCTCCTCCGCATCACCAGTGTTGGGATTGGTTCCCTTAACCGCTTCGACATCGGTCGGTGCGGGCATAAAGTCTACAATTGCATCCAACAGCTTCTGTACGCCCTTGTTCTTATAGGAGGTACCGCAGCAGACCGGCACCATCGTATTTGCGATGGTAGATTTACGGATAACCGCCTTGATTTCCTCAACGCTGATCTCCTCGCCTGCCAGGTATTTCTCCATAAACGCTTCGTCGCACTCAGCCAGATGCTCGAGCATCTCCTCACGGTACTGCTGAGCTTTCTCCAGCATATCCTCGGGGATCTCCTCAACGCGCATGTCCTTGCCCATATCGTCGTAATAAACGTCGGCTTTCATCTCGATTAGGTCGATGATGCCGCGGAAGAACTGCTCCGAACCGATCGGGAGCTGAATGGGAACTGCGTTGCACTTTAGCCGCGCACGCATCATATCGATTACATGATAGAAGTCCGCGCCCATGATATCCATTTTATTGACATAGCCCATGCGCGGGACCTTATATTTATTCGCCTGACGCCATACGGTTTCAGACTGTGGCTCAACGCCGCCCTTTGCACAGAAAACGGTAACCGAGCCGTCGAGCACCTTCAGCGAGCGCTCAACCTCAACGGTAAAGTCTACGTGTCCGGGGGTGTCGATGATGTTGATACGGTGGCCCTTCCAATAAGCGGTGGTCGCAGCAGAGGTAATGGTAATACCGCGCTCCTTTTCCTGCGCCATCCAGTCCATTGTCGCCGAACCGTCGTGCGTTTCACCAATCTTGTGGTTGATGCCTGTATAATACAGAATACGCTCGGTGGTCGTCGTTTTGCCGGCGTCAATGTGGGCCATTATGCCGATATTACGGGTCATTTCCAAAGAGACATCTCTTGGCATAGTGTCCTCCCTTTTCTTTTGCTCCGACGCCGACACAGCAAAGGCTGTCGCCGCCGGCAGAACCAAAGTAGCTTACAAATCATACAGCCAAAGCTGCCAGCAGGGTATTACCAACGGTAATGTGCAAAGGCTTTGTTTGCCTCGGCCATCTTGTGGGTATCCTCGCGTTTTTTCACCGCGCCGCCGGTCTGGTTCAGAGAATCCATAATCTCTCCAGCCAGACGCTCCTTCATGGTTTTCTCACCACGTGCGCGGGAGTAGGTGGTCAGCCACCGCAGGCCCAAGGTCTGGCGGCGCTCTGCGCGCACCTCCATGGGTACCTGATAGGTTGCACCACCGACACGGCGTGCTTTAACCTCCAAAACAGGCATGATGTTCTCCATCGACTGCTCGAAAGCTTCCAACGGGTCCTTGCCTGTCTTTTCCTTGACAATCTCGAATGCGCCGTATACAATCTTCTGCGCAACGCCCTTTTTGCCATCATACATGATGTTGTTAATCAGGCGTGTTACGAGCTTGGAATTGTACAGCGGATCTGGCAAAACGTCACGTTTTGCAATACGACCTCTTCTTGGCACTTCGCTTCCCTCCTTCATAAATTAAAATGAATTCATTGGTACTCGAAAGTGACAAAACTCTCGTGGCGCCAAATTCGGGCCGTATCATTATCTATATGATAGCCTGAAAATGGCAGAATACTCGAAAAGTTTTATTACTTCTTAGCACCAGCCTTCGGACGTTTCGCGCCGTATTTGGAGCGAGCCTGCATCCGCTTTGCAACGCCCTGTGCGTCCAGGGTACCGCGGATGATATGGTAACGAACACCAGGCAGGTCCTTAACACGTCCGCCGCGAATCAGCACAACACTGTGCTCTTGCAGGTTATGGCCGATGCCGGGAATGTAGGAAGTCACCTCAAATCCGTTCGACAGCCTTACCCTTGCAACTTTTCTCAGCGCGGAGTTCGGCTTCTTCGGGGTAGAGGTTCTGATTGCTGTGCAGACGCCTCTCTTTTGCGGGGAATTCTGGTTGATTGCAACCCTCTTTTTGGAGTTCCATCCCTTCAAAAGTGCGGGAGCCGTCGACTTCTTCTCGATGACCTCTCTGCCTTTGCGTACAAGCTGGTTAAAGGTTGGCATATTGCACCTCCTTACTTGATAATCGGCGTTTCGCCGTAATTTATTTCAAGGGACAAGGCATCCACCTTGTCCCATTGAAACCAAAGCTGTGAACTGTCTCACAGTGGATTATTATACCGCTTTTCCAGCCGAATTGTCAATAGATAGTTTTCTTTTTTGTTAATTCTGCATGGGATAGCCGCAAATTTTGACAAGGCACTCATACGGTCTGCATATGTTCCGCCTCGGTTTCCGCCTTATCGATGAAATCGTAGTCGCTCTTTTGCGCCTCTGCGGTGTTGACTACCTCCAGCTCATCATAGTCGACCGTGCCGGTACCCGCCGGAATCAGCTTACCAATGATCACATTTTCCTTGAGTCCCGCCAGCTGGTCAGCCTTGCCTTTGATGGCAGCCTCGGTCAACACGCGGGTGGTCTCCTGGAAGGATGCCGCGGACAGGAAGCTTTCGGTTGCCAGCGACGCCTTTGTGATACCCAACAGCACTGGTATTCCCTGTGCATGGCGGCGGGTGCCACCATCCTGTTCGTTGAGCGCGTCGATCTCCGCGTTGATGCGCACCAGCTCGCCCTTTTCGATGTTCGAGCCGCTCATCAGCGGACTGTCGCCGCCGTCAACCACCTTGACCTTGCGCATCATCTGACGGACAATGACCTCAATATGCTTGTCGTTGATATCAACACCCTGGGTACGGTAGGTACGCTGCACCTCTTTGATCAGGTAATCCTGCACCGCAAGATGTCCGCTCACCGTAAGAATCTCGTTCGGCTCCACCGCGCCTTCGGTGATCATATCGCCCTTTTTCACCCGCTCGCCTTCGGACACGCGCAGGGTGGAACCGTATACGACCTGGCGCTCAAAGCGCTCGCCATCATCGGCGGTGACGATCACGAAATCGCCGCCTTTGGGGTCCTTCTCAAACGAAACCTCACCATCCAGGTGGGAGATAATTGCACTATTCTTCGGCTTACGGGCCTCGAACAGCTCCTCAACGCGCGGCAGACCCTGTGTGATGTCCGCCGCCGACGCGATACCACCGGTATGGAAGGTACGCATGGTCAGCTGGGTACCAGGCTCACCGATTGACTGTGCCGCGATGATGCCCACCGCTTCGCCGACGCCGACCGGCTGCCCATTGGCGAGGTTCGCGCCATAGCATTTTGCACAAACACCAATCTTCGATTCGCAGTTAAGTGGGGTGCGGATTTTAATTTCTGTGTATCCTGCATCGCGGATTTTCCGTGCATCGGATTCGGTCATCATCTTATCGCGGGAGACAATCACCTCACCGGTCGCAGGATCGATCACATCGTCCGCCACATAACGGCCGATCAGCCGCTCCTCAAAATCCTCGATCACGCGGCCGCTGTCCACAATATCACAGACAACAATGCCCTCATGGGTGCCGCAGTCGTGCTCACGGATGATGACCTCCTGCGAAACATCCACCAGACGGCGGGTCAGATAGCCCGAGTCGGCGGTACGCAGCGCGGTATCCGCCAAGCCCTTACGCGCGCCTCGAGAGGAGTTGAAATATTCCAGAATGTTCAGTCCCTCGCGGTAGTTGGCCTTGATGGGGATTTCGATTGCGCGGCCGGAGGTATTTGCAATCAGTCCACGCATACCCGCCAGCTGGCGAATCTGGTCCATCGAACCGCGCGCACCGGAGTCTGCCATCATATAGATGGGGTTGCGCTCACCAAACGTCTGCTGGAGCGCATCCTTGACCTTGGCGGTGCACTCGTTCCAGGTGGAAACCACCCGCTCATAGCGCACATCATCCGAGATAAAGCCGCGGTCGTACTGACGCTTGATCTGGTCCACCTTCTTTTCGGCCTCCTCAATATAGATGGCCTTCTCCGGTGGAATAACCGCATCCGAAACCGAAACGGTAATTGCGCCCTGGGTGGAATATTTAAAGCCCTGGGATTTCACACGGTCGAGCACCTCCGCAGTTTTAGCGGTGCCATAGGTGCGGATACAGCGCTCAATGATCTTACCCAGCTCTTTTTTACGGACCAAAAAGCCGATCTCCAAATCAAACATATGCTCTGGATCGCTGCGGTCCACATAACCCAAATCCTGCGGAATGGGATCGTTGAAGATAATGCGGCCAACGGTCGCGTCAATGATATGCGAAATGCGTTCATCGCCCACCTGACGGGTCACACGGACCTTGATGGGGGCGTGCAGGCCAACTACGCCCGCCTGATACGCCATAGTCGCTTCGTTAAAGTCACGGAATACCTTGCCTGCGCCAGTTTCATCCTCGCGCAGCATGGTCAGATAGTAGGAGCCCAACACCATGTCCTGGGTAGGCACCGCAACCGGCTTGCCGTCCGAGGGTTTGAGCAGGTTGTTCGCCGCCAGCATCAGGAAGCGGGCCTCCGCCTGCGCTTCCGCCGAAAGCGGCACATGCACCGCCATCTGGTCGCCGTCAAAGTCGGCGTTGTATGCGGTACAAACCAGCGGATGCAGTTTGAGCGCACGACCCTCAACCAGGACCGGCTCAAACGCCTGGATACCCAGACGATGCAGGGTCGGCGCACGGTTGAGCAGTACCGGGTGATCCTTGATGACCACCTCCAGGCAGTCCCAAACGTCCTTAACCGCTGCGCGTTCGACCATCTTGCGCGCATTCTTGATGTTGGTCGCGGCCTTCAAATCCACCAGCCGCTTCATCACGAACGGCTTGAACAGCTCAAGCGCCATCTCTTTGGGCAGTCCGCACTGATACATTTTCAGCTCTGGGCCGACGACGATTACCGAACGGCCGGAGTAGTCCACGCGCTTACCAAGCAGGTTCTGACGGAAGCGGCCCTGCTTGCCCTTGAGCATATCCGAAAGGGATTTGAGCGGGCGATTGTTCGGGCCGGTGACCGGACGACCACGACGGCCGTTGTCAATCAGCGCATCCACCGCCTCTTGGAGCATCCGCTTTTCATTGCGCACAATAATATCCGGCGCGCCCAGCTCCAACAGCTTTTTCAGACGGTTGTTGCGGTTGATCACCCGCCGGTACAGGTCGTTCAGATCGGAGGTCGCAAAGCGGCCGCCGTCGAGCTGCACCATCGGGCGGATATCCGGCGGAATGACCGGAATCACATCCAGAATCATCCATTCTGGGCGGTTGTGGCTGTGGCGGAACGCCTCGACCACCTCCAGGCGCTTGAGCAGCTTAATGCGCTTTTGGCCTGCGGCAGTTTCCAGATCGTCCTTGAGCTCCTTTGAAAGCACATCCAAATCGAGCTCTGCCAGCAGTTCCTTGATGGCCTCCGCGCCCATGCCCGCGCGGAAGTCATCCTCATATGCTTCCTTGAGATCGCGGTACTCCTTTTCGGTGAGGAGGGTATATTTTTTCAGGTTGGTTACACCTGGGTCAATTACAACATAGGAAGCAAAATAAAGCACCTTTTCCAGCAGCCGCGGAGACATATTCAGCAGCAGTCCCATGCGGGAACTGGTGCCCTTAAAGTACCAAATATGGGAAACAGGGGCGGCCAGCTCGATGTGGCCCATCCGCTCACGGCGCACCTTGGAGCGAGTGACCTCAACGCCGCAGCGCTCACAAATTTTGCCCTTATAGCGGATGCGCTTATACCGTCCGCAATAGCACTCCCAATCCTTCATCGGCCCAAAGATGCGTTCGCAGAACAGACCGTCACGCTCCGGCTTTAAGGTGCGGTAGTTGATGGTTTCCGGTTTTTTCACCTCACCATACGACCACTGACGGATGAGATCCGGTGACGCAAGCCCTATCTTAATTGATTCAAATACATTAAACTCCAATGCGAACCCCTCTTTCCTTTCGATTAGAAATTGTCGTCATTCGCCAAATCACTCAAGCCAAGCGCCTCCAAAGCGTCAAAGCTGTTGTCGGTGAGCTCGTCGTCCAAATCAACGTCCAGCAGGTCAATATCAGAAGGCTCATCCGGCTCGTCAGGGTGTTCGATGTCAAAGCCTTCCTCAAATTCGGAGGGAACCTCGACCCCTTCCATCAGCGAATCATCCACAGGGGTAAGCCCCATGTTGTCATCATCGTCAAACGTCTGCTTCAAATCAATTTCCTGGTTATCCTTATCCAGTACACGCACATCCAGTCCCAGCGACTGCAACTCTTTAATCAGCACCTTGAAGGACTCAGGCACACCGGGTTTAGGCACATTTTTGCCCTTGACAATCGATTCAAAGGTTTTCACACGACCGATGGTGTCATCCGACTTAACCGTCAGAATTTCCTGCAAGGTGTAAGCAGCACCGTAAGCCTCCAGTGCCCAAACCTCCATCTCGCCGAAACGCTGACCGCCGAACTGCGCCTTACCGCCCAGCGGCTGCTGGGTAACCAGGGAATACGGTCCGGTGGAGCGCGCATGGATTTTATCGTCTACCAGATGGTGCAGCTTGAGATAATACATATAGCCGACGGTGACAGGATTGTCGAACAGCTCACCGGTGCGGCCATCCCGCAGCCAGGTTTTTCCATCGCGGGAAAGTCCGGCATGTTCCAGACAATCCGCAATATCCTCCTCGTTCGCGCCATCGAAAACCGGCGTCATAACCTTCCAGCCCAGCTCGGCAGCAGCACGCCCCAAATGGACCTCCAGCACCTGGCCGATGTTCATACGGGACGGAACGCCCAGCGGATTGAGCAGGATATCCAGCGGCCGGCCATCCGGCAGATAAGGCATATCCTCCTGTGGCAGCACACGCGAAACAACACCCTTGTTTCCATGGCGGCCCGCCATCTTGTCTCCGACGCTGATCTTGCGCTTTTGGATGATATAGCAGCGCACCACCATGTTAACGCCTGGGGAGAGCTCGTCACAGTTTTCGCGGGTAAATACCTTGACATCTACGACCGTACCATATTCGCCGTGCGGTACCCGCAGAGAGGTGTCACGCACCTCGCGCGCTTTTTCACCAAAGATGGCACGCAGCAAGCGTTCCTCTGCATTCAGCTCGGTTTCACCCTTAGGCGTGACCTTACCTACCAGAATATCACCCGAACGCACCTCCGCACCGATGCGGATGATGCCGCGCTCGTCCAATTCCTTGAGCGCATCGTCGCCGACGTTGGGGATGTCGCGGGTAATTTCCTCCGGCCCCAATTTGGTGTCGCGAGCCTCGGTTTCAAACTCCTCGATGTGAATGGAGGTGTAAATATCATCGCGGACCAGCTTCTCATTGATGAGAACCGCGTCCTCATAGTTGTAACCTTCCCAGGTCATAAAGCCGATGAGCATATTGCGTCCCAGGCTGATTTCGCCCTGATCGGTGGAGGGGCCGTCTGCGATAACCTGTCCAACCTCCACCTGCTCCCCCTTGCTCACAATCGGGCGCTGATTGATACAGGTGCTCTGGTTGGAGCGCAGGAACTTAATCAGATGGTAGGGGTGGCGTTCGCCCTGGTTGTCGCGGATGACCACCTCATTCGCGCTGACGGTATCCACAATGCCGGCGTGCTTAGAAACCACTGCTACACCCGAGTCAACCGCGGATTTATATTCCATACCGGTCGCAACAATCGGCGCTTCCGGCTTGAGCAGCGGCACCGCCTGACGCTGCATGTTCGCGCCCATCAGCGCGCGGTTCGCGTCGTCGTTCTCCAAAAACGGAATCATCGCGGTCGCAACCGAAACCACCATCTTCGGGGAGACGTCCATATAGTCGACCTTCTCCCGCTCGCAGACCATCACCGCATCGCGATAACGGACACTGACCTTGGGATTGGCAAATTTGTGATCCTCGGTCAGCGGTTCGTTTGCCTGTGCGACGATATACATGTCCTCGATGTCGGCGGTCATGTATTCCACCTCATCCAGCACCACGCCGGTTTCTTTGTCCACCCTGCGGTAAGGAGCCTCGATAAAGCCATATTCGTTGATTTTTGCAAAGGTCGCCAGATAGGAAATCAGACCGATGTTCGGGCCTTCCGGCGTCTCAATCGGGCACATGCGGCCGTAGTGGCTGTAATGCACGTCGCGCACCTCGAATCCGGCGCGGTCACGGGAAAGACCGCCGGGGCCCAGCGCGGAAAGACGGCGCTTATGGGTCAGCTCAGCCAGCGGATTGGTCTGGTCCATGAACTGCGACAGCGGCGAGGATCCGAAAAACTCCTTGATGGAGGCCACCACCGGACGGATATTGATGAGCGCCTGTGGGGTCACTACATCCATATCCTGTGCCTGGGTTGCCATACGCTCACGAATGACGCGCTCCATGCGGGAAAAGCCGATACGGAATTGATTTTGCAGCAGCTCGCCCACCGAACGAATGCGGCGGTTACCCAGATGGTCGATATCATCCACCGTACCGATTTCACGGCTCAGCCCGCACAGATAATTGATCGTTGCAAAGATATCATCCTTGATAATGTGTTTGGGAATCAGCTCGTCATGGTGCGCAACCAGCAGAACCTTCAGTTCTTCCTCGCTGGAGGCGCTTTCCAGTAGATCCCGCAGCACCAAGAAGCGCACCTTCTCATGAATGCCTATCTCAATGGGGTCAAAGGAGACAAAGTCCTTCAGGTCCACCATGCCGTTAGAAAGCACCTTGACCTCCCGCTCACCCTCCTGCAAATAAACGGTATCCACACCGCATTTGCCAATGCGCTCGGCGAGCTCACGGCTGAGCACATCGCCAGGGCTGGCAAGCAGCTCGCCGGTCATCGGGTCCGCAATCGGACGCGATGTGATCCGCCCCATGATACGCGGCGTGATTGCAAGCTTCTTATTATATTTATAGCGGCCGACCTTGGAAAGATCATAGCGGCGTGGGTCAAAGAACAGCGCATCAATGTGACTTTGCGCGGAATCCACCGTCGGCGGCTCGCCGGGGCGCAGCTTGCGGTAAACCTCCAACAGTGCCTCCTCCATATTGGTGGTGGCGTCCTTTTCCAGTGTGGAAAGAATCAGGGAGTCTTCGCCGAAAAACTGAAGAATTTCCTCATTGGAGGCCATGCCCAGCGCCCGTACAAAGGTAGTCACCGGCAGCTTGCGGTTTTTATCGATCCGCACATAGAAGATGTCGTTAGAATCGGTTTCATATTCCAGCCATGCACCACGGTTGGGGATTACAGTCGCGGTGAACAGCTGCTTGCCGCTTTTATCGTGAGCAGCGCCATAATAAACGCCAGGCGAGCGCACCAACTGGGATACAATCACACGCTCGGCGCCATTGATAATAAAGGTACCGCTATCGGTCATCAGCGGGAAATCGCCCATGAAAATATCCTGCTCTTTGACCTCTCCGGTCTCCTTGTTCAGAAGACTTGCACGCACCCGCAGCGGTGCTGCATAGGTGGCGTCGCGCTCCTTGCATTCCTCAATGGTATACTTCGGCTTATCATCCAGATGATAGTCAATAAAATCCAGTACCAGGTTGCCTTGATAGTCGGTAATTGATGAGACATCCCGGAACACCTCTTTGAGCCCTTCGTTCAGGAACCACTGGTAGGAATTTTTCTGAACCTCAATGAGGTTCGGCATCTGAAGCACTTCATTGATGCGCGAAAAGCTCATACGAGTCGTTTTGCCCTGTGTAATCGGCTTTACATTCACCATAGGCTTTGCTCACTCCATTCATCTGATTTGCCCGCAAAAATCGGAAAATTTTTACAGGCGTGATCCGCCCATATCCTTTCGGACGCTGCTTTGTCCAACTGTTCGTTATGCAAAATCCACAGATTTCCCAACCAAACCCAATAAATTTTGCAAATTGCTATTGCCAAGCCTGTCGAAATATGCTATAATTTTTTAGTATTACGGCAGAATTAGCCATTTTGATACAGTATATTATTTTATCATAATGACATCTGTCTGTCAATGAATTTTTTATGAATAAATGCGGATGGTAGGGCCCCTATTTTTTGTTTTGTGTACAGAATATTTGTTTTTAGACCTGTGCCAAATTACCCTGCCGCAAACTTTTTAAGGAAAGCTTTTCCAGCCAGTATGCCCTCAACTGGCACCTTTTATTCAATAGAAGGAGGACTTTTTAAATGTTTCATCCGGATTTATTGGTAGACGGATACGCCATAACCGATCCCAAAAAGCTCAAACCCTTTTTTCAAAAGGAGCATTTCTGTTGCAGAATCGGGGAGGAGTTCGCGCTGGATGTGGAGTTTTCCAAAGAGCGCGCGGCCTTCTTCGGCTGGTTTCACTGGGATGAGGAAATCTATTACTTTGATAATGGAAGTGGCAATCGGAAAGTCGTGGATCTGCTAATTAACTGCTGTCCTCAGGAGCGGTTGATGTGCTATGATCCAGAAGTGATTCAAAATATCGTGGTTTATTTTTGCGAGACCGGCCAGCGCAACCCCGCATACAATTGGATTGCGGATGATTTTGATGGGATGGAGCACATTTAATTTGTGCAAGGCTGGTTTGTCTGGGATAGGGAATATCGCCGGACTGCGGTCCGGCTCTTGACCGAAAAGGACGCGTTTCGTGCAAAAGAAAAAGAAAGCCCAAAAGGGCTTTCTTTTTCTTTTGCACGACCAGGGGCGCTGCCCCCTGGACCCTGCGATTTTTTGAAAAAAATCGAGTAAAACCTTTGATGCGCGCTGCGGCGCGGAGGATTGCTTTTAGTTTGCCTGTGCGTAGGCTTTAAATGCCTGATAGGTCGCATAGACATCGTTTTTGGAAACGACCTCAAACGGCGCGTGCATCGAAAGCACCGGCACGCCCACATCTACGACGTCCACATCCAATGCTGCAATATACTTTGCAACGGTTCCACCGCCGCCCAGATCCACCTTGCCCAACTCACCGGTCTGCCAGGCTACCCCTGCATCATCCAAAAAGCTGCGCACCTGCGCCATAAATTCAGCGGACGCCTGGCTGGTGCCATACTTGCCGCGCGAGCCGGTATATTGGGTCACAACAACGCCGTAATTGAGATACGCGCAGTTGCGTTTTTCCAGCGTGTCACCGAAGGTGGGATCAAACGCCGCGTTGACATCCGCCGAAAGACAGGTGGAATGGCTGAGCACATCCCGTCCGCACAAGCCCTCCTGTTTGGCAAGATGCTCGATAAAAAACTCCAGGTAATGGGAATTCAAGCCGGTGTTGCCGTCTGAGCCGGTCTCCTCCTTATCCGCAAAGACGGTCAACAGCGTCTTTGTAGGATGCTCCACCTCCAATGCCGCCATCAAAGAGGTATAGGAACATACACGGTCGTCATGTCCATATGAACCGATCATCCCACGGTCAAAGCCGATATCCTGTGCGCAAAATGCCGGCACCATACACAGCTCCGCGGACAGGAAGTCCTCCTCTACAATGTCATATTTCTCATTGAGCAAACGGATCACATTCAGCTTCACCCGTTCACTGACCTTGTCATCCTTAAACGGGCGGCACCCAACCAGTACATTCAGCTCCTCGCCTTTCAGCCCCTGCGCAAGCGGACGTTTCATCTGCTCGTCTGCCAGGTGCGGCAGCAGGTCGTTCACAAGAAAAACCGGATCTCCTGCGTTCTCGCCGATCCGAACGGTGATCGTCTCACCATTCTTTTTCACAATCACGCCATGCAGCGCCAGCGGAATTGCGCCCCACTGATATTTTTTGATTCCGCCATAGTAATGCGTTTTAAACATCGCCAGCTCGGCTTCCTCATAAAGTGGGTTCGGCTTGAGGTCCAGCCGCGGGGAGTCGATATGGCTGGCCATAATCCGCACACCCTCCGATAATGGCTGTGTGCCAATCGTCGCCAAAATCAACGCCTTGCCGCGGTTGTTGTAGTAAACCTGATCTCCAGCTTGATAATGGGTATTTGGGTCAAACGGGCGGTATCCTTTCTGCTGAACCAGCTTTATAATTTCGGAAACCGCCTCACGCTCGGTTTTGCAGCGGTCCAAAAATGCCATATATGGGGTACAAAAATCCTGCGCTGCCTGTTCGCTGGCGTCGTCTCCCGACATCCCCATATTCTTTCGGTTGAGCAGCAAGCGCTCTGCCAACTGCTGCCCGGCTGTTTTTTCCTTTTCCATCTCTCATTGCCTCCTATATCAAAATTCAAAGTATTGCCAAATACAGCTTACATCCCATACAGCTTGCGGTAAATTTCCATTGTTTCGCCGACCTTTTTTACATAAGCTCTGGTGTCTGCAAATGGGATATTTGTCACATTCTTCCCATCCGGCGCATATTCGGGCGTCGCCAGCCATTCCTTGACACTTCCCCAACCGCCGTGATAAGCGCATAAACTATTTTCCACCGTGTCAAACTCATCGAGCAATAGCCTGAGCAACCGCGTTCCATAGGTGATGCTTGTTTGCACCTCGTACAGCGCCTCATAATCGCTTGTGGGCGGCTCGCCGTAACGCATCCGCACCCAATCGTAAGTATCCGGCATCAGCTGCATCAAACCACGCGCCCCCACGTTTGATTGTGCACGCGGGTCAAAGCCGCTTTCGGTACGCACCACTGCATAAACAAGCGCACGGTCAAGCTGATTTTCCGCACAGGCGCGATCGATCTCCTGCTCATAGCGTATGGGGTAGGCGTTGTAATAGTACTGCCGAACTCCATACCGCACCAGCCGGTAACCGCCATATAGCACCAATACAAGCAGTATAAGCTCCAGCAGCATCAGCAATGCCGGCCTTTTCCGGCGGCGCACAGTCCGTTTTTGCCGCATTATTCACCCTCCGATTGCTCCTGTAGTTCCTCCAGTTCACCTTCCTGCATGGGTTCCTGTGCCGTTTGCTCCTGTGGCGGTGATGGCGGGTCCTCAGGTGTCAGATAGGAGCCATCTATTGCCATCTGATCCAGCTTTGCCGCCAGATTAACAAAACCAAACCGCAGCTCGTTAAGATCGTCGTCATTCCTCAGCACATAGTTTACGCGCGATGTATAAAAGCTGTCATCGTTTTGCGCATTGATTCTGCGCTCAGCCGCCTCTGGGGTCATCTCGTCCCGCTGAATAATCCTCTGTAAGCGGGTTTCACGGTCGGCGAGCACCGCAATCACACGATGGCAGCGCTTATCCAAGCCGGATTCATAAAGCGTGGGAGCATCCAATACAACAATCGTCTCCTTGCGATTGGTCGCCTCTTTCAGTTTATCCTCAATCGCATGGATAATGTATGGGAAGGTCACCTGATTAAGCCGCCGCAATTTTTGCTTATCTGAAAAGCAGATCTCGGCCAAACGTTGCCGGTTAAGCGTCCCATCCGAGCGGAGAACATCGGTTGTAAACTCCAAAACCAAATCCATCAAACATTCCTTGGAGTTTTCTATCGTATCCCGCGCAACTATGTCCGCGTCCACCACCGCGATCCCGCGTTCGGAGAACATCCGGCTAATGGTCGATTTTCCCGCACCGGTTTGACCGGTCAGCCCGACAATCATCGTTGCTTTTTCATCCATTTTTTCGCTCCCTCTCTAAGAACCTATTTGATACCCAAAAGATTTAATACGATTTATCATCTGTGCAGCTATCTCGGACTTTCTACTCCGGCCTAAGAACCGCCACTGCGCAGCGAATTCTGCAAAAGTTTCGCCAGCCTTTTGCTCCGGCCTAAGAGCCGCCATATCATGGCAAATTCTGCAAAAGTTTCGCCAGCCTTTTGCTCTGGCCTAAGAGCCGCCATATCGTGGCAAATTCTGCAAAA
>CAJUJI010000042.1 GCA_910586875.1 uncultured Anaerotruncus sp. | reverse complement strand
TATTAAATGAGGTATTATCTATGAATGGAAAGAATTCTGTTGGTGCGACTTCCTCCAAACGGGATGGCTTCTCCGGACGCTGGGGATTTATTTTAGCTTGTATCGGCTCCGCGGTTGGAATGGGGAACATCTGGCTATTTCCTGGCCGTGTGTCCGGCTATGGCGGCGCGTCGTTTTTGATTCCCTATTTCCTGTTTGTTGGGGTCATCGGCTTTTCTGGTGTGATTGGCGAAATGGCTTTCGGTCGCGCAACCCGTTCCGGCCCGGTCGGCGCATTTGAGCAGGCGGTCGCCAGCCGCGGCAAGGATAAGAAGCTTGGTGCCATGATTGGTCTCATTCCGGTTTTTGGCTCTCTGGCGCTTGCCATTGGCTATTCGGTGGTCGTTGGCTGGATTTTAAAGTATATGTTGGGCGCTTTTACCGGTGCGACGCTGGCGCCAGAGGATGTGTCAGGCTATGCTGCTGCATTTAACGCGACTGCCTGCACCCTTGGAAACAATTTCTGGCAGATTTTAGGATTGGCAATCACCTTTCTAATTATGGCGGCAGGGATTGCGTCCGGCATCGAACGGGCAAATAATATTATGATGCCGCTATTTTTTGCATTATTTCTAGGGCTTGCAATTTATATTTTGACCTTGCCCGGCGCATTGGATGGATACCGTTATTTGTTTACCATCGATCCTGTGATGCTGGCGGACCCCAAAACCTGGGTGTTCGCGCTGGGGCAGGCATTTTTCTCGCTGTCACTTGCTGGAAATGGAACATTGATTTATGGCTCCTATCTGAAAGAGGATACCGATATCATCGGTTCCGCTTGGAAGGTTGCGCTGTTTGATACATTGGCGGCAATGCTGGCGGCGCTGGTCATCATTCCAGCGATGGCAACCGCCGGTGAGAAGCTCTCGCAGGGCGGCCCAGGTTTGATGTTCATTTTTCTGCCGAATCTTTTTCGAGGGATGCCGGGTGGCCGCGTTCTAGTGATCATCTTTTTTGTCGCGGTGTTTTTTGCGGGTCTTTCCTCGCTGATCAATCTGTATGAAGCACCGATTGCAACACTTCAGGAACGTCTTGGATTTTCTCGCGGCAAGGCGGTTTTGTCCATCGCCGCAGTCGGGATTGTGGTCAGCATCGGTATTCAAGGCATTGTCAGTGATTGGATGGATTTTGTGTCCATCTATATTTGTCCGCTTGGGGCCGGATTGGCGGGTATCCTGTTCTATTGGGTTTATGGTCCGAAATTTGTGCGTGAGCAGCTGCAAAAGGGAAGAGAAAGGCCGATAGGCGGCTGGTTGGAATTTATGACAAGATATGTGTTTTGTATTCTGACGGTTTTGGTACTGATCCTCGGAGTTTATTATGGAGGGATCGGATAAGTCCAGCGTTTTTGCATGTTGCTATCGGACTCTATCGCGATAACAAAAAATTCACCGGCTCTTTAAAGACCGGTGAATTTTTTCGTATGCGTTTGCGAGTACCTGACAGCCTATCGATAAAAGGCAAATGGCGGTGATAAAACGGCTGTGTTATTTTTGGGTGGTGTACATTCCATACAGCCGCGCATAAATTCCGCCCTTACTTAAAAGCTGTTCATGGGTGCCTTGTTCGGCAATTCCGTCCTCGGTCAGCACCAAAATCATCTGTGCACCGCGGATGGTGGTCAGCCGGTGTGCGATTGTAAAGGTGGTGCGTCCCTGTGCCAGCTTTTCCAGCGACTGCTGCACAATCCGTTCGCTCTCGTTATCCAGTGCAGAGGTTGCTTCATCCAAAATCAGGATCGGCGGGTTTTTCAGGAATACACGCGCAATACTGATGCGCTGCTTTTGGCCTCCGGACAAGCGCACCCCACGTTCCCCAACATAGGTATCATACTGCTGCGGGAATTCCATAATAAACTCATGTGCACCCGCCAATTTTGCCGCTTCAATCACCTGCTCGCGGGTAGCGCCAGGCTTTCCATAGGCAATATTTTCGTAAACACTGCCTGCAAAGAGGTAAACCTCCTGCTGTACAACACCAATCTGCCGGCGAAGCGATTGGAGGGTCAGCTTGCGGATATCCTTCCCGTCCACTAGAATCCGGCCGTCACTTACGTCATAAAAGCGCGGCAATAAATTGCATAGGGTGGTTTTTCCGCTGCCGGACGGTCCCACCAATGCGACACTGTCCCCTGGCTTTACCTGCAAATTGATGTGCGAGAGCACCTCATGTGCATCGCCGGCATAATGAAAACTGACGTTTTCAAATACAATCTCGCCCTGCACCTCGCCTAACTCCTGGGCGTCCGGTGCATCCTCGATTTCTACGGTTGCGTCCATTACCTCGATAAAACGCTCAATGCCGGTCATCCCGCGCTGGAATTGCTCGGTAAACTCCACAATCCGCCGAATCGAGGTGAGCAGGGTGGTGACATACAGCAGATAAGCCATCAAATCTGCCGGAGTAATTTTGCCATGAATCATGAACAACGCGCCAGCGACCACCACAACAATGTACATCACACCATCATAGGTGCGGGTTGTGCTTTGAAAGCCTGCCATATACCGGTATTGCTCTTTTTTGATAGCGAGAAATTCGCGGTTGCCCTCCTCAAATTTTTCCTGCTCTAGTCCTTCATTGGCAAACGATTTGACCACCCGCACACCCAGTAGGCTATCCTCCACCTGGGCGTTGATTTCTCCGGTTTGGTTGCGGCTTTTTTTGAACGCCTGGCGCATCCGGCCGTTAAAATACATCGAGCAAACCAGCATGAGTGGGATGATGGAAAAGATAATCAAGGTTAACCAGAGGTTGGTCTGTGCCAAAATGAGAAATGCGGCGGTAATTTTTAAGCCTGCAATAAAAAATTCCTCGGGGCAGTGATGAGCGAACTCGGTTACGTCGAACAGGTCGCTGGTGATACGCGCCATAAGCTGTCCAACCTTGGTGTTGTCGTAATAGGAGTAGGAGAGCTGCTGGAGATGTGCAAACAAATCGCGGCGCATGTCGGTTTCAATCCGCGCGCCCATCACATGGCCGGTGCGCGCCATATAGTAGTTGGCGCAGGTGTCAATCATCCGCAACAGCAGGTAAAGTGCGCCTATTCGCAGGATGATACTGGTGGTCAGCTTCGCCATATCGTTCATACCCGTATCGGTAATGTAGCGTACCATCAGCGGCAGCACTAGCTCACAAACAGTGGTCAATGCCGCGCAAAATAAATCCAGCGCCAAAATACCCCAGTACGGTTTAAAATATGGCGCAAAGCGGCGTAGCAAGGTGCTTGTCTTCATCGTTCGGTTCATTTAAAAATTGCAACTCCTCTCAATCCCTCACAAATCTTGTAAACTTTATCTTATCATATCCCCGAAACCTTTACAAGTGTACGATTTATTTGTATAATAAAAAAAAAGCCAGCTGGCGACTGAAAGGAGTCTATCCGAATGGTACTTAACGACAAACAATTTGATATGGCCCATATTATTCAGGACCTTGCGTTGCTTTACACACGGCGGCATCTGGAAGCAAAGGCGCAGAATGATGACCAGGTAAACCCCTACTATGATCCACAGGGTGCTATGGACTATATGCTTGACACCTACTTTGAGGCGCTGGGTTATATCACTGGCAAAACAGAGGAATATGTCAAGGCGTTGGGACAGGAAAAATAAAAGGAAAAAAGAAAGCCCGCTCAGGGCTTTCTTTTTTTGGCGAGAGGCTTTTTGAAAGCTTTTGAGCTAGCGCCGCTCTCTTTTGCTGCTGCAATCGGCGCAAAAGAGAGCGGCAAAATTTTTGGGTTGCCGTTGGTATCACATCACAATCGCTCCATAACGCTCCGCCAGCGTTTGCAAATCCTCCTTATCAATCTCGCAGGAGGTGGAGACAACAATTGCCTTGCCGTTATAATGCAGCAGTGCACTTTCCAGCGCCTCCAACGATTCCGATTCAAATGCTACCGGCATGTCAAGCATATGCGCATTTAATGAGAAATGGTAGCCGTCATCCGGTGTATCCAACCGCACCAGCACGGCGTCACAGTTTTCATGCGTCATCTCTAGCAGGGTATCCGCCATATCCAGCTCACAGGTAACCGGCTCGGAATACTCCAAATCATTGTCCAAATAGTACACATCCCGCGCAGCCACCAAAATTTCATAATCGGCCGGAGGAATCTGCACCTTGCCAATGTCAAAGCTATCCAGCATATGGCGCAATGCGCTGAGGTATTCCGGATCGGTCCCGCAGCAACCGCCGATTATTTTGACGCCGCGACGCATCAGCCTTGCAACCTTATGGCTGAACTGTACCGGTGTCAACACCGGATTTCCGGCATTCGGCTTTGCAATCAGTGGGACCTTTGCATAAGGGGCGATCCGCTCGAACAGCGGAACCATATCCTCCGGCCCCTCGGAACAGTTCATTCCAAACGCAGCAATTCCCAAATCCTGCAACACCACCATGGAAGCAAGCAGGTCATCTCCCCACATGGTGCGCCCTTCCTTGTCCACCGTCATGGTCAGCAGAATAGGCAAGCCGGTTTTGCGCGCAGCCAATACTGCGGCGCGGCACTCGGCAAGCGAGCTCATTGTTTCAATCACCAGCAAATCCACACCGGCCTGTGCCAACGCCTTTGCCTGTTCCTCGTAAATTTCGATGAGGCGCACAAACTCGGTCTCTCCAAATGGCTCGCACATGAGCCCCGTGGTGGACATATCCCCAGCAACCAAAACCTTTCGCTCTCCCAGTGCTGTGCGGACGATGCTTACAATCTCGCAGTTAAGCGTCTGCACCCGGTCCTGTAGGCCATAGTTTGCCAGATTGCCCGCATTGGCCAGGAAGGTCGGTGCATAAACCACATCACTGCCCGCATCTGCATAGGCGCAGACCACCTTGCCAACCACTTCGGGATGCTGCGCCGCCCACTGTTCTACACAAACTCCGCTGGGCAGCCCCTCTTTCATGTATTCGGTGCCGGTTGCGCCATCCAGCAGCAGCGGCAGACGTAATCGATCGGTTTGGTTCATCGTTTTAGTGTCCTTTCCGGCTTGCGCCAATTGATCTGTAGTTTACATTGATTCCAAAACGTTAATTTTCAGCAGTGTCAGCACATTGCAAAGCACCGTCTTGGTGGCGATGCAAAGATTTAGCCGCGCCTGCATCAGCGGTTCGATCTCTCCTTTAATCCGGCAGGTGGTATACAGCCGGTGGAACGCGGTTGCGAGCTCCACTGCGTATTTGGTCAAACGAGCGGGGTCATAGCAGCGTGCGGCATCGACAATCTCCTGCGGAAAACGTGCCAGACAGCGGATCAGCTGTTGCTCATCCGGTCCGCAGAGCTGGCAGAGCTCTCCACAGGAGCAGCAGCGCGCCAAAACCTGTTCCTGCTCAAGCTTGCGCAGAATCGAGCAGATTCTTGCATGAGCGTACTGTACATAGTAAACCGGATTCTGTGCGGTCTGCTCAACCGCCAAATCCAGGTCAAAATCAAAGGTGGAGTTTGGCTCGCGCATGTTGAAAAAGAAACGCGCAGCATCTACCGGCACATCCTCGATCAGATCGGTCAGCGAAACCGCCTTGCCGGTGCGCTTGGACATTTTGTAGGGCTGTCCGTCCTTCATCAGCCGCACAAGCTGCATGAGGATGATGTCCAGCTTGCTGCCGTCCAGCCCGATTGCGTCCATCGCACCCTTTAACCGCGCCACATGCCCGTGGTGATCCGCGCCCCAAACATTGATCACCCGCTCAAAGCCGCGGACCGCGAATTTATTGTAGTGGTAGGCGATATCCGCCGCAAAATAGGTGGGGAAGCCGTTGGCACGGATGAGCACCTCATCCTTTTCGCCGCCGTTTTCGGTCGCCTTGTACCAAAGTGCGCCCTCCTTTTCGTAGGTCATGCCACGCTCGGAAAGGCGCTGAATCGCCGCGTCAATCGCGCCGTGATGCAGCTGGCTCTCCAAAAACCAAACATCGTAAAAGATGCGGTAGCTTTCCAAATCCGCCTTGAGCTTCTCAATATTCCGCGGCAGCGCATAATCCACCAACGCCTGGCGGCGGCTGGCGCTGTCCACCTCCAGATAGCTTTCACCATGCAGCTCGGCGAACTCCTGCGCACGCTGCCGGATATCATCGCCGTGGTAGCCGTCCTCTGGGAAGGCCACTGCATCCTCTCCCCGGAATATTTGCAGATAGCGCGCCTCCAGCGAGCAGCCAAATTTTTCAATCTGGTTGCCTGCGTCATTGACATAAAATTCACGGGTTACCTGATAGCCCGCCCAATCCATTGCGGATGCCAAACAGTCTCCGATTGCGCCACCACGGGCGTTGCCCATGTGCATAGGGCCGGTCGGGTTGGCGGAAACAAACTCAATCTGCACCTTTTCACCTTTGCCGTAATCGGTGCGGCCGTAGTCTGTGCCAGCGTTCAGCACCGACTGTACAACCTCAGCAAACCACTTCTTTCCCAGGAAAAAATTGATAAATCCTGGACCGGCGATCTCCACCCGTTCAAAGTCGGTGCCATCCAGGGTGAGGTGTTTGCAGATTGCCTCTGCAATTTTGCGCGGCGCGCTCTTAAAGGCGCGCGCACCGGTCATTGCTGCGTTGGTAGCAAAATCTCCGTGGGTGGTATCCGCCGGAATTTCCACCACAAATTCCGGCAGGGTCTCGCAGGCGGGCAGCTCACCCGCAGCGATCGCCTGCTGTATCGCCTCTGAAACCAGCGAAAGCAATTTTTGTTTTGTCTCAAAAACCGGATTGGTCATTTTTTTACACATCCCTATTTTATTTCTACTGGGGCTTTTTGCCGTGCTGCAAAAAATTTATGAAATACTGGATTGATGCACCTGCACAAATACCGCATTTTCGCTGGCAAGCGAGGTGTTCACATCCAAAGTATAGGCGAATTCCAACCGGCCTCCATCATCATTCAGGAGGGAAACCACCCGATTTCCTGAAACACCGATGGTCATGGACCCCAGCCCCGTATCATAATGGCACTGGTGGCGCACGCCGCGCTCGATGATCAGCTGACTTTTGGTGCTGCCGGACCGGATCAGCGTCACCCGATCGCTGCCCTCCACCTTGAGCACGGTGTGGGTATCCTCAAAGCCGGTCGCCTCCGATTCATCATAAGCAATATAATAATGCCCGTTGCGGCGGTAATAGGAGCCAACAGTACACAGCTCGATTTGGTCCTCCTCTCCGCCCTGGCGGTAAACTCCTTTAATTTCAATGAGTACGTCCTTTTTCATACCATTTCCATCCTTCTGCTTTATATTGCTGCCTGGAGCTCTTCAATGCTAATCTGCGTAATATCCTTTAATGGCTCGCCCAAAAAGATGCCGGCTGTTTCTGCAAAAAGCTCGGGGGTGTCGCTGATAAAATATTCACAGGCGCCGTCTCCATCCCCCAGCAGGTCATTGCTCATCAGATAGTTTTGTGCCCAGCGCGCCGCCTGTTCTCCTGCGTTGATGAGGGTCACCTGGGAATTGAGCAAGCGGTCAATAATCGGCGTGAGCAATGGATAATGGGTGCAGCCAAGAATCAATGTATCCACCTGTGCTTCTTGGATAGGCTTTAGGTAGATCTCCGCCACCCGTGTGGTAATTTCATTGTCCGGCTGAACAAATCCATTCTCCACCAACGGCACAAATAACGGGCAGGCATTCCCAAAGGTGCGTACGTTTGGATTGATCGCGCGAATAGCCCGCCCGTATGCACCGGAATGGATGGTTGCCGAGGTGCCAATCACACCGATGCGCCCGTTTGTGACCGCGCAGGCGGCCTGCGCGGTGGGCTGTACGACCCCTGTGAATGGAACGCCGATCGACTGTTGCATCTCCGGCGTGAACACCGAGCTGATAGTCCCACAGGCAGCAATAATAAGCTTGCAGTCAAACTGTTTGAGAAAGGCTACATCCTGCATCGCGTATTTGCGCAAGGTTTCACGGCTGCGGGAGCCATAGGGTACCCGTCCGGTATCCCCAAAATAGATGATGCGCTCCTGCGGCAAAAGCCGCTGCATCTCCTTTACCGTAGTGAGGCCCCCCAGCCCGGAGTCAAATATACCAATGGCGCGATTGTCCATAAAAACCTCCATCACAACAGAATGCTTAATCCTGATAACAAACCATATCCACCACAAGTTCGGTTCCTGTCAAATAGCAAAACTTGATTATTTCCTGCGAAAATCCAATGACCGCGCACCCCTCGTTTTTGGAACAAGGAAAAATTTGAATGCTGAAATTTACACGATATTGCGCTTTGATTTCCTTCAATGCTTGAATATGCGGCTGTAACTGTTGGACAATTTCCCAGCATTGGTCAAACCGGCTGGTTTCCGGCTCGGTCTGCTTGCAGCCATACCACGCGGAAAAATTATAGCGGCTTTTGCCATTGGGTTTTAGGGCGCCGATGGTGTGTGTACGAAAAGGCGTTATTCCCAATAGCTTTGTAATTTCACTGGGCAAAAACGCGCTGTTTTCCTCTGGCAGAAAGCCCTTGTGAAAGTCCAGCTCGCCGGCGCTTTGGATGAGAAAAAAGGAGTAGCAGGCGGTTTTTTCGATCATGCTTTGCTCCTAGTGTCTTTTTTGTGCGAGCTGGAGCAGCCGGTCGATCAATTGATCGTATGGAATTCCTGCTGTGTCAAACAGCTTTGGGTACATCGAAATGGAGGTGAAACCAGGAATTGTATTGATTTCGTTGATGCGGATGCTGCCGTCTTGCAGCACAAAAAAGTCCACCCGCGCAAGTCCTGTGCAGCCCATCACCGCGAACGCGCGGCAGGCGGTCGTGCGGACCTGCTCAGAGACCTCGTTTGCAATCCGCGCCGGAATATACAAATCACTGGAATTGTCCAGGTATTTCCCTGCGTAATCGTAGAATTCATGGTGCGGCACAATCTCGCCCACCACCGACGCGATGCAGTCCTCGTAATTGCCGAGCACCGCGCATTCCACCTCCGCGCCGACCATCGCTTGTTCTGCGAGCACCTTGCGGTCGTAGCGGAACGCGGTTTCTAACGCATCGCGCAACGCATCCGCGCTGCGCACCTTGCTGACGCCAACCGAAGAGCCGGTGTTCGCCGGTTTTACAAAAACAGGATAGCCCAGCTTTGTTGCCAAACGCTGCTCCAGCTGTGCAAACTGTTCGAGCATCGGCTGTGTGACCACCTCGTAAGCGGCGGTGGCAATCCCTGCTTGCTCGAGCAAAATATGTGTGATTTCTTTATCCATGCAGGTAGAGGAGGCAAGCACACCACAACCCACATAGGGGATGCCGGTCAACTCCAAAAGGCCCTGCATCGTGCCATCCTCGCCGTGCTCGCCATGCAGCACAGGAAATACAAGGTCAATTTTTACCGTCTCGACACCGTTGGGGGTGAAACGCTGGATACCGCCCACCGAACGGTCGGGCGAGAGGATTGCCGGTGTGGTGCAGCCGCTCTGCTGCCATTGATCCTGCTCGATCAGGTCGATCTCGCCGGTGTATTCCAGCCAGCGTCCATCCTTTGTAATTCCGAGCATCACCACATCATAGGATGCGCGCGGAATATTGCGCAGCACCGATGCTGCTGAAAGCAGGGAAACTTCATATTCACTTGAAATCGAGCCAAACAGCACTGCGACCGTTTTCTTTTTCAAAGTAATCCCTCTAATCATTGTAAAATCATACAATTTATATTCTATCACAACTGAAAATAGCACGCAAGGGCGTACAAACGGATTTGTAGCAGTTGTCTGGGAAACAAGCTTTCAGGCAGCGAAAACTGGGACTCTGCTACAAATCGCTGCAAGGCGGCTCCTTTTCCGATGCTGTGCGGCAAAAACTTTCACAAAATATTCCACAATCGCCGAAAAAAGCCTTGACGAGCTCTGTACGAATATGCTACAATAAGCACACCTCTTAAAAGGGTTATTTTTTATGTCCAAAAACACAGTGTTTCCTTTCATGAGGGAGGCAAAAAATTCCGGTATTATCAGGAGGTGCCGAAAATGAGAGTAAAAATCACTCTGGCTTGTACAGAATGCAAGCAGCGCAACTACAACAAGATGAAAAACAAAAAGAACGATCCGGACAGGCTCGAAATGCAGAAATATTGCAGATTCTGCCGGAAGCACACACTACACAGGGAAACAAAGTAAGGTGAAAGGCAGGGTTTATTATGGCAGATAATGCGGCACAGAAAAAACCCGGCTTTATCGAGCGGACGAAACTGTTTTTCAGGGATATTAAAGGCGAGATGAAAAAAATTGTCTGGCCGGATAGAGCCCATATTGTGAAAAACACCGCAATCGTAATCGGTGTACTGGTGCTAGCGGCGTTGGTCGTTGCGGCGCTGGATACCATTGCGGGCGGGCTGCTCCAGCTGTTCGTTGGCCTTATCTGAAACCGGTCTTGGCTTTGATGATGATTTGATTTAGGAGGTGCCGGCGTGTCGGACACTATGAGATGGTATGTGGTTCATACCTATTCCGGTTATGAGAATAAGGTGGCTACAAACATTGAAAAGGCGGTGGAAAACCGCAAGCTGCACGACCTGATTGGTGAGGTCAAGGTACCTACTGAAACAGTCGTAGAGGTCACAGACAAGAAAAAACGCGAAGTAGAGCGCAAAATCTTCCCTGGTTATGTGCTTGTGAAGATGATTATGACCGACGATAGTTGGTATGTGGTGCGCAACATCCGCGGCGTCACCGGCTTTGTGGGGCCGGGCAGCAAGCCTGTCCCGCTCACAGAGGAGGAGGTCGCGCGGCTGGGCGTCGAACAGAAAAATATCGAGGTCAATTTCGCGGTTGGCGATTCGGTTCGAGTTGCCGACGGATATCTGGAAGGATTTATCGGCGTGGTGGACGAAATCGATCTGCAAAACGCGCTGGTACGGGTAACCGTTTCGATGATGGGCAAAGAGGTGCCTGTCGAACTGGAGCTCTACCAAATCGAACCACTGGACTAATCTTTTATGAGGATGCTGGTGTAAATCCGGCAATATGAGCTGGCAAAGGCCAGCTTGTGGGAGGGTTGGCAGGATGCTGCCGCCCGAAATGAACCACTAATTTTGGAGGTGCTTTTAACATGGCTCAAAAGGTAGTCGGCTATATCAAGCTGCAAATTCCGGCAGGGAAAGCAACCCCTGCACCGCCGGTTGGTCCTGCACTGGGACAGCATGGCGTAAACATCATGGCGTTTACTAAGGACTTTAACGAGCGTACCAAAAATGACGTGGGCCTGATTATTCCGGTTGTCATTACTGTGTATGCGGACCGTTCCTTTAGCTTTATTACCAAAACACCGCCTGCGGCTGTTTTGATTAAGAAGGCGCTGAATCTCAACAGTGGCTCCGGCGTCCCCAACAAGACCAAGGTTGGCAAGATTACCAGAGAGCAGCTTCAGAAGATTGCCGAGACAAAAATGCCCGACCTGAATGCGGCAAACATCGACAGTGCAATCAGCATGATTGCAGGAACCTGCCGCAGCATGGGCGTCGAGGTAGTAGATTAAGCGCTCGGGTGGGAGGAAAATTCCGTTAATTACCACTCTAAGGAGGAAATGATTTTCAATGAAACACGGTAAAAAATATTCCGATAGTGCAAAACTGATTGAGAAACTCAAGCTGTATGATACAGCCGAGGCGCTGGAGCTTTGTACCCAGACCGGCAAAGCAAAATTCGATGAGACCGTTGAGGTTCACGTCCGCCTGGGCGTTGACTCCCGTCACGCGGACCAGCAGGTACGCGGCGCGGTGGTACTGCCCAACGGAACCGGTAAGAATGTTCGTGTAGCGGTGTTCTGCAAAGCGGACAAGGCGCAGGCTGCGCTGGACGCTGGCGCAGAGATCGTCGGCGCAGAGGACCTGATGGAGCGCATCCAAAAGGAAAACTTCATGGACTTTGACGTTGTCATCGCATCGCCGGATATGATGGGTATTGTCGGCCGTCTGGGTAAAATCCTCGGACCGCGCGGCTTGATGCCGAACCCGAAGGCTGGTACGGTTACTCCGGATGTTGCAAAGGCTGTTACCGATGCAAAGGCTGGTAAAATCGAGTACCGTCTGGACAAGACCAACATCATCCACTGCCCGATTGGTAAGGTTTCGTTTGGCGCTGCAAAGCTCCAGGAGAACTTTGATACCCTGCTGGGCGCGATTGTAAAGGCAAAACCTGCTGCTGCAAAAGGCCAGTATGTCAAATCCTGTGTGGTTGCTACCACAATGGGCCCTGGCATCAAAATTAACCCCGGACGTTTCGTTTAATAGAACGCTGGAAGATGATAACAGCCTCGCCTTATGGCGGGGCTGTTTGTTTTCGGAGAATGGTAAGGGTATAAAATGAACGATTTGACTAAGAATATTGGAAGGCTGCATACCACCGAGATGGGGGCACAACGGATCAAGCGGAATTTATTGCTAGAGGTTGACGATGTGGTACAGTGGTGCAAGGCAAAAATTTTGGAGAAAGACACGGTGATAGAAAGAGTCGGAAAAAATTGGTATGCGAGCGCAGGGGCTTGTAGAATAACGGTCAATGCACATAGCTACACAATTATTACAGCACATCTGATAAAAGTGCATGAAAGCAAACCAGCCTCGCTGTAAGACGAGGCTGGTTTTTTAGGTGTTTAAATGTTACAGGTCGAATGCGTCATGAATTACGTTGACTGCCTTGTCGGAATCGGACAACGCGACCAGCACGGAAATTTTAATCTCACTGGTGGAGATCATCTGGATATTGATGTTGGCCTCCGAGAGCGCCTCAAACATCTTGCTGGCAACGCCTGGGTTGCTCTGCATTCCTGCGCCTACAATCGAGACCTTGGAGATGTTGTCATCGCAGATGACCCCCTTGCCGCCGAACTGTTCGTTGATGGCCTCCATCACAGCCAAGGCCTCCTCCTTGTGGGCGCGGGAGATGGTAAAGCTGATATCCTTGGTGTCATCGCGGCCGATGGATTGTAGAATAATATCAACGTTGACCTTTTTTGCTGCGAGCCGCGAGAAAATCTTAAACGCAATACCTGGAAGGTCCGGCACCCCCAGAATAGAGATGCGTGCGACATCATTATCTCTTGCGACGCCTCTGATCAACATTTTTTCCACTTTGACAACCTCCTTAATCTTGGTGCCGGGATTCTGTGTTAGACTGGAAAGAACCTCTAAATTCACATTGTACTTTTTCGCCATTTCTACCGAGCGGTTGTGCAATACGCCTGCTCCCAGCGTCGCCAGCTCAAGCATTTCATCATAGGTGATTTCATCCATTTTATGCGCCTCTGGCACCAGACGCGGATCGGCGGTGTATACGCCATCCACATCGGTGTAAATCTGGCAGAGGTCGGCATGTAGCGCTGCTGCCAACGCAACCGCGCTGGTATCCGAGCCGCCGCGCCCTAGCGTGGTGATATCGTCGTAACGGTTCATCCCCTGAAATCCTGCGATAATCACGATGTTCCGCTTGGAAAGCTCGTTGTCCACCCGCTCCTTGTGGATGCGGCGGATGCGTGCAGCGCCGTGAGTGGAGTCGGTTAAAAAGCCTGCCTGCCAACCGGTCAAGGAGATGACCGGAAAGCCCATCTTTTCAATCGCCATCGCCAGCAGCGACATGGAAATCTGCTCGCCGGTTGAGAGCAACACATCCATCTCCCGCTTTGAGGCGTGCTCGTTAATCTCCATCGCTTTGGCAATCAAGTCGTCGGTGGTGTCCCCCTGTGCGGATACCACTGCAACCACATTATTGCCCTTCTGATAGGTGTCGGTGATGATGCGCGCGACATTCAAAATACGCTGCGCATCCCGTACCGAAGTTCCGCCGAACTTCTGTACTATTAAATTCATGGCAATTCCTCCCATATCAAGCTTGTTCTTCCTCTATCTGTGTGCCGGTGTTATCAATGGACAAGGTGCGCACCTGCCAGCCGTTTAATCCTTGTTCGTGCAGGCGCCGCAAAATGCAGTCGCCAAAGTCAATTCGCTTTGCGTCCACAATCGCCATCAATGTAGAGCCCGCACCACTGATAAACGCCGCATAAGCGCCCAGGTTATAGCAGTTTTCCATCACCCACTGTCCATTGGGAATCAGCTTTAACCGGTAAGGCTGGTGCAGCTGGTCGTCTGCCGCAATGCGAAGGTTCTGGTAATTTCCGCTGTAAAGTGAAACCGACATCAGCGCCGCGCGCGAAAGGTTGAAGACTCCCACCTGGCGCGGGACCGAGTCTGGCAGCACCGCGCGCGCCTGGCTGGTTTTGAGCTCAAAATCAGGGATGATGGCGACAAAATGCAGGTCGTTTTTAATCTCCTGCTTGACATAATAAACCTTGTTCTGATCGAGCACCGCGGTTACCAGTCCTCCCAGCAGCGCAGGGGTGGAGTTGTCCGGGTGTCCCTCCACACTGGCGGCGAGATTGATGAGCTCGTTATCCGAAACGGGCTTTCCCATCAGGGTGTTTGCCCCTTTCAGCCCGCCGATGACACAGGCGGAGCTGCTTCCCAATCCTCGCGCAAAGGGAATATGGTTGACCTGTCCAATCTTCAGCCCGCGAAAAGGCACCCCGCATAGCTGGTAAAGCTGGCGGGCGGTGGAGTAGATGAGGTTGTTTTCATCGCAGGGCACCGCTACCCCATCGAGCGATTCAATAACGCAGCTGTCCCATTCCTCCATCGTGACAGTGTTATACAAATTGACCGCAAGCCCGATAGAATCAAAGCCGGGGCCAATATTGGCGCTGGTCGCCGGAATCTTTAACCGAACCATCAATAATCCAGCACCCGAACCTTGCCCATGAGCGTGACGCCCATCCCTTCCAGTTTTGCAATCGCAGCATCAATCTCATGTTCGGGCCGTTCGGATATGATGCAGGCGTATTCGTCCGCAGCTTGCCCCGCCCGATTGAGTGTGTGTACCTCTCCGAACAGCTTGCCCACCGCTTGTGGCAGCTTGACCGTATCCGATTGTAGCCGCAGATACATCCGTGTAACATTCTCCTCCCGGCTGGCAACATTGCCGCCCTCCGATGGATTCCAGCGCAAGGAAGGGCTGGTGCCGGTCGCTTTGGCGCAATCGATGATATCACCGACCACTGCGGATGCGGTTGGCAGCTTGCCGGCACCCTTTCCGTAAAAGACCACGTCGCCGGTTGCGTCTCCACGCACCAAAATGCCGTTAAACACGTCATCTACGGTACCGAGCTGGCTTTCATGACTGATGAATGCGGGCGCAACCATCGCGGATAGCTTGCCGCCATGCTCCCCGCGTTTGGCGCGGCCGATCAATTTGATCACACAGCCGCAGTCCGCAGCGTAAGCAACGTCCTCCAAGGTGATTTTTGTAATACCTTCTGTATAAACATCCTTTGGATAAACATGTTCTCCAAACGACAACGCCGCTAAAATACAGATTTTCCGGCAAGCGTCCTGGCCTTCCACATCGGCGGCAGGGTTGCGTTCGGCGTAGCCCAGCTGCTGTGCCAGCGCGAGTGCAGTTTCAAACGGCATTCCCTCACGAATCATCTTGGTAAGGATAAAGTTAGTGGTTCCATTGAGGATGCCGGCAATTTCGTCAATGCTGTTGGCCGCCAAACACATGTGCAGCGGACGGATAATCGGGATGCCGCCGCCCACGCTCGCCTCAAAGAAATAGTTCACCTGATGCGCCCGTGCAATTTCCAGCAGCTCCGCTCCCTTTTGCGCAACCAGCTCTTTGTTGGAGGTCACAACACTTTTGCCACGTTCCAGGCAGGTTTTCGTAAAAGTATATGCAGGCTCCAGCCCGCCAATTACCTCTGCAACCACCTTGACCGAGTCATCCTGCGCAATCTGTGCAAAATCCTTTGTAAATAAAGCGGCGTGCGGATCGTCCGGAAACTCCCGCAGATCCAAAATGTATTTGATGTCCAATTCCTGACCGGCTTTTTTTTGCAGATTGGCTTTGTTTTTAAAGAAAACCTCCACAACACCGGAGCCGACCGTTCCATAACCCAGTACAGCGATATTCATACCTTGTCCCTCCATGATTTCTTTCCTGTGATAACAAAAGCGAAAGCTTTCGCCCGCCCCTTTTGCCCTACCTGGGAGCGCATCTTTGGCGGTTGCTGCTATGAGAGCTACGCACAGCGGCGCGTCATGACACAGGCTCAGATGCTTTTTGCTTCAACAATTCCGTCCAACGCACCCAGCATTCGCAAAATTTCGCTGCGGCCAGCGCTTTCCTGCCCGACCCGTGCTGCGATGGTGACAACCGCGACCCCGTCAACCGGAATATTTTGATTCACCGTAATAATATTTGCGCCCAGCCGGTACAGCTCCCCTAGTACAGAGGAAAGTACGCCTGGCCGGTCCTCCAGCGTCAGATAAAAAGTGACCATGCTTTCGTTCATCCGCTCGTCATACAGATAAACCGCATCCTTGTATTTATAAAAGGCGCTGCGAGAGATATCCGCCATCTGCGCCGCCTGGGAGGAGTTTTTTGCCTTGCCCTGCGCCAGCAGCATCTTGGCTTGTACCACCTTGACAAATACTTCCGGTACGACCTGCGCATCGACCAAAAGATACTTTGAACCTTCCAAAATGTCCACCTCTCAAATACTTTTGTGTGACTGATAGATACAACTATACCATAGCCTGCCGCAGATGTAAACCGTCACAATCCCCGATAATCTGTCGCAGATCAAGAATCTATTGTGTGATTTTCACAAACACCGATTCGGGAAAATAGAGAAAGCGGAATCGGACTGCCATTGATACAGAGCGGCTGTTATATTTGCTGAAAATAGCAGCATACTATGTTTCAGAAGTCAGGAGGTGAAACCATGCGCCCACAGGACCGTGAAAATCTGGTAATGCTTGCGCTCTTTTGGGCGATGGTCGGCGTATTCGTATATTTTGCACTGCACTATTTGCTGCCCTGGCTGCTGCCGTTTTTCCTGGGGGCAGGGGTTGCGGCATTGGCGCGGCCTGCCGTTTTGAAGCTGCACCGGCGGACCGGTATAGGCGAAAAGGCCTGTGCAGGGGTGGTATTGGCGGTCTTTTATCTGGCGGCAGGCTGTGCGGTTGCGCTGTTTTTCACCATCATCCTTGCGCAGATTTATGAGCTGTTTGCGCGCTTGCCAGCGCTGTACGCACAAAATATTGCGCCGTTGCTAGAGCGTCTGAACAATTGGTTTTATGGGCTGGCGCAGCGCTTTTTTCCGGAAACGGGGGAGGGCATCAATCAGTTTTATGAGGCGGTCACCAGTGCCGCACAGCAGGCGGCGGTCGATGGCTCCTCCCACCTGATGGGATGGGCAGCGGGGCTGGTTGTGCGTCTGCCGATGCTGCTGCTGACCGCGATTTTTACAATTGTAATTTCGGTGCTGGTTTCTACCAGCTATCCAAAGGTGGTGCAATTTCTTTGCGGGCTGGCGCCGCGCCGCTTTGCAAGCCGCATCGCAGGCTTGCAGCGTTTTTTGCGTGAGACGGTTTGGCAATATGCGCGTGCCTATACCATAATTATGGCGGTTACCTTTCTTCAGCTGGCCGTAGGACTGTGGCTGCTGCGGTTTGACTATGTGTTGCCGGTCGCGGCGGCTATCACATTGGTGGATCTGCTGCCGCTGATTGGCAGCGGTACGGTATTGGTGCCCTGGGGGATTGTGCTGCTGGCGGGCGGTGATACTGCCGGTGGGGTGGGGCTGCTGCTGCTATTTGCGGTAATTTTGGTGGTACGCAATATTATAGAGCCGCGCATCGTAGGCAGCCAGATTGGTCTTAATCCGATCGCGACCATCACGTCTATGTATGCAGGGCTGCAAATTGCCGGCTTTGTGGGGATGCTCGCCGCGCCATTCGGTGTATTGTTGGTGCTGCATTTGAAGGAGGACGGTTAAAGAAAGCAAAGGCTGGCACCATGCTTGCTAAAATCTCTTGCGCCCGCTGCTAATGGGGGTGCGTTTCGCAAAAAAGAAAACCCTGTTAAGGGTTTTCTTTTTTGCGGTCATAGCCTTTCTCGGTCACCGCAGCAGCTGCTCAACCGCCTGCACAAGCTGATCGGCAGCAGTGATCACAACATCTGCCTGTGTGACCTCCTGCGGAAACAGCCCATAAGCACAACCGATAAATGGAACATGGTTGTCCTTTGCAGCCTGAAAATCAAAGTGCCGGTCCCCAACCATCACCGCGGCAGAGGTGTCAAAATCTTGCAGAATTTTGCCCAGCAGGTCCGACTTGGTCCAACCCGGCAAATTCGTTTGGACCGCGTCAAAATACTGCTGGATGTTCAGCGTGTCCAACACAAAATTGATATAGTCTGGGGTGCCATTGGAGCATAGAGCGATCCGATACCCCAGGCGGTGCAGCTCGGCCAGGCTTTCGGGGATGCAGGGGTAGGTTTTGCCGCACTGTACAACATACCGGTGCGCAAAATCGTGCACATAATGCAGATACTCCCGAAACCGCTCCATCGGTTGGCCGGGCATCACAATTTCCAGATTATCCTCCACGGTGCCACCGATCATCTGCCGTAGATGTGCGTCCGGCTGCGGCTCAAGCCCCATCGCCGACACAGCATCCCGATAAGCGGGCAGCAAAAACGCCTCCGACTGGCTCAGCGTTCCATCCAGGTCAAATGCAACCACTTGATTCATTTTAAAAACAATCCTTTCTTTGCTTTGTCAAACAGGAATATTTACCACATAAAAATCAGTATATGACCATATCCAGCATCTAATTAGAGTATACCATAC
>CAJUJI010000041.1:7325-18927 GCA_910586875.1 uncultured Anaerotruncus sp. | reverse complement strand
TCTCGTTTTTCTTATAGATTGCCAGTCCAGCAGCGGTCATCGACGCGATTGCTGCCATCACTGCGGCGTTGATCATGTCGCTTGCACCGGTGCCAGGGTTGTTCTTGTCTGCCTCTGGAGTGCTGCTGGTCTCATCATTTTCCACCTCAGAGCCGGAGACAACGGTACCATCTGTGATCGCTTTGTCGGTCACAAAGAAGGTATCCAGACGGTTGGTGCGGAACTCAAGGGTATTGTCCTCCTCGTTGAGTGTCGCATTCATCCGGTAGATCTTGCCGCCGGTGTAGCGGTAGGTGTACAGCTTATCGAACTCATCCATGATGTCAGAGACATCCAGTGCCAGCTTACCGGTTGCTGTGAAGCTCGGCTTGCCTGGGAACGAGTAGAACTTGAAGTCCTGCTCTGGGAACTGCGCCATTACCTCTTTGACGCCTGCGCCATTGGAGGAGAGGTTCTTGGTGGTCTCATCGGTTACGTTGACGGTAAACTGCCAGTTCGGGCCTGCCAGGGTCACGTTCTTGTAGTCGTTGAGCTTTGCAATTTTCTTGAACTGATCCTTGGTGATGACCGGATTCTCAGAATCGATCTCTACAATGTCTCCCTTATCCAGATCGTTGATATAGTCGTCGTTCATCTCCTCATAGCCATAGGTGAACTTCACCTCCTGGGAGAATACCGACAGGTTGTTGGACTTGCGTACCAGCTTCACATTGTATTTCACATCGGTCTGCTTGGTGCTGGTGGTGTCCTTTGCCTCTACATGCAGGTAATAGCCGTCCTTGCGCTCCTTGATCTCCATGGTCTTCATGCCTGTGCCGGAAACGCGGGAGTAGGTGAACTTGTAGTCCTTGATGTTTTCGTCGTTCATGGCAACCTCGGTGCCATTGTAGCTCAGGTAGACAGGGAACTTATACTCCTTGCCAGGCTCGAGCAGGTCGTCGCCCAATACAACGCCGTTTTCGTCTGCCTTGAATACCAGGCTGGTTGGCTCGCCCTCCGGCTTTACCTCGCCGGTGTCGGTTACGCCTGTGTCTGCCAATACATTTATGTCGTCCGCGAATGCGGTTACGCTTGCGGAAAGGATTGCGGATACTGCGAGAAGTGCTGCGATTGCTTTTTTCATGGTTTAGGGTCCTCCTGAAAATTGTTTTTAACCTTCGTCCTCGGCAGCCGTTCATGTTCGACCGCCCTGGAACGAGACTCAGTATATCGCAGGTGCAAGCGATTTTCAAGAGGTTTTTGTTACCAAATTGTAATCATTTTTATAGATAATCCATAAAAATAATCAATTAAACGCATTTAAACTATTTAATTTTTATAATTAACAAGGATTGGTGCTGTTTATCTACAAGCATGAGGAAATTGTATTGCCAAATAAGAACGCAACGTTTTTCTATAGAATTTGGCCGCGCTTTGCAAATAGTAAAGCACGGCCAATAATCCTTTTAACTATTTCGGCATTCCACAGTGGGTGCAATCCACAAAACCCGCGGCTGTATCCCGCAGATCCGCAACCTGTGCCGCATACATCCGGTACCCCCCTACCAGGTTCCAGGTATTTGCAGCGCCATGCTGGGCTAGAATACGCTGCGCCAGATAACCACGCAGTCCAATTTGACAGGTAATATAGATGGGCTTTTGTAAATCCAGTTCTCCCAAACGTTCCCGCAAGCTGTCCAGCGGAATATTGATAAATCCGTCCATAGCGCCCCGCGCATACTCGCCCGGTGTACGAACATCCAGCCGGATTGCATCCGCAGGGATAGTGTCGAGCTGCTCCAGATAGAACGGGCGCATCTTTCCCACCAGAATATTTTCCGCCACATAGCCAGCCATATTGACAGGATCCTTAGCGGACGAGAACGGCGGCGCATAAGCAAGCTCCATCGCCTGCAAATCATAAACGGTCAGTCCGAAACGGATGGCGTTTGCCAGGTCATCAATCCGTTTATCCACCCCTTCACCACCGACAATCTGTGCACCCAAAATTTTACCAGTATCGTTAAACAGCAGCTTTACCGACATCATGCGCCCATTCGGATAGTAGCCCGCATGGGAGGGCGAATAGGTAAAGGATTTATGGTATGGGATCTGCTGGCGTTGGAGCGATTCCTCCTTTTCACCGGTTGCTGCAACGGTCATCTCAAAAAATTTCATAATAGAGGTGCCTTGGCTGCCCTGGTAGGCCACCTTCCCACCGCAAAGATTATCTCCCACAATCCGTCCTTGCTTGTTGGCTGGGGAGGCGAGCGGAATGACCACCTGCGCGCCAGAAACCACATGTTTAACCGCCACTGCATCACCTAGCGCATACACATCCGGCACCGAGGTTTCCAGATAGTCATTGACCAAAATCTGCCCGCGCTCACCTAAAGCAATTCCGCTATCCCGTAAAAAAGCGGTTTCTGGCGCAACGCCAATACTGAGAATTACAAAGTCTGCGGCTACTGCTGTTCCATCCTCCAAAAGCACAGTATCCGGAGTAAACTCTGTGCACTTCTTGTTCAGATAAAGCCGCACGCCTTTTGAACGAATGTAATTGTGAACCTCATGAGCGGTATCCATATCAATTGGTGCCATCACATGCGGCGCTGCTTCCACCACCGAAACGGTAATCCCTAGCTCCGCTAGATTTTCCGCCATCTCCAACCCGATAAAGCCTGCACCAATCACTGCACAGGTTTTTGGATGATATGCGTTAATATATTCTTTAATCGCATAAGTATCAGGAATATTACGCAGGGTAAAAATTTGATTTGTTTCCATCCCCTTCATCGGTGGACGTATCGGTTTTGCCCCCGGCGACAGCACCAGCTTGTCATAGGTTTCGGTGTAGCTTTCTCCTGTGCGGTGGTTTTGTACCGTAACCTGTTTTTTGGCTGTATCTACCGCTGTTACCTCACAAAATACCCGCACATCCACATTGAAGCGCGCGCGGAAGCTCTCGGGTGTTTGCAATTGGAGCGCCTGCTTTTGGGTGATCACATCCCCAATATAATAGGGCAGGCCGCAGTTTGCAAAGGAGATATACTCCCCCTTTTCAAACAGGATAATCTGTGCCTGCTCATCATTTCTGCGCAGTCGTGCAGCGGTACCTGCGCCGCCTGCTACGCCGCCTACAATCAAAACCTTCATCTGATCTGTCAACTCCTTTATTTATATATATGCGAGCTTTTGCTCTAAATCAGTAAAATAGGTTTCCTCCTGCGGTTTCAAAGGCCTGCTTCCAATACTTAAACCGTGCTCAGCCCGCTGCGCCAGGGATCGTCCTCGAGCGAGGTCATCACTGCCCAGACCTTGTTGACCGGATAGGAAAATTCCTCCCATTTGTTCACAGCCGCCCTATCATACCTCTTTATTCTATTGCTTCTAATTTTATTTTATAATACAAACCAGCCTGCGTCAAGGTTTGACGACGTGGCCCTTGGAAAAAGGGTTGACATTTTTCTAATTTCATGCTATACTCCATCCGTAAAAACATTACGCTTTAAATCGCAAAATTGTGAGGATAAAATGGAACGTTTGACAGCAAAGTTTGCATATTTTTATTTCTACCTGTATTACACCTGCAATACGGGTCTTACTTTGCTGTCACCGCCTGCCAACTGAGCTTTTACGCGATTGTATAAAGCCGGCAAGCCTTTGATTGCAAGGGCCTGCCGGCTTATTATTTTAGAAAAAGGACGGGACTTCTGATGATTTTAATTCTCAAACAAACAGCCAACCAAGAGCAGATACAAGCATTGATTGCAAAGCTGGAGGCGCGCCAGCTGACCGTACACTATAGCCGCGGCGAACAATCCACCCTGCTCGGGCTGGTTGGAGATACCGCCAGCATTGACATTGACAACCTGCGCGCAGATGATGCAATCGAGGATGTCAAGCGCATTTCCGAGCCGTACAAGCTGGCAAACCGCCGTTTTCATCCGCTGGACAGCCAGATCAAGGTGGGAGAGCGCACCATTGGAGAAGGGTTCTTTCAGGTGATCGCCGGCCCTTGCTCGGTGGAAAGCGCCGAGCAGCTCACCTGTGTCGCGCACTCGGTCAAGGCGAGCGGCGCTACCTTCCTGCGGGGAGGCGCCTTTAAACCGCGTACCTCCCCCTACTCCTTCCAGGGGTTGGAGGAGGAAGGCATTCGCCTGCTGCTTGAGGCAAAGCGTCAGACAGGGCTGCCCATCGTAACCGAGATTATGAGCGACAGTCAGCTAAAGGATTTTGACGAGGTGGATATCATTCAGGTTGGTGCGCGCAATATGCAGAATTTCCGTCTGCTCAAAGCGCTGGGCTACATCAAAAAACCGATCTTGCTCAAGCGTGGACTGGCGAATACCATCGAGGAATTTCTGATGAGCGCCGAATACATCATGGCGGGCGGCAATGAAAACGTCATTCTCTGTGAACGCGGAATCCGCACCTTTGAAACCTCCATCCGCAACAATTTGGATATTTCCGCAATTCCGCTGCTCAAGCGTTACTCCCACCTGCCGGTTGTTATCGATCCCAGCCATGCAGCGGGAATCACCTGGATGGTGCAGCCGCTCTCCCGCGCAGCGATTGCCGCTGGCGCCGATGGGCTGATTATCGAGGTACACAACGATCCAAAGCACGCGCTCTGTGACGGTGCTCAATCGCTCAATCCGCAGGAATTTTCCAAGGTCATGGAGGATATCAAACGCCGCGCTAACTTTGAGGGACGCCAGTTTGATCTAAAATAATCGTTGCCTTATCAAAACACAGAAAAGGTGTGGGTGTGTTGCTTCTCCTTTTCGCCCTTTCCCTTGTCCTCTATCAGAAAGGGGCCTGTTCCTCTGTGTGCAGGATTGTCGCCGAACCGTCTGGCTGTGCATAGGATATAACCAAAGCACTTGAAAACACCTCTGCGTTTTCAAGCGGTGGGCTTTCGCCCGCAGGCGCACAAAAACGCTTCTTTGGCGGCGCAACCGAGCGGCGGCAGTAGACGGGTGGCGGCAACGCCCATGAATCGCCCAACTATGACGACCCACTGCATCAAATATGCACCAAAGGGCGGACGCACTTGCGTTCCGCCCTTTGGCTATCCGGTTAACTCGCTGCGCAGCGCTGCAAGAATTTTCTTTTCCCGCCGCGAAACCTGCACCTGCGTCATGCCCAACACCTGGGCGGTTTGCACCTGTGTTTTTCCTGCAAAATAGCGCAGTACGATCAAGCGTCGGTCGTTCGGCGGCAGGCTGCCAATCACCTGCTTGAGCGAAATTAAATCCGAAAGCAGGTCTTCTGGAGAGTCAACCGGCAGATCAATTTGTCCGCCTCCCTCACCGCCGCTCTCGGTCAGCGACAGCGGCGGCGCAGCAGCGCAAAGTGCCTCTACCACCTGTTCCTGCGGCAATCCAACCGCTTGGGCCAGCTCGCTTATAGTTGCCTCTCGTCCTAGCTGGGTGGAAAGCGCCTCCCGTTCCCGCACCAGCTTCATCGATAGCTCTTTGATAGTACGGGACACCTTGACTGTGCCGCCATCCCGAAACAGGCGGCGCATCTCTCCCAAAATTACTGGCACCGCATAGGTCGAAAAACGCACCCCGCGCGCCTCATCGAATGCGTCCGCCGCCTTACACAAGCCCATACAGCCCGCTTGAAATAGATCGTCATATTCGATGCCTCGACCTTTAAACCGGTGCGCACACGCGTGCACCAGTCCCAGATTGTTTGATATCGTTTGCTCCCGACGGCTGGCGGTACACTCCAACACCAACTATGCCTCCTTGCCGCGGATGCGTTTTTCTAGTATAACCGTTGTCCCCTTCTGCTCGTGCGAGAGCACCCGCACCTTATCCATCAGGCTCTGCATAACCGCAAAGCCTAAACCGGCGCGTTCCTCCTCCGGCGCAGTCGTAAAAAGCGGCTCCATCGCCTTAGGGATATCGGGGATTCCGCAGCCTTTGTCACGGATACGTATGATAATTCGGTTATCTGAAAATAGCCCCGCTGTTATGTATACAAGGCCCAACCGGTCCCGATAGCCATGCACAATACAATTGGTCACCGCCTCGCTCACCGCTGTACGGATGTCCGAAAGCTCCTCGATGGTGGGATCAAGCTGGCTGGCAAATGCAGCAACCGCTGTGCGGGCAAATGCCTCATTCACCGAGCGTCCTTCAAATTCCAGCTTCATGCTGTTGCCAGATTTCATTCCTCTTCCTCCTCCGCAGGCTTTTTCGCTGGCGCGTGATGCTCTGGCGGCTTGTCCAAAATCGCTAGCCGGTCCAGACCTGCCAACACCATCACCTTTTTTAGATGCCCTGCAATATTAACCAGATGCAGCATTCCGCCCATCTCTTTCATCAGCTTATAGCGCCCCATCACCAGCCCTATGCCGGACGAGTCCATAAAGCTTACCTCCCGAAAATCCAACTCCAATTCTTTTGCCTGCGCCTTAATCACCGCATTGTCAATCGTCTCTCGCAACTCGCGGGCGCTGTGATGGTCAATATCTCCAATCAGCCGGGCAATGCAAAGCTCGTCCAATATTTCAATCTGAACAGACAATGTACTCTCCCCTTTGTATAAAATCGTAAGAAAAAGCTCTATCCATAAGGATAGAGCTTTTATGGTTTATTTTTTGTCAAAATCGGTCGGTGTGCCATTTTTCCCATACTGCTATGTCATAGCCCAGCTTTTCCTTGACCAAATTTAGCCAACGCGGTATAATATTCATAAATGATTGCAATGCCCTTTGTGATTTTTGTATTGCAGTCACAGAGAGAAAAGACGGAGGTTTTTCCATGAGCTATGATAAAATTTCCCGTGCGCTGTTGGGTATCTCTATCTTCATCTGCGGCGGGTTGCGTATCTATTTAAAGCTCACTGCGGTTGATCCTTCCACCGGTTTTTATGAAGGCGGCGGCATAATTGCCACCCTTTTTCTTCCGCTCGCCGGTGTTTTCGCTGCGGCAATGTTTCTATTGGGGCTGCTGCAACACACCTATGACCCCAGCCTGTACTGCTCGCTGCCTATGCGCCTTTTTGCGCTGCTCACCGCGGTTGCAGCAGTGCCGTTCGCTTACGAAGGGGTTCTTTCCCATCTGGCGGCCCTTGAACGGATGCAGCTGTTCCATTACGGGCCGGTTCAGCTGGTCCTTCACCTGTTTATCTGGGGAGTAGGGCTGCTTTGCACCACCATTGCGCCATTGGTAAGCGTTTGGTTTTTTCTGCAAACCGCACTGCGCGCCCGCGGTGTTTACCGTTTTCCAGCGGTCAGCGGTGCACTTGCGCTGTTTCCGCTGCTGTGGCAGGCCGCCTATCTGCTGCGCACCTTCATGGCTTACACCGCCATCCGCAGCGTTTCCGACCAGATGTTATCTGTACTTTCGATGATCTTCTGCATTCCATTCTTGCTGGCGAATGGGCGGGTACTCGGTGGCATCGACGCTGAGAAAGGGCTGCGTCAGTTGGTCACATTTGGGCGGCCATTTGCACTGCTGGCAATATGCAGCGCGATTAGTACGATTGCGGGAGCACTTTCCGGGCGGATGGTCGAGGCGGCCCCCTCCCTGTTCGCGGGCATCTTCTATCTGACCCTTGGCTGCTATGCGGCCGCTATCACCTGGGATTGCCAGCCAGAATAGGAGGAAACCTTCATGCGGATTCCAGCACAAGGGCCGCTTGACACTCTTTTTAAACGGTTAGTAGACTATATTGAACCGGATTATCCTGAGTGGCCCAGTATGATTCAACCTGCAAGCACCGCGCAGATAAAACAGCTCTATGAGGCTGCCCACCTGGGGGAAATTGGGCGAGACTTCCCACCTGCCTACCGGATTTTTCTTGAGCATATGGGCGCGGATGACGGTGGGCTAATTACCGAATGGGACGGCTTCGGACTTGATATCTCGGTAGACAAGCTGATAGACTTCCACCAGGATCTGTTCTGTCCGGATGGATTCAGTGATTCTTGGCAGCCCGACCCACACTGGCTTTGCTTTCTTCACCACTGGACCGATTGCGAGCTATATTTTGACCTGCACCAAGGCGAAAATCCAACCATCTATTTGGGCCAGGAAAAGCCGGAATATTTTTCGAGCTGCTTTGAAAACTATCTGTTTCAAAAGGCATTCTATCAAATTCAAAAGCGCCTTTATTCTGCACAGGTTGACTATGGCACATCACAGCTTCAGATGGAATTTTGGCTGCGGCGACAGGCCGGGGTACGCGATGTGACAGCCAGCTTTTCAGACAAGCGGCAGCCTTGGTTAAGCGATACACCTGGTAACAGCCTGGGGCTTTTGGAGCAAATACTGGAGCCGTTTGGGCTGCAAAAGCTCTGGTTCAGTGATGCAGCGAATTATATTGGAGTATGTGGTGATGTTTCGGTAATTGCACATGGTGCTAATTCATTTTGGGCTGTTTTTCTGGGGGCGCCCTACCAAAAGGCAGCAGAAATTGCCCATGCGGTAAAGCAGGCGCTTTATTTGGATCAGAAGACTTTCTTTTCTTTACTATACCGAAAGAAGAATTGAGTTGTGATAGAAAAATATCAATTGCAATATGAAATGCGAAGTAAAACATTATTTGCCTTTTCATACAAAAAAGGGGGTCCTATTTGTAAATAGGACCCCTTAGTGACTATCTTTTTAAAGCAACTTTAATTCACAAAAACCTTCTCAGCAAGAATTTCTGCTCCAGAATACAATTCATCAACCAGCACCTCTAGTGCATCGCCTTTGATACCAGGAGAGGAAAATGCACCTTCCTTTGCAAGCTGCTGAAACTTTTCAGACTGTGTAGCATTATAAATAATCTCGGTCAAATATTCCTGAATTTCGGGATCAATTCCCGCTGGAGCAATTGCAAAGACAACCGTCCGTGCAACGTCGCCATAGGGGAATATATCAATGCCAAGCTCCTCAAAGGTGGGGACATCTGGGAAAACCTCCAAGCGTTCCTTTCCAAATACTGCGATCGCCTGGACCTCTCCAGAGGCAAGCTGAGATTTACAATCATTCGGTTTGATCGTTGCGGCATCGCAGTGGCCTCCGATTACCTCTGTAACCGCACGCGCAGCACCATCGCTGTAGGGAATCACTTCAATTGCACCATCCAATGCTTCATCTAAAAATTGTGACAGCGCTTGGTTTGTATTATTGGTACCTGGATTTCCCAGTGTAACAGTACCAGGATTTGCTTTTGCCGCATCGATAAAAGCCTGAGCAGTGTCATACTTACCGCCAACCTTTGTAATTAAAACCATTGGGTCCTCGGAAAGTTGGCAAAGATAGGTTGCATCACCGACCTCTGCATCCATCAGGCCCTGTGCAATCAATCCAAGATAAGAGGTTGATCCCATTGCAACCGTGTAACCGTTCGGCTTTGCAACCATACACTCGGTCACCCCTACCGCTGAGCCGCCACCCGGCACATTCTTCACAACGATGTCAACATCATACATTTCCTTCAAAATTGGCTGCAAGGTTCTGGCCATTGTGTCAAAGGCTCCACCAGCAGCAAATGGAACGATCCAGGTAATCTCTCTTTTTGGGAAATCAGCAGGCTTTTTTATGCCACCCTCGACGGCAGAGGCTGCCTGTAGTGCTGATGTCCCAGAACTTGCATCGGAGGAGGACAAAGCAGCGGCAGAACTCTGTTCAGCTGTACCGCCGCAGCCTGCAATCATCATCACCATAAAGACAGCTAGCAGAAGGGCCACAAATTTTCTAGCATTCATTGTTACCGACCTCCATTTTTTGTTTTTATTAAAACATCGATGTTGCAACGGATTTTGCAACACATGTTTAATCGCCTATTTGAAGAAATTTGGCAGATCGCTTGCGCCCTGGAAGGAGGAGGGAACTGCCGCTTTTATTGAGGAGCATACCGCCTATACATTCCAGCAGGTTTTGAAATGGTTAAAGGATACTCAGCCGTTTAACCGGTGATCTCCCCATCATGGTCCATAATAAGCAACACAACAATATCCTGCACACTGATGCTTTGGGTAGCATGGACGCCGTCCCCAATTTCCCACAACGCATGGGAGGTGGCATGTTCTCGCAGCACATCCCGAATATCCACTCCATGCCTCGAAAGCGCTGGGATGGTGCTCCCATCAACAATTGCACCCGCTAAGCAATGACAACCTTGTGCCCACGCCTCCTCGTGGAAACGCCCACCTGGGCCGTCGGTTCCATCTGTATCCACCGCTCCGACCACAATTCTTTTGCTGCCTGCGATGACCGTGGCTGCCGCAAGCGCGCACTCCTGGTTGCGACCCCCAATACCGGATGCTTTCTCAACACTGACCAGCATCTCACCAGTGAGCACCAATGCACAAGGGGCGGTAAATGGCATCGATTCATTTTGCACATTGAGCGCTATACGGCTGAGCAACTCTCCGGTACAGGCCGCCTCCACAAATGTCCTGCGCATCAGAAAATGCGGTGTGTATCCCAATTTTTCCGCCTTTTTCATCACAACCGGAAGAAAATTGTGTTTGGTAGGCATAACTCCAAAAATCCGACAGTCCATCATTTCAAATTCTGCCTTCTCCAAAACCGGGTGTTCCTTTGCTGGACCATAAAGATAGTCTACAATTGTTTTGGGAACCAAATCAAAGCATTCGTTCTTTTTTAGAAAATCAACTGCGATTTTTGGGGTGCTCATATCCGGAAGTGTATGTAGCCAGAAATTGTGGGTGGTATGTCCTTCATAGCCACATACACCATACGCATTTGGTTCGTTCAGGTCAATTGTAAACATATGAACCATCTTTGCGGGATGTATCAGACGGGTGATACGCCCGCCCTTTAACAGGTCCACCTGGTTTCTAATCTGGTTTAGCACCTGGGTTGGCAGTCCCTTTTCAATCTGTACCACCTGGGTGACCGCTTGAATATCGGCAAACGGAATCTCCTCGGGCGGCAGTGTTAGCAGGGAGGAAACACCATTTCCCACCACAGTAAAAACAAGATCACGGGCGGTCAGCTGCAACGACTTTAAATAGGCCACAAGCTGTTTACAGTTTTTAACACAGTGTTCATCTGGGATGGGATGTCCACCATGCAGCACCTTTATGCGGCTTGAAGAATACACATCTCCATGCTTTAAAAGAACCATCCCGCCTGTGAGTACATCTCCCAAAATTTCTTCTACCGCTTGTGCGGCCCTTTGCAAGCCTTTTCCTATCGCAAAAAAGAAAACGCGGTCAATTTCTTTGTCCAGATGATACGTACAAACGCCTGTACGCGGGCTCCCAATCGGCTCAAAGTCTGGATTGACAACCTGAATGACCGAATCCTGCAAAGAAATCAAATCTTTGATATTCTGGTATGGGTCGCAAACGGCCATTCCCGCTTCCAAAATTTGGGCCATATGCCGGCGGCCTTCCTGGTTGCCATGGTTGCAAAGACGTTCTGCGTTACAGATTCTCACCGATATTCCCCCTGTTTTGCAAAGAAAAACGTTTGCCTGTCATTCCGCTCCTACCAAAGAAACGCCCTCTGCTTCCCAATTCCTGTTCGATTTGAAGCAGACGGTTGCCCGAATAGCAAAGGCCATTTTCCCGAACAGTGCCTGCGTTTAGCCCTACCGCATAGTCACAAACTGTAATCCCCTCGCCGCGTTCCCCACAGGG
>CAJUJI010000041.1:0-7315 GCA_910586875.1 uncultured Anaerotruncus sp. | reverse complement strand
AAACAGTTTTCCTCCGCCTTGTACGCAACCCGAAAAGCCTCGGTGACCGTGCCAATCTGTCCGGTGGAAATTCTCAGTGCATTTCCGGCCTTCATGCGGATTGCCTTCTCAAGCCGGTCGGGTTGCGTCGCAATCAGATCGTCCCCTATAATCTCGATATCTGTTTTTTCTGTAATCTCTGCAAAGCCTTCAAAGTCATCCTCGTACAGTGGGTCCTCCAAAATTACAAATGGATATTCCTTCGCCATCTTCACCGCTAACGCAATCATCTCATCGCGCGTCTTCGGCTTCGCATCAAAAATTCCTTCATACCGCTGTGTCTGCCAATTATAAAAACTGTTCGCCGCCAAATCGACCTGGATGCCAACCTTGCCCGAAAAGCCGGAACGCTCGATATTTTCAGCAAGCATCTCCCAAAGCTGATAATCATGTTCCAGCTTTCCTTGCGGAATTGCCATCCCTGCAATCGGCTGAAGCTTAATTCCAAGCCGTGCCTTCATATAATCGGCCCAGTTCATAAACACCTCCCACAATGCGGTTGATGCCTCTGTAAAGGTTGGAAAATCATAAGCGACAAAAGAATAGCTGGGCTTATAGCCTGCATGAAGTCCTGCGCCATAGCGGGTGCTCCCGCTAACTGCAAGCGCCGCCGGAACCGGCAACGTAAACCCTCTTACTCCGCCGATGTGCTCATAAAGCGGGATGCCCAATGCGCGGGCGCCCGCCTGTAAAATAGCCGTAGATACTGCCGCTGCTCCGTTCGCGCCGATCAGCGGCTTTTGTTTTTGTAAAATAGAGTCACAGCCACCTTGATTCGCGGCGTCCATCCCAATCAGGCAAGGCGCAACCAATTCATTCACCGCTGCTGCTGCCGCTTTTACCCCTAGGCCGTGAAAACGGGGCCCACCATCATATAAAAATGGCGTCTCATAAGAACCTACCGAAATTCCCGCCGTGCAAATTCCTTGTCCCTCTGCTCCGTTCTCGGTTTTCACCGTAACCTGTACTGCGGCTTTCATCCGGTCTGAATAGGCTTGAACCGCATGTAACGCGATAATTGTCGTCTTGCTCACCTTTTCTCGCCTCCTATCGCACAGTCTTCCGTTTGGAATTTCCAGCCTTTTATCCCCTTGCGTCCTGCAAAAACTGCTAGATCCCCCAATTCCCGTTCAATCTCCAAAAAACGGCTGCCTGCGCACCCCAGAGATGTTTCACGGATCGTCCCCGCATTGATCCCGACGCTATAATCACAGATTTCAAGGCTCTCGCCGCGTGAGGAGCACGGCATCACACCATATCCATTCTCGTGGGCAAGCTGGATCATCTCTAGCGATTCTGTAATAGAACCAATCTGGTTGACCTTGAGCAAGACAGTATTCGCAGCCCCCATTGAAATGCCAAACCGAACCCTTTGAGAATTTGTTGTAAACAAATCGTCCCCTACAATTTGAATGCCCGTTTCCTTTACAAGAACCGCGTGCCCTTCAAAATCATCCTCTTCCAGCGGGTCCTCGATGATTACAAAAGGATATGCTCTTGTCATGTCAATGATCGCCTGAATCTGCTGTTCACGGGTGCGCACCTCTGCGTTAAACAGTCCACAATATCGACCAGTCTCGCGGTCATAATAGCAATCGGCGGCCAAATCCCCTTGGATTCCAATTTTCCCCTCATATCCTTTTTTGCAGATGGTCTGTGTCACCATATCCCACAGATAATGGTCATCGGCAACCATTCCGCGAGGAATATGGAAAAAACCACTGCAAGTATACGCTGGGGAGCATTCCTGAGAGCGCAGCCCCCATTTTTGAATCATCTGTTCTTCCCAGTCGGTGAAAACCTCAAACAGGGCGTAGGTTGCCTCCTCAAAGGAAGGAAAGTCATAGGCGACAAAAGAATAGGTAGGTTTGCTTCCGGATTTTTCTGTATCAGCATAGCGGATTCCACCGCTGATACATCCATAAGCCGCACAGGGCAATGTAACCGCACGCGCACCGCCGATATGCCGGTAAAGAGGGATTCCCAATGCAGCCGCCCCTGCCTTTAACGCAGCAGCCGACACCGCGGCAACCGCGTTTCCCCCAAGGCGCAGCTTCGCGTCTGGACCGCCTAAATTCAGCATGATATGGTCAAGCTCAAACTGCTTGGAGCAGTCCCTGCCAATCAACGCAGGCGCGATTATTTGCTTAATATTTTCAACCGCTTTCCCTACCCCTTTTCCTCGCCAGGCGGTATCGCCGTCGTAGGTAAACGCGATTTCATGCGTTCCAATCGAAAGGCCCGCCGTGCATTGTGCAGTTCCCACCGCACCATTTTCAGTAACCACAGTCGCTTCTACCGCAGGATGTCCTCTGCCGGAAAATACCTGACGCGCTGATACCCCTACAATGGTTGTGCCATCCATATGCTGCCTCCTCATCTATCCTTTTGTGTCATCCTTTTACGCTTGTTTAATCGATTTCTGAGCGCATGGTATCTGCACGCCGGATCATCCGTTCCATCAGCTCCGCATCCTGTTCGAGCTCCCGCATAGAAAATGCTGCATTTTTGCCTTCCAGCTCTGCCAATGGATTCGCAATCTTCACGAAGTCCGCCAACGCTTCTGGAAAGCTCTCACCCAACGCAAAGCGTTTTGCAAGCGTTGCAGTTTCCTCAACCGTTTGCTCGAGCTTATATGCCAACCAACGGCAAAGCAGCCGTGCAGCTTTTCCACGTCCAGCCGGTCCCATGTAACGGCAATCATGCGCGATACAGCGCAGCAGTGGCAGCGCCTCTGCATAGGCGGTGCTGCTGCCTCCCACAAACAACAAAAACGGGTCTGTCAAGCCGTTTCTCCCGAAAATGCCGCATTCCAAATAGCGCACATGATAACGGCGCATCCCATTTGCGATGGTATGCGCCAATGCAGGACTGATGTCGGTTAGGTCAATCAGCAGATGCCTGCGCCGCAAAAAGGGAGCGACTCCATTGCATAGCGCAGTTAAATCAGCAGCGGTTTCCAGCGCTAGAATCACGATATCACAGCGTTCCAGTAGAGCAACTGCCGTTTCACATCGCTGCACCACCAATGGGCAACTTCTTGCATCCGGATCGTAAACATAAAGGTTCTGCGCCGTCTTATTGAGCAATTGTACGGCAGCCTGCTGCCCGAGCTCCCCCAGCCCGATTACCCCTATGTTCAAACCGTTCATCTCCTGCCACAAACCTTATGCAATGGTGTATTTTATATTTATTATAGCAGGTTTCTCCACAAAAAGCCAGGGAAAATCTTTGCAGAAAACATCGCCTAATTTAAAGGGCCCTCGTTAAAACGACGAGAGCCCTTTTATTATCCAATATCCGAAAACAAATCGCGGTTTTTCCAAATATAATTCCAACCAGAAAACAACGTCAAAATTACCACCGCAATCTGCAACACATCGCAGAGCACCAGCAACCCCAGCACCCCTGACGGCGGTGCGGAATTTTCCACCACCGGCTCAAATAAAAGCATCACATTCGACCAGAGCCAGTAGGTGAACAGCACCATCAAAATCCAAACGATCTGCACAACGGTCTTCACCTTTCCCCACCAGTCTGCGGCGATGACCCGCCCCTGCTCCGCGGCGATCAACCGCACAGAGGTTACCAGCAGCTCACGCGCAAGGATGATGAACACCAATACCGCATGGGCAGCATTGATTGGGATAAAGCAAATCAGCGCCGAAAAGACCAGCAGCTTATCCGCCAGTGGGTCCATCAGCTTCCCAAAATTGCTCACAAGCCCCCTTTTGCGCGCCAGATAGCCGTCTAAAAAATCGGTGAAGGAGGCTAGTCCAAATACGATTGCCGCCAGCAGGTAACGATGCGGAATCGTTTCCAGCAGCATGAAAACCAGGAAAACAGGAATCATCAGAATACGCAGCACAGTCAGTTTATTCGGCAGATTCATCCAATTCCCTCCACAGCTTCACCCAATAGATCATATTCTTCCTCGCCATTGATCAAAACCTCTACATAAGCGCCCTCTGGCCAATCCGTTTCACTGGTGAAATATACCTTTGTGTCAATATCCGGCGCATCCATATAACTGCGCCCATACCATAGCCCGTTTGCCTCGCGCCCCTCTACCAATACGGTCAGCCGGCGCCCCTGTTGTGTAAGATTAAATTCCTTTAGAACCCGATATTGAATGTCCATCAGCAGCTCCGCACGATGGCGCTTGATCTCCTCGTCCACCTGCTGCGGCATGTCAGCGGCAGGGGTATCCTCCTCCTGCGAATAGGTAAAACAGCCCAAACGCTCAAACTCCGCCTGTTGCACAAACTCACACAAATACTCAAACGCCTGCTCATCCTCTCCAGGAAAGCCGGTAATCATCGTGGTACGCAAAATAACCTGCGGTACCCGTTCACGTACCCGCCGCACCAGCGCCAGCAGGCTTTGCCAATCCCCGCGCCGGTTCATCGCCGCAAGAATTCGCCCATCCGCGTGCTGCAACGGAATGTCCATATACTTTACCACCTTTTCCTCCCGTGCCATAACCTCAAGCAGCTCGTCCGTAACACGGTCTGGATAGCAGTACAGCACCCGCACCCAACGTATTCCTTCGATTTTGCACAGCTCGGTCAACAGCTTAGGAAGCATCAATTCTCCATATAGATCCTCCCCATAGCGGGTGGTATCCTGCGCCACCACATTCAGCTCGGTCACACCGCGCCGCGCAAGCTGCTGTGCCTCTGCCAATATACTCTCGATAGGCCGGCTGCGAAAGCCGCCGCGAATCAGCGGAATTGCGCAGTAGGAGCAGCGGTTGTCACAGCCTTCGGCCACCTTCAAATACGCATAAAATGGCTGATTCGCCAATATCCGCTCCCCCTCCAACGGCAGATCGGACTTTTCTCCAAATGCAACCGTTCGCTGTCCACCCAATGCAGCGGCAATTACCTGTAAAATATCCGCATTACGCCCGATGCCCAGCACAACATCCGCCTCTGGAATTTCATCGGCCACCTCCTGCCGGTAGCGCTCCGCCAAACAGCCGGTTACTACGACCACCTTTATTTTTCCCCGCTGTTTGAGCTGGCAGAATTCGAGAATATTCTCGATACTCTCCCTTTTTGCTGCCTCGATGAAACCGCAAGTGTTGATAATTACTACATCACAGTCCGCAGCATCCGCGCAAATTTCATACCCGCCTTGTACAAGCAACGCGAGCATTCGCTCTGCATCCACCTGATTTTTGGAGCATCCTAATGATACCATTCCTACCTTAACAGACATGTCCTTCTCCTATCTAACCTTTCCAATCGCGGCAGCACAAGCAAGAAGCCGCCGGTTATCAAACCGAGCACACTAATCATATTCGGTAACCGAAAGCGCGCGGCGCACCTCCGAGGCTGGATAACCCAGCCGCATCAACGCTGCAAACGCGCGGCGGCGTACCTTTTCGTCCTCAAATGCAAGCGGATATTTCCGCTGGATAATCTCCCGTATCTGCTCCTGGGGGTCGTCCTCCAACAACGATGTTGCAAACTCAATCTGCTCACTGCTCAGCCCGCGCCGACGCATCTCCTGCTTGATGCGCAGCGGCCCATAATGCTTGCGGCTGGATAAATCCCGTGCAAACCGCTGTGCATAATCCTCGTCATCAATCAGCCCCAGCTCCTCCATACGTTCCACCGCCGCCGCAGCTGCCGGTTCCTCCACATGCCGCCGCAGCCGCTGCTCCAGCTCCTTGCTGGTATATTCCTTGTAAGAAAGCAGCCCCAGCGCCTTTTCCTTCGCTTTTTTCAGCTCCGCCTGCTCTGCAAGCTCCTGCACCTGTTCTGCGTCCAGCTCCATCCCAATTTGGATGCCGGATTCTGCAAATACATCCGGGTGCATACTCAACAAAAATTCTCCATCCAGATAAAGCGCAATCCGGCCGCGCCTCGTCTTATGAAAATCTGTGACGGTCATGTTCAATCATCCGTTTCCACATCAATGTTCACCTTTGGTGCTGCTTCTTCCTCTGGCGTTGTCTCTGGTTCCACCACCGGAGTACCCGCTTTCACCGGCTTTTTACCCGATTTCGGTGTCACATGAATCAGCTTATCCGCATTCTCACGCACCTTTGCCTCAATCTCGTCTGCAACCTCCGGATTCGCCTTCAGATACTCTTTGGCATTATCGCGGCCCTGTCCCAAGCGGACATCCCCGTAGTTAAACCACGAGCCACCGCGGGCTATAATATCCAGCTTCACCGCCAGATCGAGGATTTCTCCCACCTTAGAAATACCGGCTCCATACATGATATCAAATTCTGCCTCTTTGAACGGCGGCGCAACCTTGTTTTTGACCACCTTCACACGTGTGCGGTTGCCGATCACCTCTGTGCCATTTTTCAGCGCTTCTACCCGCCGCACATCCAACCGCACCGACGCATAAAATTTTAGCGCACGACCGCCTGGCGTCGTTTCCGGATTGCCATACATCACACCGATCTTCTCGCGGAGCTGGTTGATAAAGATTACCACACAGTTGGATTTGCCGATTGCACCGGTCAGCTTGCGCAGCGCCTGGCTCATCAAACGCGCCTGCACACCAACATGGCTTTCGCCCATCTCCCCTTCAATCTCCGCCTTTGTGACCATTGCTGCAACCGAGTCCACCACAACAACGTCAACCGCGCCCGAACGCACAAGCGCTTCTGCAATTTCCAGCGCCTGCTCACCGGTATCCGGCTGAGAAACCAACAGCGAATCAATGTCAACCCCCAGCGCCTGCGCATAGATGGGGTCCAACGCGTGCTCAACATCGATGAATACCGCCTCACCGCCCGCCTTCTGCGCCTGTGCGACCACATGCAGTGCAACCGTCGTTTTACCCGAGCTCTCCGGCCCATATATCTCGATAATGCGCCCGCGCGGTACGCCACCAATTCCCAGCGCCAGATCCAACGACAGCGAACCGGTAGAAATCGCCTCTACATTCAGGATGCTGTCCTGTCCCAATTTCATAATCGCGCCCTTGCCAAACTGCTTTTCAATCTGGCTCAGAGCTGTTGCCAGCGCCTTCCGTTTGTCCTCCGGGGACACATTAGTTTTCTTTTCCGAAACAGGCATTGTCTTTTTTTCAGCCATCTGTCAATCCTCCATCAGCCATGCAAAATTGTGCGACCTTTCTGTTAATCATTATAGCGGATCCTCGGTGAAAAATCAAGAGCGCTATAAACGTACGTTCACAGTTGTTAGAAAAAAATACTTGACAAAATTTTTCCTGATGTTATACTATTGTAAACTAATAAAATCAAAAAAGTTTACAATCAAGGAGGATCTTATGCAGAATCAAACAT
>CAJUJI010000040.1:14893-19132 GCA_910586875.1 uncultured Anaerotruncus sp. | reverse complement strand
ATGTTACAATAAACACAGCCTAACCGGCTTTGCTGACTGGAATGCCGCAGCATAGCATCCTCGCTTTGAGCGGCTGCAATCATTGCACGGCAGAGATCAGCAGCCAAAGCGGCTTGGACTGTATTATACTGGCATGAAGACAAAATAGGAGTGAGCAGTGATTCATGGAAAAAATTATGATTGTCGATGATGATATTACCAATCTGGCGATTGCAAAGGCAATACTTGAACCGGATTATGAAATTGTCACTGCCCAATCTGGCGTACAGGCCTTGGGCTATCTGGAAAAGGGCTCCTTACCCGCTTTAATTTTAATGGATGTTATCATGCCTGGATTAAGCGGAATTGATGTATTAAAAGTGCTCAAACGCACCCCGCATCTCAATGAAATTCCGGTACTGTTTTTGAGTGGTATGGAAGGAATTGACGTGGAGCTGGAGGGCTTTAAAAATGGAGCGGAAGACTTTTTGGAAAAGCCGCTCAATGCTGAGCTGCTGAAAATCAAAATCGCCCACTATCTGCGCATCCAACGGCTAAAGCAGGAGAATCAACGGTTATTCAGCAGATTGGTACGGATTAAAGCACAGCTTATCTCTATTGTTGGTTGAGCGTTCTGCCCGCTGGCGCATAGGTGCTAGCGGGATTTTCTATATATCGCAAAAGCCCCCGCAGCGAACCCCTTCCAGGGCATCTGCGAGGGATATTTATGCGGCAGATGGGACTTGAACCCACACGCTAACGCACACGCACCTCAAACGTGCCTGTCTGCCGATTCCAGCACTGCCGCATAGCTGCCAAGCAACCGCTCAACGTGTTATATCTTACCATATTGTGCCGCCGATTGTCAAGTAATATTTTTGCTTCCCGCAAAGTTTTTGACCCTGCATCCATCCCGTTTGTTGTTTGCTGAGGCCGTGCGCACAGGTGCCGCACAACACGATGCGCAGCTTGCAAAGCCGGCTATTTTTTGATAGAATATGCGCATAGGAGAAAAAAGCTGCCCGCTAGAAGGGCAGGGGAATTTACCGGAAAAGAGGGAGTTTTATGGGGACATTGGGACGGCGGCCTATCAAATCCCGTGGGACCTTTTGGGCGAAGGCGATGGCGGAACTGCTGGTGAAGGCCGGTGTTTCTCCAAACGCAATTTCTATCATGAGTGTGCTGTTCGCGCTGATCGGGATGTGCTGTCTGCTGGCAGCGCGCTATTTTTCGTCCTGGCTGCTGCTCGTGGGTGCGGCAGCCTGTATCCTGCTGCGGCTACTGTGCAATCTGCTGGATGGGATGGTAGCGGTCGAGGGAGGCCGCCACAGCGCATTGGGCGACCTGTTTAACGAGCTGCCCGACCGCTTTTCCGACCTGGTGCTTATTGTCCCACTGGGCTACCTCTGCCACGAGAGCTACGGACCTGTGCTGGGCTGGTTTGCAGGCGTGCTGGCGCTGGCAACCGCTTATTTGCGGGCTTTTTCAGCGGTACAAGGCTGCATCTCATTCGTCGGTCCAATGGCAAAATCCCACCGGATGGCGTTGGAGGTCGCGGGACTGCTGTTGGCTGTGCTGCTGGGAAACTGGATCTCCCGCTCGCTTATCTTCTACCTTGTGCTGGTGCTGATGATTTTGGGATGCTGCGTTACACTGCTGCGCCGGGGTCATAAGCTGGTGATGCATATGCGCGGAGGAAATGGACATGGCTAAGCTGCAAACCCAGCAACTTATTTTGCTCTGTCTCTGTGGCGGGCTGTTGATTGCACGGGTCGTGGTGCAGCTGCTGGGCAAGCGCCTTTCCGAAAAAGACCGGCTCAATTTGACCCAGCGCATCCAAAGCTGGGCCATCATGGTTGCGCTGCTGTTTATCGGATTGTTAAACCCTTTGCTTACCACCCTGTTATTCGGGCTGATCTCCTTTCTGGGGCTGAAGGAATATTTCTCGATGATATCCTTTCGCCCAAAGGATCGTCTATTGTTGGTACTGCTCTATCTGAGCATTCCTGTGCAGTATTATTTCGTTTATACCGGCTGGTATATTATGTTTTTGGTGTTTGTGCCGGTGTATATCTTTATTCTGCTCGCGGTGGTTATCACCCTGGAACAGGAGGTTGAAGGGGTGCTGAAAACCAGCGGCATTCTTTATTGGGGTGTGATGATTAACCTATATTCGGTCAGCCATCTGGCCTATCTGCTCCATATGAGTCCGCCACAGCTTTCCATCCCCAGCACTCACCTGATTCTTTATCTGATCATGCTTACCGAGCTGAATGACATCTGCCAATATCTATTTGGCCGGACGCTGGGGCACCGCAGAATTATTCCGGTGGTCAGCCCCAACAAAACGATCGCTGGCTTTGCCGGAGGCGCCTGCTCCACCCTGCTGCTGTCGGCGTTACTGGGACAGGCTTTGTTGCCTGGCGTCCCATTGCCGCTGCTGTTTTTGTTCGGCGGCGTCATCGGCGTATTTGGCTTCTGTGGCGATATCTTTCTTTCTGCCATCAAACGGGATTTGCATATCAAGGATACCAGCCAGCTGATCCCTGGACATGGCGGTATTCTCGACCGGATTGACAGCCTGATTTTGGTTTCTCCACTGTTCTTCCATATTTTTGCATTTGTCTATTTCTAGGAGGTTGCCTTATGCTGCGCAGAATTTTTCACCTGCTGTTGCGGTTGTTTTTGCTGCTTTTTGCGGGCGCAAATGTGTACGGACGGGAAAACCTGCCTGCACACGGCCCCGCTATCATTGCAGCCAATCATAACAGCCATCTCGACGCGCTGTTGCTGCTCAGTTTATTTTCAGGGCGACAGATTCATCAGGTGCGGGTTGCGGCCGCTGCCGACTATTTTTTTAAAGGAAAGCGTTCTAGCAAGCTGTATGCTTCCCTGCTAGGACTGTTGCCGATCGCTCGCGAGGGCAAACGCGGGGTATTGGATGGGGTGTACGCCGCACTGGAACGCGGAGAAATTCTCATTTTATTTCCGGAAGGCACCCGCGGCGCGCCCGGAGAGCTCTCCCCGCTGAAAAACGGGATTTCACGGGTGGCGCGCCGCTATCCAGAGGTCCCCGTGATCCCCGTATTTTTGCAAGGCACCGAGCGCGCACTCCCAAAGGGGCATAAGCTATTCGTTCCGTTGATTGCGCAGGTGCGCATTCTGCCTGCGCAGTATTATCACGAAAGCAGAACGGAATTTGTAAACCGGTTGAGCGAAATTTTCCAGGAGCAAGCAGAAATCTGCCAGACCAACTAAATTCCTTTAACAAGGAGGCTGCCTTTCATGGTCAAACGTGTATTTTTAATCGTGCTGGATAGCGTTGGCATCGGTGAGGCTCCGGATGCCGCAGCCTATGGTGACGCTGGCAGCAATACCTTGCGCGCCTGCTGGAGCTCCGGTAAGCTGCATCTGCCAAACCTGCAAAAGCTAGGGCTCTTCAACATTACTGGTGTGTCCTGCGGCGAACCGGTTGCCGCACCAGCAGGCTCCTTTGCGCGGATGCAGGAAGCATCCGCCGGCAAGGATACCACCATCGGCCATTGGGAGATTGCCGGGCTTATCTCCCCCAAAGCGATGCCAACCTATCCAGAAGGCTTTCCGTCAGAGCTCATCGCCGCCTTTGAGCGGCAAACCGGCCGCAAAACACTGTGCAACCGGCCGTATTCCGGCACAAAGGTCATTCTGGACTATGGACAGGAGCACCTAAAAACCGGTGCATTGATCGTGTATACCAGCGCAGACAGCGTGTTTCAAATTGCTGCCCATGAGCAGCTGATCCCCGTTGAGCTGCTGTATCGATACTGCGAAATCGCCCGCGGCCTGCTAACCGGAGAACATGGGGTTGGCCGCGTCATCGCCCGCCCCTTTACCGGCGAATATCCCAACTTTACACGCACTGCCAACCGCCATGACTTCTCCCTCCAGCCGCCGCGGGACACCTTTTTGGACGCGCTTTGCAAGGCAGGGCTTTCCACCCTGGGCGTAGGCAAAATTTACGATATCTTTGCGGGAAAAGGCATCTGCGCCTTCCAGCGCACCAGCAACAATGACGACGGAATCGACAAAACCATCGCGTACATCAAGACGGATTTCCATGGACTTTGTTTTGTGAATTTGGTCGACTTCGATATGATCTATGGACACCGCAACGACATCACAGGCTATACCGCCGCCCTCAACCGGTTTGACCAGCGCCTGGGAGAGTTCCTGCCGCTCCTGCAACCGGAGGATGTGCTGATGATTACCGCCGACCATGGC
>CAJUJI010000040.1:0-14883 GCA_910586875.1 uncultured Anaerotruncus sp. | reverse complement strand
CCCCAGCACCGACCACAGCAGAGAATACACCCCCTGGCTGATCTATGGCGACTGCATACGCCCAGGTGTGAATTTCGGCACCCGTCCCACCTTCGCGGATATCGGCGAAACCGCCGCAGATTTGATGGGCGTTTGCGCTGGCACAGACGGCTGTTCGCTGGCCGCACAACTATTAAAATAGACCTAACTAACCCTCAAGCGGACCTGAAAGCTTGCAACAGGCAGCTGCGCTGGTTTGGCAACGCATCTGTGATGACCTGCTCTAGCAGCCATTGCAAGGTATTGCCAAGCTGTTTACCGGCCGGTATTCCTGCCGCAAGCAAATCCTCCCCATTGACCGCCAGCTCCCCTATCGTACAGCAGTCGCCATCTGCCAGAATTTTCTGCAAAAGCGCCTGCTGGAGCTGCATGTCCTCCCCCAAATCCTGGCGCAGCAACAGCAGATCGCCCGCTAGCTCGCTGCCCAGCGCCCCTCTTAGGCGGCGCAGTGCAGGCCGTTCTGGTGGCAAGGGCGTTTTCTGGTGGGCAAGCAGCCGCCGAACTGCGCGCCTGGTCGCATTGTCATATCGCAGATACTCCAACGCTGCGTCAGCATCCTCTGCACAAAGCGGCGCGAGCAGCCGTGCAAGCCGCAAATGCAGCCGCGCGGCGACCCCCTCCACCGGCAAAAACTGCATAGGCTGCCGAAATAGCTGTTGAAACACCTCGGGATAGGCCGCAAGCAGCGAGTCCGGATGCGCGCACAGTAGACGGGAAAGCTCCGCCTGCAACCGTTCGACGGCAATCCGTTGCAGGGTGGGCGCGAGTGAGCGGATAGCCGCAGCGGTCTTCTCCTCGATGGAAAAACCCAGCGTCGCGGCAAAGCGCAGCCCACGAATAATGCGCAGCGCATCCTCGCCAAAGCGCTGCTCCGGCTGTCCAACACACCGGATTTGCCCTGCTTGCAGGTCTTCCCTCCCTCCAAACAGGTCCACCACCCCCACATTGGGCGCATAGGCGAGCGCGTTAATGGTAAAATCCCGCCGCGCCAAATCCTCGCGCAGGCTGCGGGTAAAGGAAACGCTGTCTGGACGCCGCCCGTCGCTGTAGGTGCCGTCCACCCGATAGGTGGTGATTTCTACCTCCCCTTGATCGGTCAGCGCGGTAACCGTCCCATGCTGAATGCCTGTGTCCAAAATCCGCACACCGGATAAAGCGGACTTGATCTGCTCAGGTAGCGCGCTGGTTGTCATGTCCCAGTCATGCGGCGTCCGTCCAAGCAAACTGTCCCGCACACAGCCGCCTACAATATAAGCTTCATGATTCGCTACCTGCAACCGGTGCAGCAGCTCCTGCACATAGCCGGGCAATAAAATTTCCATAAAACCACCTCTTAGGTCAAACTTTTTATTTTAAGGAGGCTATTCAAATGAGCAAAACCGCAAGCGAACGGGCAATGGAACTGTTTCTGGAAGGCTATAACTGCGCACAGTCGGTGCTGGGGGCGTTTACGCCGCAGCCAGGGTTAGCATTTGAAACCGCAATGCAGCTGTCATCTGGGATGGGCGGCGGCATTGGACGGCTGCGGGAAACCTGCGGCGCCGTTTCCGGGATGGTGCTGGCACTTTCGTTGGCACAGGGGTACCACAGCCCTGGTGACGACGAAAAAAAGAAGGAGCTGTATGCAACTGTACAGCGGTTGGTAGGACAATTCAAGGAGGAAAATGGGTCGATTCTCTGCCGTGAGCTGCTGGAAGAACAAGGCAAAGACAACAGTCCGAATCCATCCGCGCGCACAGAAGCCTATTATCACAACCGTCCCTGTGGCGAGCTTTGCGCTTGTGCCGCCAGAATTTTAGAAGAATATCTTGCACAGTCAAAATAAAACAGGATGGAAAAGCTTCACCCTCAAAAAGCCCCGCTGGGGAGCTTTTTGAGGGTGAAGTACATAAAGCGGTATTAAGCAGCGCGAAACGCCACGCGATAACCCACCCTGTAGGTCAAAAAATAAAGTGGCAAACTCAGCAGCAGTGCAAGCAGACCGTCCACGACCGCATGTTGTTTGATGAAAACGGTGGAAAGGCAGATAGCAACTGCCAACACCAGAGAGGCCCCGCGCAGCAGCGGTTTCTCCTGAAAACAGCGGCTTTTGCTAAGCACAAGATGCACCCCGACCGAATTGAGCACATGGATGCTGGGCGCAACATTTGTGGGGGTATCCGCCTGATAAATCATCTGCACCAACCGGCAGGCAAGGTTGTCCCGCGGCATTGCAAGCGGACGCAGACCTTGGCCGTTGGGCAACAGCGTATAAATCAGCAAACAGATGGTCATACCAGCAAACAGGAAAAAGCAAAGCCGGTAATAGTCCGTCAGCGAATGCCGCAAAAAATAAAGCAGCATCCCGAGCATATACGGAAACCAAATCAGATAGGGAAACACAAACCATTCACAAAAGGGAACCAGCTTGTCCAACGGACCATCCATCCAAAAATGCGGGGCGATATTGCGCTCTAAAAGGCTGAACCACACAAGATAGATGATCCAGTAAAGCTGAAGGGCCAATGGCTTGTAATTTGCTCTGAAAAACTGGTGCAATTTTTTGTACTTCCTCTCCAATTTCTAAAACGGCGCTCAGCGCAGCCGGACAAAAATCAATTTTACACTGCTGTCCCGTGTGCGCACGCTTTTGATATCGAACATTCCCAGCGATTCAATAAACGGCGTAAGCTTGTTAAAGCCAAAATTGCGCACATCAAAGTCTGGATAACGTTTGACCAGCAGATTTCCGATCGTGCCAATAAACATCCAGCCATCCTCGTCTGAGTTTTCGGTTGCAATTGTGCGGATGGCGCGCTTGATGGTATGCAGACCGGTCATCTCTTTGGGCTGCGACTCCGGTGCTTCAATGAGTAGCTCCTGCTTCGGTTCGGTCTTTACAGCGGGTTTTGCAGGCTGTTTTTGCTCCTGTTTCGACTCCGCTTTCTGCTCACGGATTGGTTTTGCTGGCTTTTGCTCTGCGGTGGCGAGGATATCCAGATATTTAAAGCGATCGCAGGCGGCAATAAACGGCTTGGGCGTTTTTCGTTCGCCCATGCCAATTACCGTCATTCCCCCCTCGCGCAGCCGCGCCGCAAGACGGGTAAAATCGCTGTCGGAGGAGACGATACAAAATCCCTCCACCCGCTCGGAATAGAGCAGATCCATCGCATCAATAATCAGCGCTGAATCGGTGGAATTCTTGCCGGTGGTATAGCTGTACTGCTGAATCGGCTGAATGGAATATTGCAGCAGCACCGCCTTCCAAGAGCCCAGGTTCGGCTGCGTCCAGTCGCCGTAAATCCGCTTGCAGGTGGCTACGCCATCATTGGATACCTCATCTAGTATAATTTTGATATATTTATCCGAAACGTTATCCGCATCAATCAATACAGCAAATCTTTTGTCACTGGCCATCCGTTCAATCACCTTTCAGCCATTTTATTCTTAAAATCCCCGGAGATAGAAGTGTTTATATCAGGTCCAAGGCGACCTCCATCATATCCGTAAACCCATTCTGCCGCTGCTCGGCGGTGGTGGACTGCTGCTTAAACGGGCAGTCCGAAATTGTCAAAATACACAGCGCTTGTTTATTCGCCTGTGCCGCATTCATATACAGAGCGGCCGCTTCCATCTCGACCGCAAGCACCCCCATCGCCTTCCAGCGCGCCAAAAAGTTCTCCGACTCGCCGTAAAAGGTATCCGAGGAAAGGATATTGCCTGCCTGCCAGCGCAGCCCTCGTTTTTGGGCTGCTGCCGCGGCCTGTTGCAGTAGCGGAAAGCTGGCGGTCGGTGCATAGGTGCCGGGCAGCTCAAACATCGCTGCATAATTGGAATTGGTGGAGGCGCTGACCCCAAACACCAGATCCCCGATTTCCAGGCTATCACTCAGCGCGCCAGCCGAACCAATCCGGATAATTTTTTGTACATCGTAAAAATGGTATAGCTCGTAGGAATAGATCCCGATGGAGGGCATCCCCATGCCGGAGCCCTGCACCGAAACCCGCTGCCCTTTGTACAGCCCTGTAAAGCCATACATCCCGCGCACGCTGTTATAGCGCACCACCTCGGTCAGATAATTTTCCGCAACCACCTGTGCACGCAGTGGATCGCCTGGCATCAGCACACAGGCCGCAATCTCTCCCTGTTTTGCCTCCAGATGCGGTGTTGGAATTGCCATGCAAAAGCCCCCTTTTCAGATTATGGATACTTTTATTTTAACACAGAGTGGCGGTGCCCGTCAATGAACCTCCCTCTCTTATTTTATCTGATACCGCAAGAATCATGAAACGTTCTTTTTGAGCTTCTGCTATACTATTCGTGAGGGAGGGAATCACATGGAAGATTGCTCGATTGCCAAGATTATGACAGTCATTGCATCGATCGAGGCACATTTAAACGAAAAGCTAGATTTAGAAACGGTCGCAAACGCGGTACATTACTCAAAATATCACCTGCACCGCATGTTTACCAGCACGGTCGGAATGACACCTCACGACTATATTCAGCGCAGACAGCTGACCGAAGCCGCAAAGCTACTGGTGTTCTCGCAAAAGCCTATTCTTGAGGTTGCGCTGCTTGCAGGCTACGAAAGCCAGCAGGCGTTTACAACCGTTTTCAAAGCTCTGTATAAACAAACCCCTCTGGCTTACAGAGAAAACGAGGTGTTTTATCCCCTGCAACTAGCGTTTACCTTACACAGCAATCCGTCGGCGCCGGACACGGTGATTCAGAAGATTACCTATGCCACACCCGATGACATCCCCGCTTGGATGGATTTTGTGTCCCTTGTCATCGACGGGTTTCCCTGTTTTGACCCAGGAAAGCATCTGACCCAGCTCAAGCACTTTATCAAGCGAAGCCAGGCGCTGATGATGTGGGACAAGCAGACGGTGGCCGGTGCCGCTGCATTTTCTCCTCAAACCGGAAGCATCGACTTTCTGGGGGTGCATCCACAGTACCGCAAACACGGTATAGCAAACGCGTTCCTTGATTTTATCCTCTCCAACCTATCCACAGGTCCAGAAATTTGCATCACAACCTTTCGCCAGGGCGACAAGGCCGATACCGGACAGCGTGCGGCCTATCAGCGGCTTGGCTTTGCTGAGGCAGAGCTGTTAACCGAGTTTGGCTACCCCACACAGCGGCTGATTTTACCGGCGCAGGCCAAGGAGTCTGCCGATGAATAACAATGTTTTAGAGCAAAACTGGAATGTGGCATCGTTGCTGCGCTTTGCGTTTCCCACAATTGTTATGATGCTGTTCATGGGGCTATACACCATCACAGATACCATTTTTGTAGCACAATTTGTCAATACAGAGGCGCTTTCTGCCATCAATATTGTGTGTCCCATCCTCAATGTCACGGTGGGTCTTGGCACGATGCTTGCAACCGGAGGTACCGCGCTTATTTCTCGCAAAATGGGCGCCGGACAAAACCAGGCGGCAAAGCAAGCGTTCACACTGCTTGTTGCCGCAGCCGCGGCCCTTGGCGGGCTGATTCTGGTGGTAGGTGCGCTGTGGATGGACCGGATTGTATGCGCATTGGGCGCAAGTGCATCTCTTTTCCCATATTGTAAGAATTACCTCGGTGTTTTGCTTTTGTTTCTTCCCGCTAATCTGCTGCAAACGGTGTTTTCCAATCTGTTTGTAACCGCTGGAAAACCCAGCCTGGGATTTTGGCTGTCTATTTTAGCGGGTGCCGCCAACATCATTCTGGACTATGTTTTCATCGCGCTTTGTGGCCTTGGCATCCGCGGCGCAGCGTTGGGCACAGGATTTGGCTATCTCATCCCCACAATTGCTGGGGCTATCTTCTTCTCTCGAAACAACAGCCCCCTTTCTTTTACAAGGTTAAGGTGGAACTGGACCGTGTTAAGAGAAAGCTGCCTAAATGGGTCCTCCGAAATGGTTGGGCAGCTCGCTACGGCTGTGACGACCTTTTTATTTAACCTCACTATGATGGATTTATCCGGAGAAGCCGGCGTTGCCGCAATCACAATTATCATTTACTCGCAATTTTTGCTAAGCACCTTATACATCGGTTTTTCTATGGGGGTTGCGCCGATCATCGGCTTTCACTACGGCAGTCAAAATATTACCCAACAAAAAACGGTATTCCGAATCTGTATGGGTTTTATCACGGTGGCATCGCTGCTGGTGTTTATCTGCTCCAGACTGGGCGGCTTCTGGATCGTGCGATTTTTCGCACCTGATACCTCGGAGGTTTACCGGATTGCAACAAGCGGATTTCGCATCTTTTCCTGCAGCTTCTTATTTTGTGGATTCAATTATTTTGTCTGCGCGATGTTTACCGCTCTTTCAAATGGCAAGGTATCTGCAATCCTTTCCTTTTTGCGGACGTTCGGTTTACTGGCTGGCGGCATCCTTCTGCTGCCGCGGATTTGGGGGATTGCCGGTGTGTGGCTGGCGGTGCCGGTTGCAGAAGGTGTGATGTTCCTTGTATCAATTGTTTGTCTGATCTATAATCGAAAATAAGAAAAAGGATTACCGCGATTGCGACAATCCTTTTTTACCGCCAAGCAACATCCTTTTGCGATGTTGCTTTTATTTTTCTCTTTCGCTGGGCACGATAAACTTTTTGATATCACTCAAAAACTGCTCGCAACTGTCCGAATAGACATCCATCTTAATCGGACGGGACAAATCCAACGAGAAAATTCCCATGATCGATTTTGCATCCACCGCGTAACGGCCGGAAACCAAATCCACATCAAATTCGTATTTGGCAACCGTATTCACAAAATTCTTTACATCGTTAATCGTATCAAGTTTAATGGTTGTAGAAATCATAAAAGTATGCCTCCTTCTTTTCTAGACATATGTTATTTAATATTTTTACCATATTCACACTATAACAGTCCTGTCAATTTAAGTCAACTGCTAATTGTAATTGTTTTGGAAATTCATTATAATAAGTATAGAAACTCCTATTTCGTCAAATTATTTTGGTTACTATGAATATGGATTTTCAACAAATTTAGATGGAGTATACAATGAAAATTGCTTTTTTCACCCTAGGCTGCAAGGTCAACCAGTATGAGACCCAAATCTTAACCGAGCTTTTTACCGCGAACGGATATGAAGTGGTCCCCCATACACAGCAGGCAGATGTTTATATCATCAACTCCTGCACTGTGACCGCAACAGGAGACAAAAAAACCAGGCAGATGCTGCGGCGTTTTCGGACGCAAAATGCCGACGCCTGTCTGGTGCTGACCGGCTGTTTTCCGCAGGCATTCCCAGAGCTTGCTGCACAGCTGCCAGAGGCGGACATCATCACCGGCGCGCGGGAACGCAGCGAACTGGTAAGCTTGGTGGCACAGCAGCTCGCTACCCGGCAACGGATTGTCAAAATCATCCCACATGAGCGCGGCGAAGCGTTTGAACAGATGCACGCAGGCGGCTTTCTGGAGCGCACTCGCGCATTCGTGAAAATCGAGGATGGCTGCGAACGCTTCTGCTCTTATTGCATCATCCCCTCCGCACGTGGGCCGGTGCGCTCCAAACCGCTGGACGCCTTGCGCAGCGAGCTGCTGGACCTGTCAGCCGCAGGGTATTGCGAGGTTGTGCTGGTCGGCATCAATCTGCCCAGCTATGGAAAAGAGCTGGGGTTACGGCTGATTGATGCGATAGAGACCACCGCACAAATCCCTGGCATCCGCCGCATCCGTCTGGGCTCGCTGGAGCCGGAGCTGCTCACCGCTGAGGATATCGCACGCATGGCAGCACTGCCACAGCTCTGCCCACAATTTCATCTTTCGCTGCAAAGCGGATGTGATGCGACCCTGCGCCGGATGAACCGTCATTATGACACCGCCGAATATGCGCGGATTGTGGACGACCTGCGCTGTCATTTTCCGAACTGTGCGATCACCACAGACCTCATGGTTGGCTTTCCTGGCGAGGATGAAACCGAATTTGAAGCGTCGCTTGCCTTTGCGCAGCGCATCGCGTTTGCAAAGGCGCATGTGTTCGCGTATTCTCAGCGGCCGGGCACCCGCGCAGCCAAAATGCCGGATCAGCTTTCCCGCGCGGTCAAGGAGGCGCGTTCTGCCCGCATGATTGCGCTGACCAACCGCACCCGCGCAGATTTTTTACAACAGCAGGTGGGCCAAACCGCACAGGTCTTGTTTGAAAGCAGGATGCAAAACGGGCAGTTTGAAGGGTACACAGAAAATTATGTGCCTGTGCGGGTACACGCACAAACCGACCTGCGCGGCGGAATCTATCCAACCCGCATTCTAGGCAGCGATGGGGAAACCTGTCAAGGAGAACTATAGTAATTTTGTTTTCATGAAAATTATAGAAAGAGGGTATATCATGAGCGTTTATCGTATCTATGTGGAAAAGAAACCCGAATTTGCCGTTGAAGCGGCTGGTGTACTCAGCGACCTGCAAACCGTTCTCATGCTGGACTGTGTCAAAGGGGTGCGCGTGATCAACCGCTACGACGTTGAGCAGATCGACTCCTCCGACTTTGAGCACGCGCGCAACACGATTTTCTCCGAGCCGCAGGTGGACATCACCTATGATCAGCTCCCCTCTCTCGCGCCCAACGAGCGGATGTTTGCGGTAGAGTATCTGCCTGGCCAATTCGATCAGCGCGCTGACTCCTGTGCGCAGTGCATCTCTCTGGCGACCGCCAAAGAAGCTCCGATTGTTCGCTCTGCGCGTGTTTATATCCTCTGTGGCGAACTCTCTGACGAGACCTTCACCCAAATTCAACATTACCTGGTTAATCCGGTGGAAAGCCGCATCGCATCGCTTGAAAAGCCGCAGACCCTCTCGGTCGCTTATGAAATCCCCACCACGGTCGAAACGCTCACCGGCTTTACCGCACTGGATGCGGGTGGACTCGCCAAATTCATTGCAGACTATGGGCTTGCTATGGACATCGATGATATCGCTTTCTGTCAGCGTTATTTTTGCGACACCGAGCGCCGCGACCCCACCATCACCGAAATCCGCATGATCGACACCTATTGGTCGGATCACTGCCGGCACACCACCTTCTTAACCAACATTGACAAGGTCGATATTCAAACGCCCTATATCCGCGACAGCTACCAGAAATATCTCGCATTGCGGGAAAAGCTCTACGCTGGTAAAGACAAGCCTATGACCCTGATGGATCTGGCGGTGATCGGCGCAAAGGCGCTCAAGGCGGATGGGCTGCTCAACGATCTGGATGAGAGCGACGAAATCAACGCTTGCACCGTCAAAATTACCGTTGATGTGGATGGAAAAGAGGAGGATTGGTTGCTGCTGTTTAAGAACGAAACCCACAACCATCCCACCGAAATCGAACCGTTCGGCGGTGCCGCCACCTGCTTAGGCGGCGCAATCCGCGACCCACTTTCCGGGCGCAGCTATGTTTATCAGGCAATGCGCGTAACCGGTGCGGCTGACCCAACCGTACCGCTCTCCCAGACGATGGAGGGCAAGCTGCCACAGCGTAAAATTGTTACAACTGCGGCCGCTGGTTACAGCTCCTATGGCAACCAGATCGGCCTTGCAACCGGCCATGTCGCAGAGGTCTACCACCCTGGCTATGCTGCAAAGCGGATGGAAATTGGCGCGGTATTAGGTGCCGCCCCCGCACGGAATGTTATCCGTGAATGTCCCGATCCTGGTGATATTGTCATTCTGCTGGGCGGGCGCACCGGCCGTGACGGCTGCGGCGGCGCAACCGGCTCCTCTAAGAGCCACACCCTGCAATCGCTGGAAAGCTGTGGCGCTGAGGTGCAAAAGGGCAACCCGCCTATCGAGCGCAAGCTCCAGCGGCTATTCCGCAACGGGAAGGTCACCCGCCTAATCCGGCGCTGCAATGACTTTGGCGCAGGCGGCGTTTCGGTCGCAATCGGTGAGCTGGCGGACGGGTTGGAAATTGATTTGAACGCGGTCCCCAAAAAATACGACGGGCTGGACGGGACCGAATTAGCGATTTCAGAATCCCAGGAACGGATGGCGGTGGTGGTTGCGCCCGAAAATGTTGAAACCTTCATCCGTTATGCACAGGCGGAAAACCTAGAGGCAACCGTGGTCGCCAAGGTAACCCGGGCACCGCGTCTGGTTATGCACTGGAACGGCAATACGATTGTGGATCTCTCCCGCGACTTCCTCAATTCAAACGGCGCGGTCAAGCACACCGCAATTGAAATCGAGCCGCCGCAGGAGCTGCCGCATTCAATCTGCTCCAAATCCAGCTTCCTGGAAAAATGGATGTCGGTTATCGGCGGGCTAAACGTCTGCTCTCAAAAGGGGCTTGTCGAGCGATTTGACAGCACCATCGGCGCTGCAACCGTGCTGATGCCGTTCGGCGGTCGAACCCAGCTCTCCCCTGCGCAGGCAATGGCCGCCAAACTGCCGGTTCTGCATGGCGAAACTACCACCGCTTCCCTCATGGGCTGGGGCTTTAACCCCGATCTTTCCGCCGCGAATCCTTATCGGGGCGCAATCTGCGCTGTAATTGAATCGGTTGCTAAGGTGGTGGCCGCAGGTGGCAGCTATCAGCACTGCTGGCTGACCTTCCAGGAATATTTCGAGCGCACTCAGGGCGATCCCAAACGCTGGGGTAAGCCAATGGCAGCGCTGCTGGGCGCATTGGAGGCACAGCTGGGGCTGGGCATCGGCTCTATCGGCGGAAAGGATTCGATGAGCGGCAGCTTTGAAGCACTGGATGTACCGCCAACCTTGGTTTCATTCGCTGTTTCTACCGCGCATACCGATAAAATTGTCTCCACCGAATTTAAAAAGGCGGGCCATAAGGTTTATATTCTCACCCCCTGCTGCGATGAACACCGCATCCCACGCTTTGAGAGTGTTAAAGAGGTGTTCTCTATCGTGGAATCACTGATTGCACAGGGTAAAATTGCTGCGGCCTGGACCCTTGGCTATGGCGGCGTATGCGAGGGAATCACCAAAATGTGCTTTGGCAACCGGCTGGGCTTCACATTCAGCGCCACCTTTGATGATGCAGCGCTGTTTGAGCCATTCTATGGCGGCTTCCTGCTGGAAGCGAATGAGCAGCTGGATTCTCTGCCCTGCATTGGTACCGTAACGGATTCCTGCACCATCTGTTATGGCGCAGAAACCCTTTCTCTTGACGCCTTGCAGGCACACTGGGAGGCACCCTTGCAAAAAGTATTCCCCTATCTGCTGCCCGTCAGCCAAAAGGAGGTCCCAACCTATACCCATTGCGCCGCTGCTCACCAAACACCAGCGATCAGAACCGCCAAGCCGCGGGTACTCATTCCTGTGTTTCCTGGTACCAACTGCGAGTATGACACCGCTCGCGCGTTTGAGCGTGCTGGCGCAGAGGCCGAAATTTTCATCGTGCGTAACCTGAGCGCCGCGGATATTGCCGAAAGTGTAACACGGTTTGCAGCATCGGTCGCACAAGCACAGATTATCGCGCTACCCGGCGGCTTCTCGGGCGGAGACGAGCCCGACGGTTCCGGCAAATTTATTACAGCATTTTTACGGAACCCCAAAATCAAGGATGCCGTCCATGAGCTGCTAAAAAATCGTGACGGTCTGATGTGTGGGATCTGCAACGGCTTCCAGGCACTGATCAAGCTCGGGTTGGTGCCTTACGGCGAAATCCGCGATCTGGACGAGCATAGCGCCACCCTCACCTATAACATCATCGGCCGGCATCAGTCGTCGCTGGTGCGCACGCGTGTCGCTTCCAACCGTTCACCATGGCTGATGGACACCACCCCAGGTGATTTCCACACCATCGCAATTTCTCACGGAGAGGGCCGTTTTGTCGCTCCGCCCGAGCTGATTGCACAGCTTGCAGCCAATGGGCAGATTGCAACACAGTATGTGGATCTTGCGGGCAATCCCAGTCTGGATATTCGCTACAATCCAAATCATTCGTTTGACGCAATCGAGGGGATTACCTCCCCAGATGGACGCATATTGGGCAAAATGGGACATACCGAACGTTATGCCCCCGACCTTTATCAGAATGTACCGGGTGAAAAGTTCCAGAACCTGTTCGGCAATGCCGTACGTTATTTCCAGTAAACAGCATCAAAAAAAGGCATGGCGCAAGCCATGCTTTTTTGTTGTAATAAATCAACTCATTTTCCCATCTATTCCACCGATTTTTTCAGCTCCTTGACATAGTCCGATGCAGAATAAACAATATTGGAAGTGCACAAAAGGTGCAGCCTTTGAAAGTTATCCCGAAGCCGTTTCATCATAGCCACCGTTCTTTCGGGTATTGGCAATGGTGCGTTGTAATCATAAGAAATATTTCCGATTAAACAGCCTGTTTCCAAACAAATTTGTGAAAATCCATCCACGTCTTTTTCATTGTCATTTACACCCGGAATAAAGACATATTTCAGCACAATGACACCAAAGCCTGCGGCACTATATCGCTTTAAATTTTCACATACCCTGCCCAGATAATCACGCCCTTTTACCTTTTCAAAGGTCTCTGGTGTACCGCTGTCAATGCTGACCACCAGCTTTGTAAAATTCTCGGCAGTTAGGCGAAAAAGCTGCTCATTAAAAACGGCAAGGTTGGTATTAACCACATTGGAATAACAATCCATTGCACCAAATAATTGCTCTTTTTCGGGATGAACGGTTGGTTCACCAGGCGCAATATTGATCCCATAATCCTCCGCAAGCATATCGTGTTCTTTCAAATATGCAAGAATTTCTGGAAGCTTAGGCGTCTTATAATCTATCGATTTTGCAGTGCGTGCATTAGAATGGCAATACATACAATCAAAGTTACAAACACCGCCGACTCCATAGTTAATCCAGCGTAATTTTCGCTCTACAGGGTAATAATCCGTACACAAAAAACTGCAATTTCCACATTCCTGGTTGTACGCATCTATTGTTTTATCTCGCAGCTGGAAAAGCCTTTCAAAAGAATCCTTATATGACCCAGAAAATGCAACAGCGGGTAATTCCGCAGGCTGATACCAGCAAAAACTGAATTGCCGGTGTTCATCGCAAACCAAAGATTTTTCCAGATAAGCGCAACTTCTTTTTTTCACAACAGGCTCATAATTGATAATTTTATCAGGAGAAATTTTCATCACATCGGTCAATTCTCCGATAATTTGAAACTTGTAATCCAACGTACTGATAAACCAAAAGGCATCCGGATATTCGGAAATTATAAATTGTGCAGAAGAAACACACATGCCATATAAACCCTGAAATGTCTGATTTTGCTTTCTTGCATCGTGGTCACAAAGAGCGGTTGGCAATCGATCAAATCGTTGCTTTAAGGCTCGTAAAATATTTAAGGTATCTCCACCAACCGAATAAAGAATTACCCTTTCTCCTGCATCTAATAGCTCTGCAATTTCTTTCACATAATCTCGCATAAGTAAATCTCCTCAGCAAATCAATCGCCCTTATGGATGAACAAATAATACACTTCCACATTCATCCGCCAACGGAATAGGAAATAATGAATGTTCTTTAGAAAACTCGTCTACTGCAAGCGCTACTCTCAACCATGGAGACCCATAATCGTGTACCATGATCACGCCACCCTTTGACATCCGCGGATAAAAAAATTTTAGCCCGCAAAGTGTTGGCTGGTATAAATCCACATCAAGATAAACAAATGAAAAGTTTATATCCGCAGGAAAATCTATTGCTGTTTTCAGGATGCGGCATATGCGCAAGAACATATTCAGCGCTTGTCTCTTTTACCAAATTACACAAAGCCTCAAGTGGCTGAGACTGCGGAATCTCTGCTACGCCAAACTCTTTTTCCGCTGTTAAATCCCGCTCATCAAATCCTTCAAAAGTATCGAATAAATACAACTCTTTTTCTGGAAAGCGCTCGTTAATCAATCTTGCAAAAGCGCCTGTACATACCCCTAATTCCGCAAGTGAACCCTGCACAGAATTTTTATCTAACATTTCCAAAATAAGTGCAAGTGTCGCTTTTCTGACATAATCTGAGTTGTCGCTATTTTGAAAAGGTAGTTGCTGCCCCCAAACTAAATTTCCAACTACATGAGATGGTCTTAAAATTTGTTTCATCAATACATTATTTTGATAAGAACAATCCAGTTTTACACAACTCGGAGCCGCAATAATTTTATCAAGCGGAACATCCGCCTGTATTAAATCCTGTGCTATTTCATCTTTATAATTTCTGGAACAAATTATTATATAATCAAAAATAACCGTTCTCAACTGCTCTATTTTTAAAGCAGGGTATTCAAAATCGTCTCTACTATTTTTGTCAATTACACCAATAATTTCAGCGTATTTTGAGTCTAGGTGTAAGAGAAAATCCTCAAACCCCTTCCCCAATCCATAGCATATGATCTTAACTTTTTCCATCATGGAACTCCTTTGTATTTATTCAGGAAAATATCCAAAAATGATAGACTCTAAAACCGTATCTGTATAATGACGCAGCTGTAATTTGTAGCCAGGACAAAGTTCTTTGATTGTACTTGTTAGCTCAAAAAAATCCTATAATTTGATACCCATTCTCCGCAAGCAATTCGGCATATTTGCAGCCCATAAAACCTGCACCATAAATATAAAACTGCGTTTGATTTTTTATTTTATGATCAAATTCATTTGGGATATACTCTGGTATCTCTGCAATTATTTTTTTAAGTTCTACATGATAATTCATAAATATTGCTCTCTTTCCTGAAAAAAAGCATCCTCCATCAATTTATAATGGAACATCTTTTGTAAGTACATCATTTTTTCTTTTAAATTATATCGCTCATCATGGAGCAGCAAATCCATTGTCGCATTGATCGATTTAAAATAAATATTTAGAATAAATTCCCTGTTTTCCTCGGTAATTTTTTCTCCGATCTCCTGTAA
>CAJUJI010000039.1 GCA_910586875.1 uncultured Anaerotruncus sp. | reverse complement strand
GGGCATGGGCGGATTGAATATGTCGCAGGATTGGCGGTCTCAATGGCGATTTTGCTGGTGGGGGTGGAGCTGCTAAAAGGCTCTTTCACAAAAATTTTGCATCCGCAGCGGGTGGCGTTCAGCCTGGTTTCGTTTGGAATTTTGGTGCTGTCGGTGTTGGTGAAATGCTGGATGTGCTACTTCAACCGGAATTTAGGCAAGCGGATTGATTCGACTGCGATGAAGGCCACTGCCATGGACAGCCTGACCGACGCGGTGGCAACCTCTGCGGTGGCATTGGGAGCGCTGGCCGAGCATTTTACCAATTGGCAGGCGGATGGCTGGATCGGGCTGTTGGTGGCGTTGTTTATCCTGTACTCCGGCTGGAATACGGCGAAGGATAGCCTGTCGCCGCTGCTGGGGCAGACGCCGGACGCATCATTTGTGCAGGAGATTGCGCGCATTGTATTGGCGCATGAGGAGATCATCGGCCTGCATGATCTGATCGTTCATGATTATGGGCCCGGCCGCTGTATCATATCGCTTCATGCAGAGATCCCCTGTGACAGAGATATTTTGGTCATGCACGATGCGATTGACCTGATCGAGATGGAGCTGCGTGAGAAATTTCACTGTGATGTAACCATTCATATGGACCCTATCGCGGTTAACGATGAGGAAACGATGGCAATTTATCACCAGGTCAAGGCGCAGATGAAAGAAATTGACGCCGAAATTTCGATTCATGATTTTCGGATGGTAAAGGGGCCGACCCATACCAACCTGATTTTTGAGGCGACCATTCCGTTCAAATTCCGATTGACCGATGCACAGGTTGCGCAGCAGATCCGCCAGAAGGTGCGCGCATTAGGGAAAAATTATTTTGCGGTGGTCACGGTGGAAAAATCTTATACCTGATGATGTGTTTCACATAAAAAAAGAAAGCCTTGGAGGGCTTTCTTTTTTTATGTCACCAAAAGGAGCGATCACATCAAAGGGGCGAACACCTTCAAAATCGACCTGCCCAGCCGCACCAGCCAGGGTGTTTTCCGGCAGGCTTCCACGGTGATCTGTTCGCAGACCTCTAGTGTTTTCAAATAATCTTCGCGCAGGTCCGCAATGCAGCTACACCGGTACAGCCACGCTGCACACTCAAAATGCAGATACAAGCTGCGGTAATCAAGGTTGATGGTCCCTACCACGCCATATTCGTCATCCACCACAAAGGTTTTTGCGTGGATAAAGCCTGGCGTATACTCATAGATTTTAACGCCGCTCTCGACCAATTCCGCATAATAGGCGCGGGTGACCGGATGCACATACCATTTATCCGGCACATGCGGCGTCACAATCCGCACGTCTATTCCACATTTTGCAGCTGTGCAAAGTGCTTTATTCATCTCGTAGCTTAAAATCAGGTAGGGAGTATTGATATAGACATACCGTTTTGCGCGCGAAACCAGATTCATATAAACCGTTTCGCCTACCGCTTCGTCATCCAATGGCGTATCGGTAAACGGCTGCACAAAACCGTCGCTTTCCACCCGATTATGTAAATAAACATTCGGCTGGAATTGGGAATAATCCTCCTCTACATCGCGGATGTAATCCCACATGGACAAAAACATCACCGTGAGACTCCACACGGCATCCCCGCGCAGCAGAATTGCACAATCCTTCCAATGCCCATGCTTAGGATATTCGTTAATGTATTCATCCGCAAGGTTAATACCGCCCGTAAATCCCGTATGCCCATCGATCACGCAGATTTTGCGGTGATTGCGGTTGTTAAAGCGCAAGGACAGCACCGGAATAAAGCGGTTGAATACACAGCATTGGATCCCTTTTTCCTCAAGCCGGCGGGCGTAATCATCCGGCAATGTGCGAATACATCCCAGATCATCGTACATTACCCGCACATCCAGCCCTTGCTGTACCTTTTGCTCCAAAATTTCCAGAATCGAGTTCCACATCTTTCCTTCCTGAATGATGAAGTACTCCAAAAAGATATAGTGCTCGGCCTTGCGCAGCTCCTCCAGCATCCGCTGGAATTTCACCTCACCCATCGGTAAAAACTCGGTGGATGTGTGCTCATAAGGGGGGCTGTACGCCATCCGATAGATATAATTTGACTGCAAGGCTGCGGTGTTGTCCAGCGCTTGCAGCTTTTCCATGACAGGCTGCGGGTGCACCAACGCAGCTTTAGAATGCTCGCTTATTTTGTGCATTTTTTTATATTCGTGCTGGCTCAGGTGCTGCCCGCCAAATAGCAAATAAAAGAGCCCTCCAAAAAAAGGAACCAACATAATGGGGATAATCCATGCGATTTTATACGCAGGGTTTTCTTTATTGCTGATAATATACAGCACCGAGAACAGGCTGATTGCAATACAGACCGCATAGAAATACACAAAGTAATCGTCGAAGCGCAGCACCATCACAACCAAAATTGCAATTTGCAGCAGGATCAGCAGTCCGACAATCACCACCCGCTGAAACAACATTTGCAGCAATTTTTTCACAGCGCAGCCTCCTTTTACCGGTACTTTTCAGCAGGGATCTCCCGACAGCATAGCCGTCTGTGCACCGACTCACGCACCAGCGCATATACTACCGACATCAGCGGCACCATAACCAGCATTCCCAGCACCCCAAAGGCGCTGCCGCCAACCGTTACCGCCGCAAGCACCCAGATACCGGGCAATCCTACCGAGCTGCCCACCACCTTGGGATAGATTAAATTTCCCTCGATCTGCTGAAGCACCAAAAACAGCACAACAAACCAAAGCGCCTGCAAAGGACTGTTGACCAAAATGAGGAAGGCACCGATTCCACAGCCGATGAATGCACCAAACACCGGAATCAGTGCGGTGAATGCGACCAGCACCGAAACCATCAGCGCGTATGGCATCCGCAGCAGCGACATAGCGATAAAGAACATCGCCCCCAAAATGACCGCTTCCAAACATTGTCCTGTCAAAAAGTTGGAGAAGATCCGGTTGGAAAGCCGGCCGATATAAATGGTCCGGTCACAAACCGCTTCCGGCAGATAGGCATACAGCAATTTTTTTAGCTGGCGGCCCAGCGTTTCCTGCTGCAAAAGCAGGTAAATAGCGAATACCAGCCCCAGCACAAAATGGAAAATACCGCTGAACACCGAGGTTGCCACATTAAAGGTAGAGTTTAAAATTGAGGTTGCGCCGTTTTGCAAAAAGCCCAACAGCGTTTTGCCGATCTCCTCCCAATTGATCTGCTGTAGCTGGCTGGCAAGCTGGATGTCCCAATCCGGATGCTTTTGGCTCAGTGTTTCCAGCCAAAGCGAAGCCTGTGCCAGAAAGCCAGGGATGCGGTTGCTCAGCAGGCGAACGGTGTCGCGCAGCTCAGGATAAACGATGAACACAACCAAAATGAGCAGCAACAGCACCAACAGAATGGTCAGCAATAGGCTGCAAATCCGGTGGAGTGCCGCTGTACGTCTGGTAGCGCTGGGAGCAAACAATTTTGCCTCCAACGCTTTCATCGGTACGTTTAGAATAAATGCGATGCAAAGCCCCAGCAAAAATGGAGTGAGAAGTCCGATCCCCGCCCAGAGCCAACGTGAAAGCAGCGCCAGGTTTTGTAAGCTCCAATTCAATAACACAATCCCTGCCGCGATCAAAAAAAGATTGCGCAGATTGTTCCTGTTTTGCAGCAAAAAATCTCCCCACTTTCAAATGATGTATCAGTCCAAGTGTTCCCTGCTTTTCTAGCCTAATCGCAGTAGCACACAAAAAATTCTTTGGCAGCAGATAAAAGCTTTACCGTTTCGCGCTGGTCTGAGCGCCATTGGTCCAGAGCTGTTGCAGCAAGCGCGGTGCCAAATCGTAGATTTGGACGCCATGCGCTTGCAAGAGGCGGCCCGTGCAGTATGCAGGGCCGCCTCTCCTTTTATCCATAAAGATAGGGTGCTGCATCCACAGGTGTTCCGTTCATACGGATTTCAAAGTGTAGATGCGGACCAGTTGCGTTACCGGTACGTCCGATCAAGCCAATGAGCTCGCCCTGCTTGACCTGTTGTCCAGGCTGTACATACATCTGGCTCATATGCGCGTAAAGGGTCTGTACACCACCACCGTGATCAATATAGCAGTGGATTCCGTAGCCCCAGTAGGTGGTTTTCGCCACCGTTACCACGCCGTCCATCGATGCGTAAATCGGTCCGCCATAGCAGCCAGGCCAGGTGATATCCGATCCTGTATGACCGTAGTAGCCCAGGAAGCCGGTGGTAATCGAGCCACCCGAGGTCGGCCAGCCGAAGGTTCCCTTTGGCACCGTTCCGTTTGAGCTGGATGGGATAAATTGCAGCGGACGGTTGCCGCCAACCTGAATAATCTGCTCAACCGGCTGTTTGATGACATCACGAGAAATCTCCCTGCGTTCGGTTTCCAAACCATCCACCATGGTTACATCGTAAACCACCTGACGCAAACCAGTTTCGCCCGACTGCGTCGTGACCGTCCAGCCAACATCATGGTCTGGATTGGTCTCCTGTTTAATCTGGTAGGGGATTTCCTCCTCCACAATCACCCTGCGGCTCACCTTGACGCCCAGATAAGGCACCGACTGAGAAATCAACAGCTCGTCCCCCGGCAGCAGCGAAACATCTACATTCGGGTTCAGCGCTTTGAGCTCGCTAAAGGTCAATCCATTTTTCTGTGCAATTCGAATCGGCGTGTCTCCTGAGATGACCGTGTACCGCCGTTCGCCGCGCTCCTCGCGGCTAATCTGTTCAAGGACCTCCTCGAGCGGCTTCACCGACGAGATAGGGTACAGGCTGAGCGGTGTTACCCGCACGCGCTTGATAAACTGCACCGTTTCATCCACCGCGTCAGGACTGGTATACTGCTCCAATAGCTCATCCAGATAGGATACCAGTCCATCGCCATCCTCGACCGCGCCAACAAAGCGCCCTTGTATGTAAAGACCGTATGCTTCCTGCAAGTCGCTGCCGGAAAGCTGAATCAGAATGTTGGTCAGATCGTCAACCGTGAGCAGCTCCTGTTGATCCACCACCGTCAGCTCAAAGCTGGGCACAATATTTTCCGGTGTAACCGATGCCTCACTGATAATGCGGGTTTTTACCTCGTTTTGCGCCTGGGTAAACACCCATTCATCCGAGATATAGCCCAGCTCCTCACCGTTATACTCCAACCGCAACGCCAATGGCTGATGGGTATACTGGCGTATCACAACCACCAAAAAGGCGATTGCTGCTACTGGCGCAACATAGCTAAAGATAAAACCGAACGCGCGGGAGACAATCCGCACCAGATGCCAAAAAACCTGAAAATACGTTGTAAATACCCGCTGTTTGCGCCGGCGTGCGTCGGCCGCCTCCTGCAAAAGCTCCCGATGGCGCTCGCGCAGGTTGTGCATCGGCTCGAACAAGCCGCGCCGCATAATGCGCAGCCCAACACGGAACGACCGCCATTCCTTTTGAATTTTGTGTACAGCATTTTTAGCGGTCTGCTCGGCCGTGTGCACCAGCCAACGGCGGCTGCTGCGGGTTCTGCGCAGCAGCTGAATTCCCACATAGTAACAAAAATCGTAGGAGGACGCAAAAAGACAAGCCCACCAAGCGCCCAGTCGTTCCAATATTCCTGGGCCTTGCGGCTGCTCCGGTTCCGGCTCAAAAGCTTCCGTCTGCGGCTGCTCCAAAGCGGTGTAAGCTGTTTCTATTTCAAGCGCCGCCTGTGCATCTGAATTCGCCTGCGGCGCTTGCTCCGCCGGTTCAGAAGCGTTTGGCTGGCTGTTTTTTTCTAGTTGATCCTGCTCCTCTGGCAATTGGCCCTGCCCTTCTGCCAAACACATCCTCTCCTTTCTGTGCGGATGTCCTTTTCTAATTCTCAAAACCGTTCTGTCAAGTCCAACGAGCGGCTGAAATATTCTAACAAATATCAAGTGTCCAACTTTTCATGTTCTATTATAGCCTATCACAGCAATTTAGGCAAGTGGCTGATTGTTTCTGCCGGAATTTGCCGTGTGATTTTAGCATTATCGCATGATTTTATGAACTGTATATGTACAAGGCTTTACGAACCCCTGAAAAATAAAAGGGTTAGCCAATTTCTTCTAAATCAATCACCAGACAGGTCTCTCGATCGTCGTTGCTGAAGACCGAAAAGGTATCCTCATCCAGCCACTCCACACCACAGCCATCCATAAAAGCTTGAGGGAAGCGGCCCAGATGCTTCAGAAACAGAAAATTTTGTTTGAGGTAAATATCGGGAATGCCCATAAAGTCATCCTCTAAAATAATGGTATATTTGCCATTTGGAGAGCGGTATTCCTGGTGGGAGGTTCGCGGCATAAGAAGCGTGTAAAGAAAGAAGTTCCAGATCAGCGCGGACAGCACTACCACCGTCACACCCAATCCCCAGATAATCCACCTCCCCAGAGATTTCCAGCTTTTTTGCCGTGGGCGCAGCAGAAAAGCCCCTGTCAGAATCGCCAGATAGCCGGTGATCTGCGGGAAGAGATTGATAGAAGGGGACACGATCGGCAAGAACACGACGGCAAAGGTGCTACAGATCGAAAGGGCTATCAGAATCCAGCAGAGATAATGGAGTCTTGCAGAGAGCCACACCATTGCAATCTGTGCTTTCAGTTTCATGCTTGCTCACTCCTTTTCATAGCACCGCCGCAAGGCTGTAAAGATATGTTTCGCCGGACATGCAGCCAGCTGCATGTCCGGCGACGGGGGAGTTTGCCCCTCGGCCCTCCACCTTTCAAGCTGTGATCAGTTTACCTTGTCCGCGACCTCCTTGACCGCTGCTGCGAGGAAATCATCCACCTTCACAACGCCCTTGTCACCGTCCTTACGGGAGCGCACCGCGACCGAATCCGCTTCGATCTCCTTGTCACCGATCACCAGCATATACGGAATTTTTTGCAGCTGCGCCTCGCGCACACGATAGCCGACCTTCTCATTGCGGCTGTCCATCTCCACCCGCAGCCCTGCCGCGGTCAGCTTATCGGCGACCTGCTGCGCATACGCGATATGGTCGTCGGTGACCGGCAACACCTTGACCTGCACCGGTGCCAGCCACAGCGGGAATGCGCCGGCATAATGCTCGGTCAGCATTCCGATAAACCGCTCCATGCTGCCAAATACCACGCGATGGATCATAACCGGACGATGCTTTTCGCCGTCCTTGCCCGTATAGGTCAGATCGAACCGCTCAGGCATCTGGAAATCCAGCTGGATGGTGCCACACTGCCAGGTACGGCCGATCGAATCACGCAGATGGAAGTCAATTTTGGGGCCATAAAATGCGCCATCGCCTTCGTTGATGCTGTATTCCTTGCCATTATCCTCCAAGGCACGGATCAGCGCTTGGGTTGCCATCTCCCATTGCTCATCCGTTCCCATCGAATCCTCCGGACGGGTAGACAGCTCCAATGTATAGTCAAACCCAAATACCTGATAAATGCGATCGATCAACCGCATAACCCCTAAAATTTCATCCTCGATCTGTTCCGGTGTCATAAAGATATGCGCGTCGTCCTGGGTGAAGCAGCGCACCCGCATCAGTCCATGCAGCGCGCCCGAAAGCTCGTGACGGTGCACAATGCCCAGCTCTGCCATCCGCTGCGGCAGGTCGCGGTAGGAGTGCATCCGGCGCTTATAAACCAACATACCGCCCGGGCAGTTCATCGGTTTAATCGCAAAATCCTTCTCGTCAATCTGGGTGGTATACATATTATCCTTGTAGTGGTCCCAGTGGCCGGAACGGTGCCACAATTCCTCATTGAGAATCAAAGGGGTGCGGATCTCGTGGTATCCCGCCTTGCGGTGTTCCTCCCGCCAGAACGACTCCAGCTGATTGCGCAGAATCATTCCTTTCGGGAAGAAGAACGGGAAGCCAGGGCCCTCCTCGTAAATATCGAACAAATCCAGCTCGCGGCCAAGCTTGCGGTGATCGCGGCGTTTGGCTTCCTCCAGCATGTTCAGGTATGCTTCCAGCTCGCTAGCCTTGGGGAACGCGATTCCATAAACGCGGCAGAGCATCTTTTGGCTACTGTCGCCATGCCAATAAGCGCCTGTGCAGGAGGTCAATTTGATTGCCTTGAGCGGCGCAACGCTCAGCAGATGCGGCCCCGCACACAGGTCGGTAAAGTCGCCCTGCTTATAAAAGCTGATATTCTGTCCCTCTGCCGCGTGCTTTTCGATGAGCTCGAGCTTGTACGGCTGGTCCTTCATGAGCGCCTGCGCAGCGGGTACCTCCAGCTCAAAGCGCTCGAGCTCCAATCCGCTCTTTACGATTTTCGCCATCTCTTTTTCGATTACAACGAGATCCTCTGTGGTGAACGGCTTTTCAACATCAAAGTCGTAATAAAAGCCGTTTTCCACCGCTGGTCCAATGGTATATTTGGTGTCCGGATATAGGTGCATGACCGCCTGCGCCAGCACATGGGAGGCTGTGTGCCAAAATGCGTGCTTGCCTTCCTCGCTCTCAAAGGTTAAAATGGTGACCTCGCAGTCCTCGGTCACCGGTGTACGCAAATCGACCAGCTCCCCATTGATTTTGCCAACGCAAGCCGCCTTGTATAATCCTGTACCCAGGCTTTTCGCAATTTCACCGACCGTTGTACCAGCTGCGTACTCCTTGACTACGCCATCTTTCAGGGTAATTTTCAACATACTGCAACACTCCTTTTTGTTAGGTTTTCCAAAATAAAAAACTCCATCCCGAACAAACACGGGATGAAGCTTCAAAACTCCACGGTTCCACCCGAATTGCACCCTTGCAAGGTGCCACTCGATGACCGATAACGGGGCCTGGCCGTTGCGCTCCTCACGCACACTCCAAGGGTGGTCACTATTCCATAGTTCATGCAGCAGGCTTTCAGCAAATACCCGCCTCTCTGGAAGCATAAACATCGATGGAAAGCGTCCCTTGTCAACGTCTTTTTCTGGTTTGGGATGTTGCTTTCATACTAGCACTGTAAAGGCGGATTGTCAAGTATTTTGCCAGCCCTTTTCTTTTCCGCCGCAGCGAGTAAAATAAAAGATGCGCGGATCGGTAAAAACTCTGCCAATATCCTTGACAATTATACAAAATCCATATAAAATAGTAATGTCATGCAGTATGTTTTATGGTTCTTCATAATTTACGGATTTTTTGTGAAAAATTATGGGTGCGCCTAAGAATATTCTATTTGCATTTATGCAAATTGCGGACATTGAAAATTGCATAAAGGAGGTTCGTAGTCCATGGTCGGCATTATACCATTTGCCATTGGCATGGTGGTTGAGTTCATTGTGGTCGCAGTTATTGCCTTCTTCCTGGGGATCGAATACAGGAAAAAGTCTGCCGAAGCAACCCTAGGGTCTGCCGAAGAGGAAGCAAAGCGGTTAATCAGCGACGCAATTAAAGCATCAGAGAGCAAGAAAAAAGAAGCGATTGTTGAAGCGAAGGACGAAATCTATAAGCTTAAACAGGACAACGAAAAGGAAATGAAGGAGCGTCGTTCGGAAGTGTCCCGTCTGGAACGCCGCATCCAACAAAAGGAAGAGTCTGTCGATAAAAAGATCGATAACCTCGAAAAAAAGGAAGAGTCGCTCCAGAACAAGCTGCGGGAGGCCGAGGAGAAACTCAGGGAGGCCGAGGAGGTCAAAGGACATCAGTTTGAAATGCTGGAAAAAATATCCGGATTTACCAGCGAACAGGCAAAAAATTATCTGCTTGCAAATCTGGAAGGCGAACTGGTACACGAAAAGGCGCTTAAAATTAACCAAGTTGCCTCACAGCTCAAGGACGAGTCCGACCAGCGTGCACGTGAAATTATTGCGGCTGCAATCGGTCGCTGTGCTGCGGATTATGTTGCCGAAATTACAGTTTCCGTGGTGCCTCTGCCCAGTGACGAGATGAAAGGGCGCATCATCGGCCGCGAGGGGCGCAATATTCGTACGCTTGAAACGCTGACCGGCGTTGACCTGATTATCGATGATACACCCGAGGCAATCACCCTTTCCAGCCACAATGCGGTAAAACGCGAGATTGCGCGCGTATCGCTTGAACGGTTGATTCAGGACGGGCGCATTCATCCGGCGCGGATTGAGGAAACGGTGGAAAAAGCCCGCCGTGAAATCGAAAATAAAATTAAGCAGGACGGCGAGCGCGCGGTTATGGAGTGCGGCGTGCACAGTATGCACCCCGAGTTGGTCAAGCTGTTAGGCCGGATGCGTTATCGTTCCAGCTATGGGCAGAATGTGCTGAACCATTCTATAGAGGTTTCGCAGCTTGCCGGTATGATGGCAGCTGAATTGGGTGCAGATGAGGTCCAGGCGCGCCGTGCAGGGCTGATTCACGATATCGGCAAATCGATGACCCATGAAATCGAAGGCTCACACGTGCAGATTGGCGTGGACCTCGCCCGCAAGTATAAGGAAAGCCCCGATATTATCCATGCAATCGAAGCGCACCACAACGATGTGGAACCGCGAACCATCGTTGCTTGTCTTGTGCAGGCGGCGGATGCAATTTCTGCTGCACGTCCTGGCGCGCGCCGTGAGAATTTGGAAAACTATATCAAACGTTTGGAAAAATTGGAGGAGATTGCCAACTCGTTTGAAGGGGTCGACAAATGTTATGCGATTCAGGCCGGACGGGAGATCCGTATTATGCTCAAGCCGGATGTGGTATCGGATGATCAGATGACCATTACGGCGCGTGATATTGTCAAGAAAATTGAAAACGAATTGGATTATCCGGGCCAAATTAAGGTCCATTGTATCCGTGAAAATCGCGCGATTGAATATGCAAAATAATTTTTAGTTGCCGCTAAAAGCCCTCAGCATCACTGAGGGCTTTTTCTATTGTAAAGAGGCTATACTTTTTTTAGAAATTATGGTAATATAAACACAGACAAAATCACTCAAAATGCAGGAGGTTTTTTCTATGACGCACCAGGATTTTGACCCGCGCTTGGAGGAATTGAAGCAATTTGATACACCATCCATCACCAATGTTGTTGCAACCTACCCCGATAAAGAGGACTTATGCCTGGGACTTTATAACCCATGGACAACAAATTGGTACACCGATTCCAGCCTAAAGTGCATGTATCCGGAGTTAGGACGGCGGGCAGGCTATGCAGTTACCTGCGTTTATGAAGCGCCCGACCCATCCTTTAAACGGCTGGGCTTTGTTGATGTGCTAAAAGCAATCGAAGCTTCTCCGAAACCGGTTATTTTAGTGGTTAAGCAGAATATGCCGGAGGCACTGAAAAACAAGAATGGGCTGATTGGCGGGAATATGGTGACTGCCATGAAAACGATGGGCTGTGTCGGCTGTATTTCCGATGGCCCTTCCCGCGATGTCGATGAAATTCGGGAGATGGACTTTCAGTATATGCTGACAGGCGCTTGTGCAGGTCATGGCGCTTTTTCTGTGGCAGCTGTCAATGTTCCTGTTCAGGTGTGCGGGATGGATGTAGCGCCTGGCGAGATCATCCACATGGATGAAAACGGTGCGGTGAAATTCCCTGCGGATAAGCTTGACCAGGTTACAGCGCTCTCTTACCAGCTGGCTGAGGTGGAGAAAAAGCGGATGGCCGCTATCAGAGCTTGTAAAACTGCTGAGGAGATCGGCCGCGTTATGGGCGGGTTTGAGTCTATCGAGAAGTGATAGAGCACCTCCTCGCCCAATCATACTAAGCCCATAAAAGTTTTACCCCCACTACCCAATCGCGATAGCGTATAAAAGTTTTCGCCCGCCTTTTTCTAAAAGGCGGCAGGGGTCGAGGGGGCGGAGCCCCTCGTTATTCCAGGCACGGCTTGCCGTGCCTGGAATAAAAGGATGCGTTTCGCGCAAAAGAAAAAGCCCTTTCGGGCTTTTTCTTTTGCGCGGCCAGGGCGCTGCCCCTGGACCCCACAGCCTTGAAAGGCTGGCGAACTTTTTAATTTTTGATGTGGTTCGTTTGCCTTCCTGGATCATATAGAGGAAATGAAAAATGAAAAGCTAGTCAATCGCGCCGTACTGGTGGGTGTTCATATACTCCTCTACCTGTGCCAAATTCGGCATTGCTTCCGAGCAGCTCTTGCCGGAAATGGTGATCGAGGAGGAGGCTGCCGCATATTTCAGCGCTTCTGGAATGGGAATTCCATGGATCATGCAATAATTGAATGCGCCAGAATACGAGTCTCCTGCACCGAAGGTATTCTCAATTTTTGCCGGATAGGTGCTGCCCTCATAAACCTGTCCGTCTGCGGTATAGACATCCGAGCCTTTTTTGCCCTTCTTGATGGAGACAATCGACACGCCCGCTTTGAGCAGCCGCTGTGCAGAAACATTGTTGTCATGGCTGTCAGGCATATAGCAATGCTCCATGACATCAAATTCTTCACGGGTGCCCAATATCATATCCGCCTTTTCACAGGCCAGGGTATAGTAGATGCTCGCTTCCTCAATGCTGTCCCAGGTGCCCTCGCGATAGTCCAAATCAAGCGCAATTTTGGTATTGTTGCGCCGCGCCAGCTCCATTGCCAGAAATACTGCCTCTCGCGCTGGGGAATGCGAGAGCGAGGTGCCTGAAATCAGCAGCATTTTGTGCGAGGCGATATACGCTTCATCCAGCTGCGCACAGCTGATATGTAAATCTGCGCAGTCGTTGCGGTACACATAATAGTTGCTCTGGCGCGGGGCAAGAAACTCTCCAATGGTCAGGCCGGAGCGTACACCAGGCTCGGCGAATGCGATATGGGACACATCAATCCCTTTGCTCTGGAAATAGCGGATTACAAACCGGCCTAACCCGTCATCCGAAACCTTGCCGATATAGCCGGTTTTCAGCCCCAGATTGGCCATTGCAACCGCCGTATTGGCAGGGGAGCCACCCACGAATTTGGAAAAGGTCCCGATTTCTTCCATTGGTCCAAAGTCATCTGCATACAAGTCCACCGTCGCGCGCCCAAAAGCGACTACATCACGGGGCTTTTCATGATCAAATTGCAGCATACCGCTCCCCCTCATTCATGCTCAAGCTCTGCAAGGTATTCCTGCGCCTGTTTGACCGAATACCCCTCGTGGATAATCTTACGTAAGGTTTTTACCAATGCAGTGGGGTTCTTGTATTGGAACACAAACCGCCCATAAGTAACGCCCTTGCCGCCTGCATCGATGACATCGCGGGTCATTTGCAGATAGCTTTCGATGGTGCCGCCGGGTGCGCCGCCTGCAACCATCACACGGGTTGGCGTTCCACGTACCACCTTTTCAAAGTCTGCTTTATTGCCCGGGTAATTGGTTTTGATAAAATCTATGCCCAGCTCGGCCGCGACACGCGCTGCATAAAGGACGTTTTTCCAAGCCATCCGATCTTCTGGCGCAATCAGGTTGCCGCGCGGGTAGATGTGTGTTACCAGCGGCATTCCGACTTCTGCGGCAGCCTTGCTGAACTGGCTTAGGGTGCGAATCTGCTCCGGCTGATTGTTTCCGCCGACAATACATCCAACCGAAACTGCGTCGGCACCCATGCGTACCGCTTCCTCCACGTCCGCAACGATCACATCCGCATCCGGTTGATAGGGAGAGAAGGTGCTGCACTTCAGTACCAGCGGAACCTTGCCTGCATATGGTCCAAAGCAGCTGTCCGCAATTCCTTTGTGCATGGTGATTGCATTCGGCTCGCCCGCTAGCAGCTTAGCAAGGGTATCCTCAATGGTATCCAAGCCAGGCATGACACCGCGCGCCATCGCATGGTCCACCGTGAGCCCCAGATAAAGTCCATCCTCCTGCGGCACCAGACGATTTAGCCGCACCGTTTTTCCTAAAAAGGCCATGTTACATTACTCCTTTTTCTCTAACTCAAGTGAATAGCTGTACAAAGAAATCGATGAAGCCTGGGCAAGCGGTGGTCACAAGGATCGCAACCAATCCGACGCCAATGAAGGGGAGTGCTTCCTTCACCGTGCCGCCAAAGCTGGCATTCGCAATTTTAGAGGATACAAAGATACCAACCGCAAATGGTGGTGTTAAGAATCCAACGCACATATTAACTAACATAATCGTGCCAAAGTGAACCGCTGTGATCCCATAGGTCTGCGCAACCGGCAGCAGCAGTGGGGTCATAATCAAAACGGTCGCGTTGATGTCCATAAAGGTTCCCATGAACAGGAACAGTATATTGATCATCACCAGGAACCAGAACTTTGAGGTGATATTGCCGGTAATTGCATTGGAAAGAAAGTTGGAAATACCAGTGAGGGTCATCGCTTTGCCCGCTACAACCGAAAAGGCGTTCAGCAGGCCGATGGTTGCGGTTGAAACGCCCGCAATTGCACAGCATTTCCAGAGTGAAATTTTAATGCGGTCTTTTTGCATCTGCCGCACCACCACAAAGTAGATGATGCCGTAAACTGCGCTGAGCGCGCCCGCCTCGGTGACGGTGCAAACGCCGCCGTAGATGCAGCCATAGATGATAATTGGCATGAGCAGCGCAGGGAATGCGTGAACGGTATTCTTCACGATATCCTTTGCTTTTTCATTTAAGGAAAGTCCGCTGGTCTCTGGCTTGACCTCAAACTTACCGACCCGCAGATAGTTGATGACAATATAGCCGATTGCGAAGATAAATGCAGGTCCAATGGTCGCCATCCAGACCTCTGAAATTTTCGTGCCGGAAACCAGCGCATACATGATGCCAGGAACGCTTGGCGGAATCAGGATGCCCAAAAAGCAGGTTGCCGCCAAAAGCGCCGAGGTGTATGCAGCGGGGTAGTGGTCCTTTTCCAGTTCAGGAACCATAATTTTACCGATTGCGCTGATGGTCGCCATCGCAGAGCCGGTGAGTACACCGAATGCCATACAGGCCATGATGGTGATGATACCGGTTGCGCCGCGTACTCGTCCAACAAATGCTTTAATCCAGTCAATCAGCATCTTGGAGATACCGCTGTACTCCATCAAAACGCCCGCAAAGATGTAAAACGGAATTGCGAGCAGAGCGAAGCTATCCAGGCTGGAGAAGGAATATTGCGCAATCGTTACGGTGTTCTTGCCGCTGCAAGCCAGCACCAGCAACGAGGAGAACCCCAGTGCATAAGAAACCGGCATTTTAAACAGCATTGCAACCAGCATGAACGAAACTAAGAATAACAAAAGTGCTGCCAACGCTGACATGGAATCCCTCCATTTCTAATAAAGTTTGCACCCACCGATTCCGCCGCCCCTTCGCAAAAACCTCGTAGCAGCAAACCAAAAGTTTCGCCGGCCTTTTCAAAGGCCGCGGATTCCAAAGGCGGAGCCTTTGGTCGCACGTCGCGCGGCGCAGCCGCAAGGCGGGCGAAACGCGTCTTTTCCGGTGAAGCGCATTTTGGGGTGAATTGCGGCGCGCGCCGCGAGCCGCAAGAGGGGCTTTTTGCAAGAGAAAAAGCCCCTAAATACACGGCATTATTCCGCCGCAGGAAGCTTGAATGCCTGCCGGTACAGGTTATAGAAACAATGGAAAATTCCCATCACCGTTCCAATAAACACCGGAAGGTAAATATACCCCATTGGGATGTGCATGGTGGGGGAGGTCTGGGTGGTTGACCAAATCTTCATCATATAATCCCAGAAAATTTTGCCAAACACGATCAAAAAGGCACAGGTTGTCAGCATGGCAGCCGCTTCCAGCGCAGAGAGCAGCTTTTCACGGCGGTTCTCGTCTGCTATTTTTTCAACGAGCTGTTTACACACGTCAATTTCAATGTGGCCGCCCTCATCAATCGCATAGGCCGAGCCGATGTAGGTCAGCCAGATGAACAGATAGCGGGAAAGCTCCTCTGCCCAGGCGGTTGAAATGAACAGCATATAGCGGCACACAACCTCGATAAAGATGACCAGTACCAATGCCAGTGTGCAGGAGGCCATCAGGAAGGTTTCGGCCTGCTTTATCAGGTCGTTGCTCCGGTCGAGCGCCCCATAAGGCTTTTGGTTTTGTTTCATATTCTGATATCCCCTCCAAATTGGGCTTTTTCTGGATGGTTAAAACACTGGGAGTGTTTTGGCTATAGACTGCGTGGAAAACGCAAGGGCCAGGCGCAGGCGTTTGCCCGCCCCTGGCCCTTCAAGCCTCTAGGTTCTTTTAAGTGCGCTTCCTGCAAAAGGTTTTCCTCTTGCCGCCTGCGGCGGCAATTCACCTTTCCAAAATGCGCTTCTCGGGAAAACTGCGTTTTCCTGCGGCCAGGGACTTTGTCCCTGGCCCCTGCGGTCTTTTCAAAGGCCAACAAAACTTTTTATTAACCGTTCTTGTACTCGCCGCTGATAATCGGCTCCATGATGTCTGCGCCGTACTTATCATAGAATTCGTCCCAAATAGACTGATAAATCGGCTCCAATGCAGCCTGCATTGCTTCAGACGGCTCGGTAATCTCCCACTGTCCGTTGTCGATGCCTTCCTGCTGGATTTTGTCGGTCTCAGCGCGGAAGAACTCGGTGAACTCATCGGAAGCAATCTGTGCACACTCGCGGAAGATCGCTTGATCCTCAGCGCTCAGCTTGCTCCAGAAGTCAGGGCTAGCGATGAAGCAGCCGCCGGAATAGCAGTAGTTCACCAGGCAAATCTGGGTGATAACATCGGTGATGCCCTGGTTAACATAGTTGAATACTGCGTTGTCCAAACCATCAACAGTACCGGTCTGCAATGCGGAAAGTACCTCGGAACCAGCGATCATAACTGGCAGAGCGCCGCATTTCTCATAGAAGGAAACAACCGATTCAACCGATGGGGTGCGGATTTTCAGGCCCTTGAGATCGTCCAATTCCTTGATCGGATGCTTGATGTTACCAACCTGACGGAAGCCGTTGCAGAAGGAGGAGATGCGGATGAGGTTGTTTTTCTCCATGATCTCAGCAACTCTGTCTGCAATCCAGCCATTGTTGTAATACTGATCTGCTTCTTCATAGTCCTTTACCAGACCAGGCAGCCATGCAAAGCCAAGTGCGCCGTCCAGAACGCCGTCCATCGACATATCATCGCTCATCAGTACATCCAAGGTGCCCATCTGGAGCATCTGTGCCATGTCTGCTGCGTTGCCCAGCGAAGCGGCAGCGATGACATCCGCCTGATAACGGCCCTCAGTCTTTTCCGCAATCAGCTCTGCAAAGCGGTCGACATATGGAGCGCGCGCACCGGTAACATCAGCGGTTACGGTAAAGGTGACTGCATCCGCGGGTGCAGGTGCAGGCTGTGCGGCATTCTCACTGGAAGCGGCTGGCGCTGCTGACGATGCAGGCGCCGCAGACGAAGCATTGCTAGACCCCCCGCAAGCAGCCAGAGAACCAGCTAACATGGTCACCGAAAGGACTGCTGCAAGCAATTTTTTACTGTTCATCGAAATCTCTCCTTTTTTTCAATCGATTATATTGACTGTGGAAGCTCCACCAACAATATACAAGGTTTATAGGGCGCCAGCGGCCTGAGCCAACAGCGCAATTTTTGCGGTATCCTCCAAAAGTTCCAGCAGACAGAAGCAGTCCTCTGCGTTCTCCCCCAAAACCAAAACTCCATGTGCCTGCATCAAAAATGCGAGCGCTTGCGGATGTGCTAAAACCGCCTGCTCTACATTGGAGGCGAGCTGTGGCGTCCCAGGGCAGGCCCGCGGAATAATCGGCGCCTGTACCAGCTTCATCCTCGCCGAATCGGTACACATCGGCAGCTCCTTATTGAGCAGTGTAAATGCGATGCTATGGACCGGATGTGCATGGATGATAAAACGAATCTCCGGCCGGCAGCGGTAAACGATGCTGTGAAACGGCGTCTCCTTGGAGGGGCGCAGTTCAGGCTGTCCCTCCAGCGGGTTTCCATCCGGCCCGCAAAGTACCACCCCGTTTTGGTCCACCATCCGTAGCGGCACGTTGGTGCCAGTGATTAAAAAGCTCTCATCGCAGCGGGCACTGATGTTGCCGCCTCTGGCAGAGACCAGCCCGCGCTCATAAACCAATCGGGAATAGGTGCAAACCTCCTCCAATTGTTTAGAATAGGTTTGTTCAAACTTCCACATAAGCAGCCTCCGATTGCGCCTGCGGCACCCAGTTACAAAGCATCTTCTCTAAAGCGTCAACACTTCCAACGCTGCCACCTTTGATGGCGAATTCCTTGCCCGCAAGCAGCCCATCTAAAATTTCTCCCTCGGCCACCCCTGGCTCCAGCTTTCCGGTGAGCCGCATTCGCCCTACCGCCAGCCGCGCAAAAATCTCCTGGGCGGTCTCGCCGCCGATCACCGCAATTCGTTCAAACTGTGCGCGCTGGCAAATCTGCTGTGCGCATTCCCCCATCGCCTGCATGATGCGCTGGCTGACGCCAGGCTGGTAGGAATACCGCTGCACCCGCGGCAGGAACATCACATTCCCTCGCCGGTTTTTCTCCAGGCAGTCCGCAACCGCCCGTGTTTTTGCGCTCTCGTCCCCGTCCAGCAGCGCGTCGATCTCCAGCTCGGTGACAAGCAAGCCGTTCTCGCGAGATTTTTCCACCTGCTTTTTTGCCATCTCATAGGCGGAGGCGCAGAAGCAAAGGCTGCGTACCGGCCGTTTTTGGAACAAATGCGGCTGTGGTGCGCCATACAAATAGGTGGCTAACCCATCCGCAATCCCCAATGAGCCGGTCCAAAATACCTTTGGATAAAGCGGCGCGAGCGTTTGTAAAATATGGAGTGTGTCCTGTCGGGTGATTGCATCAAACACAAGGATGCGATGCCCAGCTGCAAGCTGTTCTGCGGTCTTTTGTGCGAGCGTCTCGCCCTTCACCGCGTCAATGTCTACCAGCCCCACCGAAAAATGTGTGTGTTCCATAAGAATTTCGGGAATATAGGATTTTGTGGGCGGCATAATCGGGTCCTTTGCATACAGCGATTTATGTAAAATCTGGCCCTCGCAATATTGGTCGCCATACAAGGTAAAGGTGCCTAAATCCGGCGCATTGTCTACAAGAAAGCAGTAGTAATCCGGCATTGCCTCCAAAAGCCCCTCCAGCTCGTAGGCGTCGTTTCCGCGAAAGCCGGTGCCAATTTTCTTCATAAACAGCTGCGGCTCCAACCTCTTGAGCTTCTCACAGACCTGGAAATGGCGGCTTTTGGCAAGCGCTCCCTCGGTGTTGCGGGAGGAGAGATTTACCGCGACAATTTCATCCGCTTGCCGGACGAGGGTCTCCTCTTTGCTGGTGAAGATGGTCAGCTGTTGCCCGCGCTCGGTATAGTAGCTGCCCGAGTCGGCTGCCCCGCTCAAATCGTCGGTGATCATGGTTAAATGAAGCACAAAGTCTCCCTCCGATCCCTGTTAGAATGCGCCATAAAATGTTCATTCAAACATATTTTTCATAAATTTTGTTCGTTGTTTGATTTAAGCATATCATTATCACTAGCATAAGTC
>CAJUJI010000038.1 GCA_910586875.1 uncultured Anaerotruncus sp. | reverse complement strand
CAAAGTGCTTGAGAAAGCTGTATTTATCAACTAGAGCAGTGATTGAGAATAATGTAGCGCTATTGGTGGAGCAGGCGATGGAGCGGCAGCTGGAACAGGAGCAGCTGAGTGTTGGTTGGGAAGAGACATAAAAAAGGAGTTGAAAGAATGAAAGGTATCATTCTTGCAGGTGGGAGTGGTACGCGGCTTTATCCGCTAACCATGGTGACGTCCAAGCAGCTATTGCCGATTTATGATAAGCCAATGATTTACTATCCATTGTCCACTCTGATGTTGGCGGGCATCCGGGATATCCTAATCATTTCAACCCCACAGGATTTACCGAATTTTGAAAAATTATTGGGAGATGGAAACCAGTTTGGAATCCGGCTTAGCTATAAAGTCCAGCCATCGCCGGATGGGTTAGCTCAAGCGTTTATTTTGGGTGAAGAATTTATCGGCGATGACCGTTGCGCCATGATTTTAGGGGACAACATCTTCTATGGGGCAGGGTTAACAAAGCATCTGCGCAGAGCAGTAGAGCAGGAGACAGGCGCAACCGTGTTTGGTTATTATGTGGAGGATCCCGAACGGTTTGGCGTTGTGGAATTTGGGGAGGACGGACGGGCAGTATCCATTGAGGAAAAGCCGGAAAAGCCGAAATCCAACTATGCGGTCACAGGGTTATATTTCTACGATAAAGAGGTATGCGCGCGCGCAAAGGCCTTAAAGCCTTCCTCGCGCGGTGAATTGGAAATTACTGACCTAAACCGGATTTATTTAGGGGAAGGGACGTTAAATGTGATCACACTAGGGCGCGGTTATGCCTGGTTAGACACTGGAACCGTGGACTCCCTCACCGAAGCGGCGGAGTTTGTGCGGGTGATTGAATCCCGCGAGGGCATCCAAATTTCGGCCCCAGAGGAAATCGCGTACCGCAACGGGTGGATCTCCAAGGAAATCTTGGAAAGGTCTGCCTGTATTTATGGGAAATCGCCTTACGGCCAGCATCTATGGAATGTGGCGAATGGCAAATATGTCTACTGAGGTGGAGAATATGAAGTTTACTGAAACAGATCTTCCAGGGGTGTACATAGTGGAGCCAGCGGTGTTTGGGGACAACAGGGGATTTTTTATGGAAAGCTGGTCTCAGCGCACCTTTGAGGAGGCGGGGCTGCATTATGCGTTTGTCCAGGATAACCATTCCTCGTCCAATGTAAAAGGCACGCTCAGAGGGATCCATTTTCAGCGCGGGGAAAAGGCACAAGCGAAATTGGTGCGCTGTACCAGAGGCGCGGTAATGGATGTAGCAGTGGATTTGCGGCCTTCCAGTCCCAGCTATAAAAAGTGGGTAGCGGTGGAGCTTTCCGCTGAGAATAAGCGGCAGTTATTGATTCCGCGCGGCTTTGGACATGGCTTTTTAACGCTTACCAATGATGTGGAATTTCTGTATAAGGCGGACAATCCCTATGCGCCGGAAGCCGATGGAGGTATCCGTTGGAACGACCCAGAAATTGGGGTGGAGTGGGACATTGCATCACCAATTTTGTCTGAAAAAGACAGCAAATCCCCTTATTTGAAAGACGCTATAACCGGTTTTGAGGAGTGGTGAGAATGAATGTTTTGGTTACTGGCGGAGCCGGATTTATCGGAAGCAATTTCATCTTTTATATGCGGGAAAAGCATCCGGATTACCAGTTGATTTGTTTGGATAAGCTGACCTATGCAGGCAATTTGGCTACATTGCAGGGGGTTATGAATGAACCGAATTTCCAGTTTATAAGGGCGGATATCGCTGACAGGGAGGCGATTTATAGCATATTTGAGCAGGAAAAGCCGGATGTGGTGCTTAACTTTGCAGCGGAAAGCCATGTGGACCGGTCGATTGAGAATCCATCTATATTCCTGGAAACCAATGTGATGGGGACGCAGGTTTTATTGGATGCCTGCCGCAAATATGGTGTGCAGCGCTATCATCAGGTTTCCACCGATGAGGTTTATGGGGATTTACCGCTGGACCGGCCGGACTTATTCTTTACAGAGAAAACGCCGTTGCATACCTCCAGTCCGTATTCAGCGTCTAAAGCGTCTGCGGACCTGTTGTGCAATGCTTACTGCCGGACTTACAGGATGCCTATCACAATCTCCCGCTGCTCCAACAATTATGGGCCGTATCAGTTCCCTGAAAAGCTGATTCCATTGATGATTGCAAATGCCTTGGCAAATAAGCCCCTGCCAGTATACGGCGAGGGGCTGAATGTACGGGACTGGCTGTATGTGGAGGACCATTGTGCCGCCATCGACCTTATCTTGGAGAAAGGCGAGGTGGGGCAGGTATACAACATCGGTGGCCACAATGAAATGAAGAATATCGATATTGTGAAGCTGATTTGTAAAGCATTGGATAAGCCGGAGAGCCTTATCACTCATGTCACCGACCGGAAGGGGCATGATATGCGGTATGCTATTGATCCAACATTTATTCATGAGAAACTGGGATGGCTGCCGCAGACGAGGTTTGCAGATGGTATCAAAAAGACAATCCAGTGGTATTTGGACAACCGTGGCTGGTGGGAAAACATCATAAGTGGGGAATATGAGCAGTATTATGAGCGGATGTATGGGAACCGGTGAGGGAAAGCAGGTACAGATTCTGCTTTCTACCTACAATGGCCAGCGGTTTTTGCGAGAACAACTGGAAAGCTATCTGAGGCTCGATGGTAGTTCAGAGGTAAAGGTTCTCGTCCGCGATGATGGTTCTACCGATGGCACGCTGGATATTCTACAGGAATATGAAGAAAAATATGGGTTTCAGGTGATAGCTGGAGAGAACCTGGGAGTGAATCGCAGCTTTTTTGAACTGTTGGAAAACCGCGATAAAAGCTGTGCATACTTTGCCTTGAGCGACCAGGATGATGTGTGGCTGTCCAGCAAGCTACAGCTGGCTTGCCGGGAATTGGCTCAGGTGGATCCCCATACCCCTGCTTTGTTCGGATCATGCTCTACGGTAGTTACCCAGGACCTTGTGCCCATTGGCAGCACATTGGCACCTGCTGCTTATCCAGATTTCTTTAATGCTATGGTGCAAAACATCATCCCAGGCCACACTCAGGTGATGAACAACGCCTTGGCTCAGCTGCTACATTATACAGACGGGGTAATGGTCATTGATTGGTGGATCTATTTGGTTGCGGCGGGCCTTGGCGTTGTCTGTTTTACAAAAGAGCCTACTGTGCTGCACCGCCAGCATGGGAGCAATTCGGTTGGATATGTCACAAGCTTTCTGAAAAAGAGCATCAACCGTCTTGGTCGATTGAAGGAAGGAAAGGCTGTTGCTATTACAAAGCAGCTGGATTCCTTTTATCGTCTTTACAGGGATGATTGTAAGGAAGAAGCCCTGGCAGAGCTAAACGCCTATTTCTTATCGCAGTCGGATGTCCACAGCAGGCTGCGCTATATCAGGAGCTGCAATGCTCGACGGGAGCCAAAATGGGAAAATGTCATTTTTAAAATGATGTATCTTTGTGGTCAATACAATTTGAAGGATGAGATATTTGACAAAGCGTAGCACAAAGATTTTGGTGATCGAAAGTGGGGGCAGACAGCCCTCAGCCTCGGCGCGGCTGGGGGTTTTGGATGTGCTAACCCCCCTGGAGGCAAAGGGTATTTGTGTGGTTACATACAAAAAAACAGAAGAACTGAAAGGGAGCGACATCAGCTGGGCTGATGTGCTTGTTGCAGTTCGGGGATGGGACCAGGCGCTGCTGTCGGCTTTAAGGGTTGCTCGCGACGCCAGCAGAATGGTGCTCTCCTTTTTAGACGATGATCTACTGAATGTCCCAAAGGAAATCGGCAATGGGATGTATGATGCGCCCCAGATAAAGGCTGGACTGCTTGCAACCCTGTCCCTCTCACACCGCCTTTGGGTGGTCAATCCCATCCTGGGAGAAAAGTACCGCAAATACTGTTCGGGTGGCGTCGTTTGCAGCAGGGTTCCGATGCTATCAGCTCCAGAGGTCATGCTGCCGCGCGATGAAAGCGGCCCTGTAAAAATAGTATATGCCGGCTCTCCTGACCACACGTGGGTTTTGCAGAAGTACCTGCGCATCTCTCTTCAGAGGCTCTGCGAAGAATTCCGGAATCAGTTGGATATCACATCTATCGGCGCTGACCTAGGCCTAAACCAGTGCGGAAATTATCATTATCACCCTCATTTTGCCGATTACAGCGCATACAGAAGACTGATGGCGGAATCGCGCTTTCAAATTGGGCTTGCAGTTATTGAAGATCAGGAATTCTATCACCATAAATACTTCAATAAATTTTTGGAATACACGGCAATGGGTGTGGCAGGGATCTATACAAACGCCCTGCCTTATACATTGGTTGTAAAGAATCGGGAGAACGGCCTGCTTTGCGAGAATACCCCAGAGGATTGGTACCAGGCCCTGCGTGAATTTGTACTGGACGGCAACCTGCGCCGGAGCTGCCTGCAAAGAGCACAACAGGCGCTGGCGCGGGATTTTACCCCTCAGGAGATTGCAGAACAGCTGAGGAAGGAGCTTCCGGAGCTGGAGCATTACAGGGCCCCAGATTTGAGAAGCAGGCCAGTTAGAATACGGAATATGAAAGGGAAAATCTATTGGTCCCAGATTGAGATGCTCTGGTTCCGTTACAAGCTGGCCGCCATCCCGCTGATTCTTTGGAAAGGGGTTCGGAAGATTGTCCGTAGCATAGTTGGGCAGCTGCTCCGCAAAAGCAGGAAGTAAAATGCCGAAAGCAGAGGAGAAGATGCAGTGATAGCCGCAGGAACTTTTATAACAGGCGAAAAGCTTTATTACGCACCCAATTTTATTGGAAATCCCAGGATCAGCGTAATCCTTCCCACCTTTTGCCGGGGGGATAATGGGATGCTGGAAAGAGCTGTACAGTCGATACTGAAACAGACTATGGATTCCCTCGAGCTGATCGTGGTGGATGACGGCTCGGTTGACGGGACGCAAACGCTGATGAAAAGGCTTCTTCAAGAGGATAACAGGATTCTATACATCCGGAATGACATCAATTCCGGCCTACCTGCTATCCGGATCAATCAGGGGATTCTTCATGCCAGAGGAAAGTATGTAGCTTATCAGTTTGACGATGACCAGTGGATGCCGCAGGCGATGGAGATACTGCTTCAGAAGCTAGAGCAGACAGAGGGTCCAGCTTTGGTCTATGGAAATTGGGAAGTTTTAGATAGCCGCAATGGTACGCGGGCAATACGAGGCCAGCCGTTTGCTTATGAAAAGCTGCTGGACGGAAACTTTATCGCCAATAATTCGGTGCTGCACCACAGGAGTATCTTTGAAAAATATGGGATGTATGATTGCAGCCTGGTGATGCGCAGGCTATGTGACTGGGACCTGTGGATCCGCTGGTCCAGTCGGCTGCCTTTTTATTATGTGGAACAGCTAGTCAGTAGGGTGGAAGCGTATGTGGATCATTCCCTTGGGAAATCCTTCCGGTTGAATGAATTGGACTGCCGCATCTGGGCCTCCCACGACAGGGACGAAAGGCTAAAGCCGGATACCTTTGCGGAATATTTGGTGGATGATCTTTCATATTTTGAAGACCCTGACGAGAGGCGGAACGTCTATAACCGGCATGTTTTGGAATGGCAGCTGCGCCATAAGGCCACAGAATCCGCTGGTCCGAAAGGTCCTAAAAAACGCCTGATTGCGGTGAAAAATGTTTACAGTGCATCTGTACCCATTATGGTGGAAAATTACGCTCGGTCAGCGCCAGAGGAATTTGAGTTCCTGTTTTTCCATGAACAAAAGCTGCGGTATGAGTGGCTCAGGGACGGGGATATCCTTCTTTTGTGCCGGGCGGCGAAGGAAAATGTTCTACAAATTCTCAGGCGGTTGCGCACCGAGAAACGGTATGTCACAGTCATTTACCTTTTGGATGATGATATGCTCCATTTTTACGAACGGGGGGAGCCTTTTTCATATTTAGCACCTGGAACCCCTATGTACCGCACGGTTGAGGAGATGCTCCGCCTTTCGGACTACCTTATATCCTGCACGGAATCGGTGGACAGGGATTATAAAAAATATAATCCCTGCGGCCAAGCGATTTCTTTGACCAATATACAGCAACGCTATCTGAAAACAGATTGCTCTGATTCCGGTGAAAAGCCTTTTCGTATCGCATTTATGGGGGGCAGTTTCCGGGAGCAGGAGTTTTCCAAAATAGCGGATGATTTTGCGAGACTCTCCGATGAATACGGTAGCGCTGTTTCCTTTGAGTTCTGGGGCTATCTGCCGGAAAGGATGAAGTCCATTGTCCGCTCACAGGTTTACTATCTGCCTTATACCCAGTCCTATTATGAATACCTGAACCGTTTGCAGGGAAAGCAGTTTGATCTGTTCCTTGCTCCCCTGGATATGGACAAGCTTTCCCTGGGAAAGAGTCCTATCAAGCTTTTGGAAAGCTGTGTTTGCTCGTCTATTGGGTTATACTCCGAGCATCCTGTGTATGACTGTATCACAGACGGCGTGAATGGCTATAAGGTGCCACAGGGCGGGAGCTGGTTTGACAAAATCAAGCAAATTATAGAAACGCCCCAAGAGGAGAGAAAAAAGGTTTATCAAAGGGCCTTGGATACAGTGTTAGAGGAATATACCACAGAAAAAAGAATGCCCCGCTTCAAGCGGTATATTGCGATGGCGGAACTGGCCCACCAATTGAGTGGTAAGGCTGTTGGGATTGCCTTAACCAATTCTGAAAGGAGCATGGGCGACAGTCTGTTATTATCTGTCGCCCAAATGCTGAAAGAAAACGGGATACCCGTAGAGCTGCTTCTTTCCACAGAGTCATTGCTGTATCAGCAAAGGGAGCAACTGGAACAAAGCCACAGGATACGGGTTCTTCCAGCAGGAAAGCTTGAAACCGGCAATGAGCGGAAACATCTAGTTGACGCACAGGAATTAAAAATAGCAATTCTTTTGTGTGATTCCCTATTCTGTGTACCAATGGACAAGGGTATCACCTGGGTGGTCTGTACAGGGGATGAAGCCCCAACGCATAGCACCCTTGAGATGGAAAACGGGCGTAAGCCTGATGGGATTTTCACATCCAACCCCACAACTGCGGCCCAATGGCAGGATTTGCTGGGGTGCCGGACAGATTTTGCAGGATACTCGGACAAAAATCGGATGTTTGCACAAATTTATAACGCCCTTCTGGAGCTGCTGGCCGCCAAAAGGAAGAGCGCTCAAAATGAGCCTATCGATATAAAGAAAACAGTGGCCCCATCTGGTAGCCGTAGCGTCGACACACGCCCCATCGAAAGAGACGAGTTGGTTTTTTCAAGGGGAATCGCTTTTCACAGAACCTACTACATGATTTCGGAGACTCAGACAATATCAAAAATAGGAATCATTTTTGCATCGGATATCCCCACCTGTGCCGCAAACGTAAAACTAAAGGTTTCTTTCGGTGGCCGGACTCTGCGGGAGGCCAGTATGCCACAGTCCAGCTTGTATTTTAATGAGTGGGCCTATTTCTCCTTTGACCCTATATGCGGCTGCGTCGGGCGGGAGTTGCGCCTTGATCTTGAGATCACCTATGCGTCATCGAATGGAATGCTGGGAGTATATGAAGACAGGCGCAAACGCACAACCCTTTATAGGCTGTTGAATAAGGCAGGGCTTCCTGTGAAAAGAAAGAATGTTTTGTATGTGGATATAAGGTAAATAGCTGCTTAAAAAGGGGAACCATATCTTATGCCATTGGGCGCGTAGCTAGGAGGGACATACTTGGAAAATGATTATAAAGTGGAATTGGGCTGTGGGAGGTCGAAAGCGCCCGGCTTCATAGGGATTGATAGATTTCCATTGCCTGGGGTGGATCTGGTCGCGGACCTGAATGATACCTGGCCCCTGGAGGATGATTCAGTTGATGTAGTGTTTGCTTCCCACTCTCTGGAGCATTTAGATGACCTACCGCATGTAATGGATGAAATGTACCGGGTCTGCCGCCACAAGGCCCTAGTGCTCATCCTGGCACCCTATTATTTTACATTTACAAATATTGCTAACCACTATCATAAGCATGTGTTTGACGAGGACACCTTGCGCTTTTTCAGCCTAGATCCCGCACCAGATATCGACCCAGAGGAATATTACTGCCCACACGCAAGCTTTTGGGGGCTGGGGCGGAGCGATAACAGTGCATTTTCATTGGAATTTACTACCCTGCACATGGAGTTCTTTTATTATCAGCAGTACCGGCATCTATCACCCCAGGTAAAAAGACGTTTACGGCGATCAATGCTGAATGTCTGCGATCAGATTTACTATGTTGCAGCGGTCAATAAATCCAGCGTCCCTTTCTCGGATGAGGAGCGACAGGCCCTTTTGAATAAGGCGGAGAAGGTGGAGCCCCCCATCATAGAAACTATGCGAAAGAGGGACCTAAAGATAGCGCCTCAGATTCCAACGGTGCTGGGGGACATAATGGAACCGGTCAGGAATTCGGTTGACGATGCGCGGAAAAGGTTGGAGGATGTCGCCTTACAGCTCCAGCAGGAAACAGAAGGGACAGAGCTGGCGCTTCAAGATGTAAGAGCAGAGTTGACAGAGTTAAAACAGTCCAGGGAATCTATGGAACCACGGCTTGTGGAATTGGAACGGTCTAAGGAATGCATGGAACCCAGACTCGTAGAATTAGAGCAGAGCTACTGCAAGGCAAAAACAGACCTTCAGGTGCTGGAAACGGGCATTTCCCACATGCAGGCACGGCTTGCACAGCGAGTGGATACGATAAGCTACAAGGCTTTTCAGTTAGGACAACAGCAAAAGCGTTTGCGGGAAGAGGACCGCAGATTGTATCAGCGGCTTGCGCAAACAAGGGATGAACAGCGCTATTTGAGGCAGGCTCTGGTTGAACTGACCAAGGCACAGGAGCACAGCGACCGCCGTCATCGGTATTTTTCGTTGTTTCGCAAGGGGCAGGATCTCTTTTCCAGTCTACAGTGTCCGGCTAATCGGCGCTTTATGGATGGGGTAATCCTTGGCTGCTCGGATTTTCATAAGGATTCGCTTCTCACCATATCAAATATAATCCCATTTCATACGTATTTTGAGTATCCAATCATTGGCTTTGGAAAAAGCCTTCACTGTTTTTTGTTTGCAAATCCAGGTGCAAAGCTTTTTGTGGAGCTTGTGCAGGATGACCAGATTTTATATCAGAGGGTACTGGAGCTGTCTAAAGAAGGGGATATGGAAATTCCCTTGTGCAAGATTGGTGGAAGAATGGGTGTCAGATTCCGTGCAAGGGACAACAGCAGTCTGATCCGTGTGCTGGAGGTCACAAACCGACGGCTGTTCATTGCCGCCCAAAGAAGCCTGGCGTATTATTTTGAGGACTGAGGCAGCCCGATAAAAGTGAGCGCTCATATGATGGAGGATGGAAAAGAATGGTTGCGGTTTTTTTAAATTGTTTGTATGCAGGAGGAAAACTGAAGCCCCCTTTTTTTAAGGGACATCTGGATAATTTTCAAAGGAAATTAACCGGTCAGGAACAGACCCCTGTGATTGTGCAGAAAGACCTATATGAAGCGGTAAAAGAAAATGCCCGTCCGGATTTCCGCTTCTATATCATCCCGAAAGAGATAGAAGAGACATTTATTTCAAAATACCCCACCACACGGGATGCATGGAAAATGTATCTTAGCAAAGAAATACCGGAGTATTCAGAAATTATCAGGCAGATTCTGGAGCAAATCCAAAACGATTTTGGAGAAGAAATTCAAGCGGTTTTGACGTATACATACTCCCCATCATTGCGGCGCTGCTGCGATGAGCAAAAGATTCCTGTGATCGAATTTGAATATTCTCCCATTCGGTTTACCACCTGCAATTATACATTGGGATATTTTTGCAGGGAAAATAAATTTTCAAGCGAAGAATGTCAGAGAAGATATAAAAGGTTTCAAGCGGAAGCTGCGCAAGCCAAGGTGGATTATTTTACAAGAAAGGAACTGCTGGCTCTCTTTCTGCAAAAAAGGAATTTATCAGTCCTGTACGACTATGGAAAGGGGGAGGAATATGAAATTGGTATCCCGCTCTCTCCACCGGATGACTGCCTACAGGAAACTTGGGGGGCCTGCGGCAATGATGAGCTGGTAAAAAGGGCAACCAAGCTGTTTGGACAATCAGTCCTCTTGAGATGCCATCCAGAGGGGATGGAGGATGCGAAAAAATATGGTCTTGATTTAGATACTTCTCCCAGCTCTCAGCAGTTTACAGCGCGCTGCAAAAGGATCGCTACAAATATTTCCAATGTTGGCTTTGACGCGATGCTGATGGGTAAGTCCGCTTATATGCTCGGGGAGATGCCTTTTTCTTTCGCAGCTTGCCGCACTCTGGAGCAAGAGGACGATTTTGTATGCGGAAACCAATTTTTGAATTACATGATCTTTGGTTTTTTTGTCCCGTTTGATTTGATGCATCAAGTGGATTATGTGAAATGGCGGTTAAGCGGGCCTGGTGAGGTTGAAATATTTACAAGGCATCGTGACTATATCTTCCATGAGCTTTTTAAGAAAATGCCGCAAGCAGCTCCAGGAGGGAATGAACGACTGAACCTGCTGCTGAGCTTGCGGGGCGAAAAGCCCTATCACCCGCAAAAATGGCCAATGCCAGGATTAAGTAATGGGAAATCGGATTGGGTGCGACAGGAAAAGCAGTATCTGGAGAAGATACGGTCCATGCGCGAAGAGGAGTGGGTATGGCAGCAGTTGACAGAGAGGGACCAGGAGATTTTCCGGCTTGAGATGCAACTGGCTCAGTTTCAAGTCTTGAAAGGAGAGTATAGATGAAGATAATTGGAGTGATCCCCGCGCGGTATCAGTCCAGCCGGTTTCCAGGCAAGCCGCTGGCAGATATCTGTGGAAGACCAATGATTTGGTGGGTGTGCCAGCAGGTAAAAAAGGTGCAGGGCATACAGACAGTTTATGTAGCGACAGATGACGATCGAGTGGCTCAATGCTGTGAACGCTGGGGTCTGGAATATTTGATGACCTCTTCCCAGCACAAAACCAGCACACAAAGGGTTTATGAGGCAGCAAAGGCTGTGACCGCAGATTATTATGTCTGTATCAACGGGGATGAACCACTGATACAGCCTGAAACCATTCAGGCGATTTTGCCGGAAAAGGAACCCACCAGAGATTTTTATGTGGCGAACCTGATGACGAGAATTAAGGACCCCGTGGAGGCAGTTGACTTCACAAATATCAAAGTGGTGACAGATGATGAAGGGTACGCCCTGTTTATGTCACGCAGTCCGATTCCCTACCCAAAGGCCAGCCTGGATTACAGCTATTACAAGCATGTGGGCGTCTTGGCTTACTCAATAGAAGCCCTCCGCTTTTTTGACCAAACACCGAAAGGTTTTAATGAACAGATTGAGGATATCAACGAGTTGAGATTTATTGAGCATGGCAGAAAGCTAAAAATGATAGAGGTTGACTGTCATACGCTTTCGGTGGATACGCCAAAGGATTTGGAAAAGGTCCGACTTATGGTTAAAGAGGATTTAGATAGGGGGATTTTAAGGCTGTGAAACATACCTCCATTTTAGACTGCACCCTGCGAGATGGCGGGTATATCAATGAATTTGAGTTTGGACAGGTCATCATGAAAAACCTGATCAGCAAGCTGGAGCAGGCGTCCATTGATATCATTGAGTGCGGTTTTCTGCAAAGAGGAAAAGCTGGTAGAGGAACATCCCTTTTCGGAAGCGTGGAACAGATCAGCGAGCTGATTTCCCCAAAAAAGCCAGACATACTTTATGTTGCAATGATTGCTTATGGGGATATCCCCGATGAAATGATTAGCCTCTGGAACAGCGACACAATTGATGGGATTAGGATTACTTTTCACGAGCAGGACATTGACGGCGCATACGAGCTTGCTGCCAGCCTGAAAAACAAAGGCTATAAGGTTTTCATTCAGCCAGTAGGCACGATGGCTTATTCGGATGCACAGCTGTTGCGCCTGATTGAGAAAACCAATCAGCTGGAGCCATACGCCTTCTATCTGGTTGATACCATGGGAACTATGTACCAGAATGAACTGCGTAGGATGTTCTATCTGGTGGACCACAATCTGAAAGAGTCCATCCAGTTTGGTTTCCACAGCCACAATAACCTTCAGCTGTCATTTTCCAATGCCCAAGAGCTGCTGTCAATCCACACACAGCGGTCGCTCATTATCGACAGTTCGATTTTAGGCATGGGCCGCGGGGCGGGCAATCTTTGCACAGAGCTGATCGCGCGCTTTATTAACGAAAATATTATGCCTCGGTATGATATTCTGGCCCTGCTGGAGGCTATTGACGAGTGTGTCAGCCCGATTTTGCAGGAGCATAGCTGGGGATATGCCTCGCCCTATTATGTGGCCTCTATCAACCGCTGCCATCCCAACTATGCCTCTCATCTGATGAATAAGCAGACTGTGCGCGCTAGAGACATTTATCAGATGCTCAGCAGCATTCCAGCTGAAAAGCGGCATTTATATGATAAGGAGTACATAGAGGAGCTATATTTGACCTATCAAAGCCATGCGATTGATGATAGCGCCTGTACAAGCAAAATGAAGGAGCTGCTGTGCGGCTGCGGCATCCTTTTACTGGCGCCGGGATATAGCATCAAAGAACGGGAGGCCCAAATCAAGGAATATATGGACAGGGAAAAACCTGTTGTATTCAGTGTAAATTTTCTCCCCGAAAATTTGCGGACGGATTTCCTGTTTGTCAGCAATTCCAGAAGGCTCCCTGCCCTGAAAGAAAGGCTGCAAGGAGGGGGGACTGCCTTAGTTACCTCCAATCTCCTGCTGCCACCACAGGAAAACATCTATGTGCTCAATTACTCCTCCTATCTCAACGAGGAGGACTCCATTTCGGATAACGCAGGTCTGATGCTGATCAATTTTTTGATTTCCCTTGGAATCAAAAGAATTTCTCTGGCAGGATTTGACGGATTTCAGGAGCAGACACAGAATAACTTCTATGACAATGCCCTGGCAAACACCATAGATAGCGCTGAGCAGCAGGAAAAGAACCAGGCCATCATCCGCTATTTCCACAGGATGAAACACAAGGTGGAGTTCACATTTATAACTCCTTCTAAATATTGGGAGGAATAGCAATGAGCTACCGGTCGGTGATTTTTGATTTGGACGGCACCCTGGTTGATACAGGGGAGGGGATTATCAATTCAGTCCGGTATGCGGAAGCCCATCTGGGCCTTGTACCTGTTGACGATGAAAAAGCTAGGGGGTTCATCGGCCCACCGCCCTTTGAGGCATATCAGAAATATCATCATCTGGATGAGGAGAGGGCTCTCCAGGCGGTAAAGCTGCACCGAGAATTTGCGCAGAGACAAGGGATTTTTCAGTCAAGAGCGTATAGTGGTATTCTCCCATTGCTGCATGGCTTAAAGCGAAAAGGGAAAAAGCTGGGTGTGGCAACCCTGAAAAAAGAGGAGCTGGCCATCACGGTTTTAAGGCATGTAGAACTGGATGTATTTGATGCGGTTGCAGGCGTCCGCGATGAACAGGCAGACACAAAGGCGAAGCTAATCCTGGCCGCCTTAGAACAACTGGGCATAAGCCGAGACAGGGCGGTATTTGTGGGGGACAGCGGTTATGACGCTGTGGCGGCAGAGGAAATAGGAATGGATTTTATCGGGGTGATTTATGGGTATGGATTTACCTCTGCAAAGGCTCTGGACCAATACTCCCATGTAGGTATCGCAGAGCATGTGGACATGCTGATGCAGCTTTTGCAGCTGTGAGGCCCAACAGAAACAAGAAAGGAAGTAAGGTTATGATTGTTGCAGCGGCCGATTACGTTGGTATGCATGTGGTAAAGCATTTATGTGACCATGGGATAAAAATTCAATATCTTGTACTGGATTCCGAGGATCGGGGTGGCTATAACGATTCTATGAAGGAAGCAGTGCTGAAAGCGAACCCAACGGCTATAATATGGTCTGAAAACAATTTTTCAGATAAAGGCAGTCTTCAGGAGCTCCGTGAGCAGCAGTTTGATCTGGGAATCTTAGCCTGGTGGCCTCGTATCATAAGCCAAGAGCAGATAAGCACCACAAAACGGGGCTTTGTTAATACGCACCCAGGGCTTCTTCCTTATAATCGGGGCAGGCATCCCTATTTTTGGAGCATTGTGGATCAGACTCCTTTCGGTGTGACTCTGCATTATGTAGATGCTAACATTGACAGTGGCCCCATTATTGCGCAGGAAGAAATACCGGTCAGTTGGACCGATACGGGTGAGACGCTTTACCAAAAGTCCAGAGAAAAAATATTACAGCTCTTTTATCAATACTTAGGTCAGATTTTAGAAAATACCGCGCCGGTCCAGCCCCAAAGGATGGAGGAAGGCACATTCCACTATGGAAAAGAGCTGGAGCCATTTTGCCGGATCGACCTGGACGAAACCTATTCCCCGCGGATGCTTTTTAATATTCTCCGTGGAAGAATGTTCAATGGAAAAGGCGCCGCTGGTTTTTCAGAAAACGGAAAGCAGTATTTGGTATCGATAACCATTACAGAAGAAAATGAGTGCAATAGACCTATACGGGGGGGGGGGAGTTAACCAGCTGACCGCCTGGCCCTGGCCCCAAAAAGAGGTGGCCTGAATGGATCATCATCTTTTTGGGACTTCGGAATTTGTGAATATCCGACCCCTATCCCAAGAGGATATTTTTTCCCTGCTGCTCCTGCGCAACCAAAACAGAAGATGGTTTTTTGATCAAAGCATCATTTCCAGCCAGCAACAGCTGGAGTGGTATCAGAATTATCTTTTAAAAAAGGACGATATTATGTTCTCTATTTCTCCGCGGGATGTGGATTGCTTTGCGGGGGCGGGAGCCTTGTACCATATAACACCTGGCGGTGCTGCGGAGTTTGGCAGGCTTTTGGTTGCGCGCGAATTATTTGATAAGCCGGGTATGGGCTGCGACATTACAAGGGCTATCTGCGATATTGGCTTTGAAAGGCTTTTTTTAAAAGAAATATGGCTGGAGGTTTACGAGGAGAACATAGCGGCACGAAGGACTTATGAACGGGTGGGGTTTTGTACAATGGGCGAAGCCGAACAGCGCAGCGGAAAAAGCCTGCTGAAAATGAGGCTGATATAGCCAATTAATCTGAGATAGGTGGAGCTTGTTTATACATAGATGTGCGAGATTGACTATGAACTTAGGACCGCTTTGCGGTTTCCCACGACGAAACCAGTTTTATTGATTAAAAAAGATAAAAGCGCAAAGGAGAGGATTTAATTTGGCGATTCAAGTTTTAAAACCCAAATTCCATGTGGATGAATGTATAGAGCAGATTCGGGAGTGTCTGGAAAAGGGCTGGACTGGCATGGGATTCAAAACCGTAGAGTTTGAAGAAAAATGGAAGGAGTACACCGGACATCCCCATGCGTATTATTTAAACTCTAATACAGTGGGCCTTTATATGGCTGTACAAATTTTGAAGGCAGAATGCGGCTGGAACGATGGGGATGAGATTATTACCACCCCCATTACCTTTGTTTCGACCAACCATGCCATGCCGAAAAACAACCTGATAGCCAGATTCGCCGATGTGGACGAATATCTTTGCCTGGATCCCCAGGATGTGGAACGGAAAATCAACGAGCGGACCCGCGCTGTCATGTTTGTGGGCTATGGCGGCAGGGTGGGACGCCTGAAAACAATCATTGAAATTTGCAGGAAACACGGCTTAAAGCTGATTTTAGACGCCGCCCATATGTCAGGGACCCGTGTGGACGGGGTATGTCCGGGAACCTGGGATGGGGTGGATGTGACAGTATATTCCTACCAGGCGGTAAAAAACCTGCCTACTGCTGATAGCGGGATGATATGCTTTGCGGATGGCAGATATGATGTGATTGCGCGGAAACTGGGATGGCTGGGGATCAATAAAGATACCTATGCGCGGACAGGCGACAAAGGGACATATAAATGGAAATATGATGTGGAATATGTGGGCCAAAAGGACCACGGGAATTCCATTATGGCGGCAATTGGGATTGTGCAGCTCCGATATCTGGACGAAGATAACCGGTATCGCCGGATGCTTGCCAGTATGTACGATCAGGCATTTGCGGATAATCCTAATATCAAGATTGTTGGCGCACCCTACCATGATGAATGCTCCTACCATATTTACGAGCTGATTGTGCCGGATAGGGAGGGCCTGCTTGATGAGCTGGCAAAGCATGAGATTTACGCAGGGGTTCATTATCGAGACAATACTGAATACAGCATCTATGCTTATGATCATGGGGAATGCCCCCATGCACACGAGGTTTCGCAACACATTATTTCGCTGCCTCTCCATTTGTATCTGACAGAAGAAGACATTAGGTTGGTTGCAGGGGTGGTCAATGATTTTACAAGATAGGTCTGCCCCAGTAGTTACTCAAGCTGAGTGGATATTCATCAATAAGGAGCTGGAATATGTTTTTTAATCTTAGGAGATACCACTTTCTTTTTGAGGAACTGGTGAAGCGTGATTTCAAAAAGAAATACAAGCGCACTGTGCTGGGAATGCTGTGGAGCGTGATTTCGCCACTGCTGACTCTGGCGGTGATGGCTCTAGTATTCACTCGATTTTTTGGCCGTGCAACAGAACACTATCTGATCTATTTGTTTTGCGGAAATTTGGTATATTCTTATTTTAGCGAGTCCACCAATGGGGGCATGCGCTCCCTGATGGGCAACGCGGCCATCTTTACTAAGGTGAATGTGCCCAAGTATATGTTTCTGCTCTCCCGCAACGTGCAGGCGTTTATCAATTTCTGTCTGACACTGACGGTGTTCCTGCTGTTCGTACTTCTTGAGCCTGGCCTGCCTCTGCGCTGGAGCTTCTTCCTGTTACTGTACCCCATCGCCTGCCTGACGGTATTTAATATCGGGGTAGGAATGGTTCTGTCAGCCTTGTTCATGTTCTTCCGGGATATCGAGTATCTTTATAGCGTGTTTTTACAGTTGCTTATGTACTTGTCGGCCATCTTCTACAATATCAGTGCCTATCCCCAGAAGATCCAGTATCTATTCTACGCCAATCCGGTGTATGTGTATATCCGGTACTTCCGCAAAATTGTCATTGAAAATGATATCCCGGCACCCAGCTTTCACCTGTTGTGCGCTTTTTATGCTCTAGTGATGCTAGGGATTGGCAGTTGGATATACAAAAAGTATAATCGAAGGTTTCTGTATTACGTATAAGGAGAATGGATATGATTTTGGAGGTACAGGATGTGTCCATCCGGTATGTGACAGGAGACTTTAAGGAAATCGGACTAAAGGAATATGTGATGCGGCGACTGAAGCGCAATTACGTGGTGCAGGAATTCTGGGCAAACAGGAATATTTCCTTTTCTCTTGAAAAAGGGGACATGCTGGGGATCATTGGAACTAATGGGGCGGGGAAGTCCACCCTGCTGAAAGCGGTATCCGGAATTATGGAGCCTACAAGGGGCATGGTAAAGTGTCAAGGGAGTATCGCCGCCCTGTTGGAGCTGGCTAGCGGTTTTGATGGAGATCTGACCGTGAGGGAGAATACCTACCTTCGGGGCGCTATGTTGGGGTATACCCGACAGTTTATGAACGAAACCTATCAGCAGATTCTCCAGTTTGCGGAGCTGGAGGAATTCCAGGACAGGCCTTTCAAGCAGCTATCTAGCGGAATGAAAAGCAGGCTGGCCTTTTCCATTGCCAGCCTAGTGAAGCCGGATATCCTGATACTGGACGAGGTACTGTCTGTGGGGGATGGAGCATTCCGGAAGAAGAGCGAGATGAAGATGCGAGAGATTATCGGGGGAGGGGCGACCACGATCCTAGTGAGCCACTCGCTGCCCCAAGTGCGGGAGATGTGCAGTAAGGCGCTGTGGTTACACAAGGGGGAGCAGATTGCCTTTGGCGGGGACGTGGAAAACATCTGCGACCGGTATCAGATGTTCCTGGAGGGAAGAGCACCTCTGCCTGCGACGTGAACGCTCTAGCTAAGGAGTTTGATGTGACAGAGGCAAAACGAGATAGAATAGAGCATCACCTACAGAGTATAGTCACCAAGGATCTAATGAGTGGTCCGGCTGCTCATGATATCCGGTCCTGTTGGCATGATGCTAATGAAAAGAGGTAGTCGAATTTCCTGGCCGCATCTTTGAATAAATTTTGTTTTTTGCACCCAAAATGATGTTTGCATAAAATAGAGCTGTGACCGTAAAATCGGTTGGTGCTCCATACTAGTTGTGAAACCTATCGAAAAAGGCCACCGAAAGGTGGTCTTTTCTCTAGACAATAAGAGTTACTAGACTTAATCAACATTGTATGATATATCTGTGGCGGGAGTTGGTTGGAAACAGAATCCTCAAAGTCCACCTATTAGAGATTGAAAGGACCACCAATGAATGGATGGACAAGATACCGCCTCAGATTACGGCAACGAGGAGGCGGTCCAAGCCGTTCAGGAGGCTATGGCGGAGTTGGACCTCCAAAGAAAAGATATTAAAGTACATTATATTGACCATCGGGTTGTCTAATGAATTAGTTTCCAATTTGAAAAACTTGATTGTTCAATATAGACTGCATTTTATCATTTCGTCCACAATCCTACAACCGACCAACTGTTAAATTATCAGCGATTTCATTTGTTGCTTGTAGATTTGGAGTACCTACGTCAATATTTGCTTCAATGTCGTGGATAATCAGAAACAAATCACCTTGCTCTTACTTTGGAAGTTCAGTGCTATCAATGGAGCGCAACTATGGAAAAGAGGGCAGCGACATCATCATTGATAACGCGAGGGATGTGATCTTTGTCGGGTTTGCGCCCAACAGCAGTTCTGCGGAACGGCTTTCCAAGGCGCTGGGCGAGCAGACGGTGCTTTCCGGCTCGGTGAGCCGTGGCTGTTCTTAAAATGGGGGATTACATTGGAGAAGCCATTTGAGCTGCCAAAAAGGGCTGCGCGTTCCATCCGGTATGCAGACAAGGAAGCGCTGGAACGGGCGATTGAGCAGAAGTATCCGGCCCAAAAGCGACCCGCTCTGCCACCGCGCAGGCCAGTTCCAATCCGGCTGGGAGGGGAAGAGGATGTCCTACTTTGATGAGGTATATGAAAGCGTGTTGCCGCATCGGGCAGTGGCGGTGTACATGTATCTGCGCGACCGCGCAGGTAAAACCGGCTGTTGTTGGCCTGGGATCAACACAATCGCGCGGGATTTAAAGCTGTCCCGCAGCACGATAAAACGCGCCCTTGCCGATTTGGAGATGGCAGGGCGCATGGTGCGAGAAGCGCGTTTCCGGGCAGGAGAACACTGGCAGAAGTGGTGGCATCAATATCCACCTCCTCCGGGTGGGCTACGTAAGTGTTTTCCGCCCAAGTAAAGTAGGCGATGAGGATGTGTTCTCCAGCCGCTCCCTCCGGCTCGGCTGGGGTCATATCGGGAACTGAGCCGCTTTCCTCCTCTGGGGAGCTTGTGGAGAGGGGCGGAGGGGCCTCCGGCTCCTTCACCACA
>CAJUJI010000037.1 GCA_910586875.1 uncultured Anaerotruncus sp. | reverse complement strand
TCCTTTATGAATCATTAAGTTGCTCTTTCCCTTCCATCCACATGATTCTCTTAATATTTTTCCTATTTCCGTTTTCCTTTCTCCAAAAAATATCTTTCTCCTATACTTCGACACAAATACTATGTGGTATTTACAATTCCAGCTTGTGCGTGCTAAACCATTCTCATCGTTCACTTTTGAATGTCCTCTTTCCAGAACGAAAAAGCAGAGGTGATTTTAACCTCTGCTTTTTTAAAAGAGCAATTTTTGATAAATTGTGTCAATCTCTTGCGTAAAAAATGCCTGAATATCCTTTGTGTCCGGTGTTATGGAATAAGAAAGATCTGAGTGATGCCCTGTCAACGCATTCAGGCTGTCTGCGGCAATTTGTGCTGGGGTGTGCCCTCCTGTAAACGTAAAAGAGAGCAGTCGTTCCGCGCCTGACATCTTGAGCGGAAAAAATGGGCATCCATACCGCAGTGAAAAGTCACAAAGCTGCATTTCATCTAATGCAAATGTTTCATCTCCATCATAAGGACTTAGTGTGGCAAGTAAAGCGTGTGCCTCCTGCCCCTTTAACGGACGCACCTTTAAATTCCATGCGTCTGCACATAAAAAATCTGCAAAAATAACGGTAATTCCTGTCCCTGCATCTACGCAACTGATCGCCAGATTGTGCTTTGGCTGCCTTTGAAAGATGCCCATTCGCTCTAACAGACGAACTCCATCCTGTGGAGAGCGGGCAGCAGCAAAAGCCTGGAGCAATTCCTCAAGCTCCTCTGGTGGCAGCCCATAGGCCCAAAGCAGCAATGGCACCGATGTATATGCGCAACAGGACACACTTTCGACCGGCAGCGAATAGCGTGTGAGCGCATCCATGTACAGATGTGCGTTCAGTGCCGTGCTATCGCTACCAGAAAAAGAAACTCCCACTTTCATGGCAGCCCTCCTCCCTTGACTATCCCATACTATGCAAAGAAGGAGCAACGGGTTCCTGTAGAAAATGGGCTTTTTTCTTGTATGAGAGAAACGGTTAATTGGTATTGCAATACGGAGAATATTCTGCAATGACCGCCAATGCTACCCGCAGTCCGTCTACTGCTGCGCTCATAATTCCGCCTGCGTAACCTGCGCCCTCTGCACAAGGATAAACTCCCTGTGCATCCGCTGATTGCAGATTATCACCACGCAGAATCCGTATTGGTGAAGAAGTGCGAGTTTCAATTCCGGTTAAAACTGTGTCTGGTGCCGCAAAGCCAGGCAGCTTTCGCTGGAAATCCTGCAAGCCTATCCGCAACATCTCCGCAATGTATGGCGGAAAGAGCGCATGAAAATTACAGGGTTCCACACCTAATGAATAGGTGGGTTTTACCCGACCAATTCTAAGCCCTGCTTTCCCTTGTAAAAAATGCGCAACATCCTGTGCCGGTGCACGATAGGAGGACCCGCCCGCTTGAAATGCAGCCTGTTCCAGCCATTGTTGGAATCGTACACCATCCAATGGCGCGGTTCCATAGTCTGTAGGCGAAACACCAACCACCAATGCTGCATTGGCGTTCTCCCCATCCCGCGCATAGCAGCTCATGCCGTTTGTAACCACCATTCCGGATTGAGAAGCGGCTGGTACCACCACCCCTCCGGGACACATGCAAAAGGTATAAACTCCACGCCCATTGACACGCTTGGAAAGCTGATATTCTCCAACCGGAAGGGCTGGATGTCCCGCCAGTGCGCCATATAAGCCTCTGTCAATTTCGCATTGGAGATGTTCGATCCGCACGCCCACCGAAAATGGCTTCGCTTCTATCGAAAGCTGCTGTGCAAGCGTCTCAAAGGTGTCTCTGGCACTATGGCCGGTTGCCAAAATCAGAATATTAGCGGGCAGCTCCCCTTGCGAGGTCGCAACGCCTGTCAGTCTGCCGTTGCGCAATTTCAGGTTGGTCAATGTGGTGTGAAAACGAACCTCTCCTCCCAACGCACAGATTTCCTTACGAATGTTGCACACAACCTCGCGCAATCGGTCGGTCCCAATATGCGGCTTTGCTTTTTGCAAAATCTCCGCTGGAGCACCAAAGCGGACAAACTCCTGCAACACCCAGCCGCATTTCTCATCTCCAATTCTGGTGGTCAATTTTCCATCCGAAAAGGTCCCTGCGCCGCCTTCGCCAAACTGTACATTGGTCTGCTCATCCAATCTGCCCTTCTCCCAAAAGGCAGAGACCTTGCAAACCCGCTCCTCCATTGGCGCGCCACGCTCCAGCAGAATCGGCCGGTAGCCATATCGCGCCAGTAGCAGTCCTGCAAACATGCCTGCGGGTCCAAAGCCTGCAATCACTGGGCGATGCTGCAATGGCTGGCTGCCCACCGTCACCGCCAGCGGTTTTTCCTGCCTCAGTAGGATCTGGCTGTTATGTGCGCGCTGCACTACCTGTTCTTCCCCATCTGCAAGCCGGAGAAATACAGAATGTACAAAGTGTATGTTGCTGTGTTTGCGCGCATCCAAAGAGGTTTTTGCAATGCCGCTTGCAACAACCGCTTCTTTCGATACTCCCAATAATTTCAGCGCTTTTGCAACTGCATTTTGCGGATTTTCCTCCAGCGCGGTAGTGACCGCATTTACAAGAATGGCCATTTAAAATACTCCTATCAAAAAGAGGGCATCCAACATCGGGACGCCCTCTCGTTATTGTTATTTTTCCTTGATGGTGACAACCGCCGTATAATCTCCGATTGCCCACGCAAGCTTTCTGCCCGGAATAGAGATATGAACCGGTAACCGGTATGGTCCAGGCGTGATATCCCGTTCGGACAAATCGATAACCGCAACAATATCCTGTGAGGACAAGCTATTCATCACCTCTGGATCACCAACGATGGTAACGCCGCTAATCTGTTGGGTATTGATGGTTATAGTATAATTAACTGGCACATTGATGGTGGATAGATTGGAAACGGTATAGGACGCCTGAAGCATATCCTCATTCTCAAAGGTGACGCCAATTGTACGCACATCCTCTACATTGATGAAGCCCTCCGGAAGACTGATGTCAAACACCTGCGCAAAGCCAGGGGTAACCTCCTTCATATCCACATAGCCAATCGAAAAATCCTGCTGTGAATCAATCACCGATTCTGGACCGGCAACCAAAATATCTCCCTGTGTCAACCGGTAATCCAATAAATCCACCGGCAGGCCGGATGGCACGTTAAGAAAATCAAATTTTACCGGCAACCGCTTTTGTTTGAGCACCTGTACCGTAATATCTGCCTGCTCTGTATCCAGCGTGAGTAAATCCTGTGGAATTTCGTTGCCATCGCTGTCATAAAGCACAATATCGCTCGTAACCGTTCGATTGGCGGTTAACGGCTCATTAAATGCTGCTGAAACAACACAGTGACTGATCTTGGAAACGGTACTTTCTGGCCCATAAATTTCGACCTCACGCGGGCTGACAATTGTACCAGCGCCCAAATAATCATCTTCTGGAATTTGCAGTCCATCAATATCGGTCGAAATGACAAATTTACGGGTAATATAGCGGTCCACCTTCAACTCAATAAATTCTGGTTTGATCTCCTTGATGGTGAACCCTTCGTCATACCGGCTTCGACAGTTTAACCGCACCGAACGATAGGTTCCCGGACGGGTAATTCCAGAAAGATCCGGTGTCACCAATAGCTGAGAAGGCTTCACACCTCCGACAATCGAGCGTGGCCCTTCGATTACGACATCAACCGTAATGGTTCCATTGTCCACAATTTCCAGCGAGGAAGCGCCCAACGCAGTATCGGCACTTCGCGCAGCGGACATATCCACAGGCACCGACTGAATTAGATGTGGTGCCTCGGTATAAATCATGCTGACAACTACTAGCCAGGAGATAAACGCAGCAATCAGCGAAAAGAACATCAAAAAGCGTTTGTTGTCCAGCAGCCGCCCCAAATTAAGCTTCATGGTTTTTTCTCCCCCTCCAGCGGTCAAATTTCTTTTCCGACGCATCGGGCAGTTCTGGAAGCAATGTATTCGTCAGCACCTCGCGCAGCTGTTCGGTAGAGATGCCTCTAGTCAGTTTTCCATTGTTGCAGATGGTAATATAACCGGTTTCCTCCGAAACCACAACTACCAGCGCATCACTCATCTCACTTACGCCCAAAGCTGCGCGATGGCGAGTACCCAGCTCGCGGCTGATCTCCGAATTTTCAGAGAGCGGCAAAAAACATCCTGCGGCATGAAGCCGCCCCTCACGGACGATCATCGCACCATCATGCAGCGGAGAATTCGGGAAGAATATATTGCCAATTAGTTCAGGAGAAGGTCCGGAGTCAATGATTGTCCCTGTTTTTATAATTTCTCCCAGCCGGGTTTTTTGCTCGATGACAACCAATGCACCAATCTTCCGGCGGGAAAGCGAGGCAGCTTCTTCAACCAGAGAGTTGATAAAATGGCGCCAGGCCTCCCGTTGTTCCTGGATATTATCACTGGAGGAAAACATATTTAATTTTCCAATATTGGTGCGTCCCACCTGCTCCAACGCGCGCCGAAGCTCCGGCTGGAACACAACCACCATCACAACCAGTCCGGTGTTCAGCAGATTAGTGATCAAAAAGTCCAATGTACGCAGCTTTAGCTCACTTGCAAGCAAGCTCATCAACAGCAGAATTGCAATTCCCTTCACAAGCTGCATAGCACGAGTTTCCCGCACCAGCTTAATCCCTTGATAGATCAGGTAGGCAATAATTGCGATATCCAACGCATCACTTGGGCTAACTGTATTAAAAACATTTGAAATGGTATACCATAAATTAGCCATCCGTTCATTCTCCTTTAGCCCGGAAAGGGCGCGGCCGGAAAGATTTCCGACCGCTTTCTTCTCTCTTTTATTCTATCACAGATTGCTCTGAAATCAATCTTTTTTTCAGCAATATCATTTTGTTTTCAAGCGCTGGGCACCTGCTCTAATATGAATTACATCCGTCGAAAGCGGCTCCACATGATAAATTGACGCACGCTTCGAAAAATCATTTTTTTGAAGAATTTCGATTGGGATTGCATTATTTATTTTGCATAATAGCTTGGATTGCATTAGAAAAACCGATCGCCTGCTCCACCGTATTGAATGCACCGACACTGACTCGTACCGTTCCGCCTTTTAGCGTCCCCATCTTTTGATGGGCGTCCGGCGCACAGTGCAAGCCTCCACGTACCGCAAATCCGAGCTGGTTGAGCTTACTGGTGGTTTCCTCTGAGGTCAGTCCTGTAATATTAAAGCTTAACACCGGCAGATTGACGCCGAGCTGAGGTGCAGGTGTGTAAAGGACCACCCCATTGATTTTAGAGAGCGCCTCATAAATGCAGCGGGCAACGGTCATTTCTCGCTGTGCGATCCAATCCATTCCCTGCTGGTTGACAAAGTCAATTCCTGCGCCAAGTCCAATAATTCCTACCGTGTTCAAGGTTCCGGATTCCAACCGGTCAGGCATGAAGTCCGGCTGGCTATACGCATGGGAGGCACTTCCGGTTCCACCCTCCACCAGCGGACGCAGACGGTTTCCATATGGTGTTATGAGCAGTCCGGTACCGGTTGGCCCGTAAAGTCCCTTGTGCCCTGCCGTGCATAGAAAATCAATCCCCATTTTTTCAATTTGTATTAGCTCGGTTCCTGCGGTTTGCGCTGCATCCATCACAAAATACAATCCATAGCTGCGGGCAAGCTGCGCCAGCTGCACAACCGGCAGCTTGATGCCAAATACATTGGAGCCATGGGTACAGATAATTGCGCGAGTATTGGGACGGATACAAGCACAAAAGGCACGTACCGTTTCCTCTGCATCCAGGGATGTTTCTGCAACGCTATAAGTGATTTGCCCACTGGTAGCCAGTGTATGCACCGGGCGTAATACCGAATTATGCTCCAAATCTGAAATAATCACATGATCGCCCGGTCGGAGCAATCCTTTAATCACCATGTTCAGCGCATAGGTGCAGTTCTGGGTAAAAATTACCTGCTCCACATCAGTAGCACCGAAAAACTTTGCTGTTTTTTCCCGCACCTCATATACCTTTTGCGCTGTCTCTGTCGAAAGGTCATGTCCACTGCGGCCTGGGTTTGCCCCATACCTGGACAAAGCGAGGTCTACTGCATGTTTGACCGACAACGGCTTCGGAAAGGTCGTTGCGGCATTGTCAAAATAAACCATGCCTTCACCCTCCCTGCTGAATTTCAGTGACCTGAATCCCTACATTAGACAGAATGCTAATTGCACGTGATACATCTCCGTAAATTTTCAATGCGTATCCACAGCCTTGTGTATTATTTGGCATACTATTGCGCTGTACGAAAGCAGTAATTCCATTTTGCTCCAATAGTTTCTGCCCTTTCATTGCACTGGTAACCGACCGCACAACCAGCACAAACGCTTCTCTATCTCTCATGATGGTTCCCCTAACATAATAAAATACAGCGGTAGTATTATAACCGCTGTATCATCCTATGCCATGAGAAAGAATCTTGCGCGTCCATCTCCGACTGTGCACAAGCCGAAAAGGTTCGAGGCAAGCGCACCCTCTAGCGTTCCTCGCGTGCGCTAAGCAAACAAACTGCATGTGCACAAATCCCCTCGCCGCTGCCGGTAAAGCCCATCTCCTCTTCGGTGGTTGCCTTGATGCTGATTTGCCCCATCGTAGCAGCACATGCCTCTGCTAAATTCCGGCGCATCTGCTCTAAATAAGGCTTCAGCTTTGGCGCCTGGGCAATTACCGTCACATCTAAATTTCCAAGTTGCCAGCCCATCTCCTCCATCATCAGGCGTACCTTCCCCAACAGTCGGATGGAATCTGCATCTTTGTAGAGGGGGTCATTATCTGGAAACATCTTTCCGATATCCCCTAGGGCCAATGCTCCCAGAATGGCATCCATGACCGCATGGGTTAGAACATCCGCATCAGAATGCCCCAACAACCCAAATTCATAGGGGATCTCCTCCCCGCCCAAAATCAATTTTCGGTTTTCAACCAATCGGTGTGCATCATATCCATGCCCAATCCGTAAATTCATCGTTGTTCCTCCGCATATACCAGCAACGCTTGCGCAATCGATAGATCTACAGGCGTTGTAATTTTCAAATTTGCATAATCCCCCATTGAAAGATACACCTTTTGTCCAATCGCCTCCAGCATTTGACAGTCATCCGTATAATCCTGATTGGAAGCTGTTGCCTGCTTTGCAGCCTCTTGATACTGCTCTAAACGAAACACCTGTGGTGTTTGCACCGCATAAAGATGGCTGCGGTCGGGTGTCTGTGTGATCATTCGTTCTCCATCCGCGATTTTGATGGTGTCTATGATTGGAACGGCAGCAGCAGCAGCTCCATAGCGAAGCGCATTCAGCACCGCATCTGCAATCACCTGCTGCCCTACAAGCGGGCGTGCACCGTCGTGAATTGCAATATAGGCGGTTTGTGGGCTGATTGCGTTGAGCCCATTGGCGACCGATTGCTGACGGGTGGAACCGCCTGCTACCACTGAACGCACCTTTGGGACCGCATAAGCTCGGATCAACTCAAGCACCAATGGTATAGATTCCTGTCGTGTCACAAGCACAAGCTCATCAATCCAATCACTGTAAGAAAGCGCCTGCATCGTATGTACCAAAACCGGTGTTCCCGAGAGCTCCTCAAACTGCTTGTCCAGTCCATTCATCCGCGAGGCTGTGCCTGCTGCTGGAACAATTGCTGCTACATAGGGTTTTTTTAGCTTTTTTTGAAAGAACATCACTCATCCTCCCTCACCCTATTGTAGCAGATTCGGGTTGAATTTTCCAGCTTATTTTGTAGTATCAGGGCGCAGCAACTATATCATTAGATCTGTGAGAGCGCTTGCTGCCGCTTGGCCGACAATTCGACTGAACAAACCTTTTCGCGCACCTCCAAAATACTTGCGGAGGGCACAATAAAGTCGGAAACGCCGATATTCAGCAAAATCTCTGTCACGTCACAATTGTATGCGAGTTCTCCCGAAATGCCACAACGGATACCTGCTTCCTGCGCATTTTTTGCAACAATCTGAATCAGCCGTAAAACGGCTTTGCTGCGTGAATCATATAAATTTGAGACCGCTCGATTAGAACGATCCACCGCCAGGGTGTACTGTGTCAAATTGTTGCTATCAATTACAAAAAAGTCCACCTCCTGCGCAAGCTGGTCGCTCAAGATCGCGGCGGCTGGTGTCTCAATCGAAACACCCAGCTCGATACAAGGATTTATATTGGCCCCCTCTGCAACCAACTCCGCTCTACAATCCTCCAACAATGATTTTATTTCACAAATTTGCTCTAATGTATCCACCATCGGGAATAGAATTGCCAATGTTCCATAATTAGAGGCCCTGAGCAGTGCCCGCAGCTGTGGCTTAAAAATATCCGGGCGCCTTAAACTAAAACGAATGGACCGCAACCCCAACGCAGAATTATTTTCGATTGGCAGCTGGAAATAAGGCGCAACCTTCTCGGTACCAATGCTCAAGGTGCGGATAACGACCTTGCGGTCCTCCATACGCCGCAACACTTCCCGATAAGCCTCGAACTGTGCCTGCTCGGTTGGAAAATCGCGGTTTTCAATATACAGATAATCGCTGCGGAACATGCCAATCCCATCTCCACCGTTTTCCAGCACACTTTCCATGTCGCTGGGATAGCCAATACTTCCGCCAATAAAGATTTTGGTCCCATCCAAGGTACAGCTTTGCGCATCTCGATAGATGCTTAGTCTCGCCTGATAAGCCAGATACCGGTCACGTTTTTGGCGGTATTCATACAATACCGCTTCATCCGGCTGGAAAATAACCTGACCAGAGAGCCCGTCGATGATCGCAACCTCTTCATTATGCTCTCTCCCAAACGGCTCGCCCTGCATCACAACCGCAGGAATTCCCATCGCCCGCGCAAGAATCGCAGAGTGCGAGTTTCGAGAACCATCGCTAGTCAGCAATGCAGAAACCTTTCCGCGATCCATCTGGATAATCTCGCTGGGGAGCAATCTTTTTGCAGCAACAATCAGATTGCCCGCCCCGTTTGGCAGGCCGTCCAATGGTTCCCCATTGAGTATCCGAAGAACGCGGTTGGAGATGTCCACCATATCTACACTGCGTTCCTTCATATAATCGTTATCCATCGTTGCAAAGGTTTGTACCAGCCGCTCCTCCACCTTCTGTACCGCATATTTTGCAGAGCAGTGATGGTCTTGGATCAGTTCAGTGACCATATTGATATAGTCTTTGTCGTCCAACAACATCTGATGGATTTCAAAAATGATAGACTCCTCAGGGCCAACAATATCCACTGCCCGACGAGAAAGCTCCCCCAAGGTTTGGATCGCTCTCCGGCGCGCAGTTTGGAACCGTTCCAGCTCAATCTGTGGGTCCTCAACCTGATTCAATTCAAAATGATGTAGCGGATTTTCATAAAAATAGAGCTGCCCGATTGCGATACCGCGTGATACCGAAATACCGCTTCTAATCTTCATCAACAGTCCCTCCAAAGCCATTGAAACCCCGTGTATCATCTTCTTGTTTTATTATAGACCAATCGGGTTGAAACGTCAATAAATAAGCGTCTCTTTCCCCTTTTTTAAAGGGCTTATCCGTTTGTTAGCAGCTGCAAAAAATACCATGCAGGCGCCACAAAACGCAAGACTGAAATTCCTGCTGGCAGCAGGGAAGGATTCAAAATTGCGCCTGAAAACAGCACATTGGACAGCAGGACCAAAGGCAGCAACCAAACAGCAAATCCTTTCCAGCGGCGCAGGTATGAAAATATCAGCATCAGTAGGAGTCCCAGCCCAGTCAGCAGCAAAAATCCCAACATTTTTGCCGCTAAAGAATATCCGTCTCCCAGCATTGTACTGGCAATTGCCTCTGCCAAAAACAGCAGCACCAGATAGCAAATTGCGTCTGCCATAAGCGGTGCTACATGGCAGAGGATTGGATGATTTCCTGTTGTTTTCATCAACTGGAACAAGCGCAATTCATTACTGTCTGTCAGCAGCTGTTGTATCCAAACCATCCCTAGAAATAGCGTGCACAGCACTGCATAAAACAGCGGTTGTAGGCTGCGTTCCTCCAGCTCTTGCAGGCTCTCGGTTCCAACGGTATGTAGTAGAATCTGCATTGGAGGTGCAGTTTGCGCAAGCTGCACGTAGTGTTCTGCGGCGTGGGTAGCATCAAATCCACCCTGCTCCAAATAATCCGCAGCAATTTGTGGCATCTGTATTTGGAAATAGGTGGAAAGCACCAGCTCGTCAACCAGTGGGTGCATATAGGAGGCGTCTGTTTGGTAAACATAAAACGGGAGATCCTCTGAAAGCAGATATCCACAATGCAGGGTACCATTTAAGACCTGTCGCTCCAACTGTGCAGGGGTTTCAAACAAAAGCATTGTATAGTCTGTATTTTCCTGCAATTTCTCTGCAAGCTGTTGTGCCAACTCCCCTTGTGCAACCAGCCCAACCTTCATACTCGAACCGCTGTTTTGTGGAAGGATCACGCCAAATATCCCTATCAACAGCAGAAACACCGCAGCAGGCAGCAAAAAGGCTGTGGTATGCAGCAGCGATTTTATTCGTAGACCGCAAATTGTGCAAAAGCAGCGCACCTCAGCTCCCCCTCCTTTTCCAGAGCAGCAAGCTGCCTCCAAAAGCAGCTCCTGCGAGCAGGATACTTTGCCAGACCATTGCCACACAAAGCGGTTCTCCCAACAAGACGGAACACAGGCGTTGTGCTTGGTAAACCGGCAAAAATGGGGCAATTCTGCTAAAAATTTCTGGCATCAGCGGAAGTGGCAAAAAGCTGCCTCCTGCCAGTCCACAACCGAGATGCAACAGAATGCAGCAAGCGGCGCAGCTTGACTCCTTGCTGTGCAGCAGTGAAAGTAACCCTCCCCAGCTTCCCAATAAAAGTGCTAGCATCAATGCTGCTGTTAGTTTCACAGCGGAAAAACCCAGTGGCAACAGCGCTGCCAAAAGCAGTGCACACAGCAAAAAGCAAGGATGTATCACAGCCGCAACCAGCAGCAACCGACGTTTTGTCGGATGCTGCACCTGGCGCGAAAATTGCCACAAACTTTGTATCGCAGGCTGGAACAAAAATCCATAACAGAGCAATAACAGCGAGGCTAGCGCTGTAAAATAATATTGCGGTAAACTCAATCCACCAGATGCAAAGAGCGTTTTTTGTTCTAGCAACTCCAAACGTCCCAGCATCGCCCGCATGATAGTCAAATTGATATCTGCCAGCAATAATTGGTATTCTTCTGCGGACATTTCTATGCCATAATTAACGCTCTTTTGTACTGTATAAACACCCAGTTGGGCCGTTGTCAGATAATCCGCGCCTGCTTGTAACATTTGGCGCACCCACATTGCTTCCAGTGGTGTGGAGATATCCAACTCCAGAGTTGGGCTGAGATTTTCTCCGGTAAGGATACTATCTAAAAAGCCTTCTGGTATGGTAAGCACCGAGGTAAAGCTACCCTGCTGTGCCTGCTCTTGCGTAACAAATTGTAGATGGAATAAGCCGGACAGTCCCTCTGCGGAAGCCGCAGATTGCAGTGCCAGTCTGATCAGTGGATTGCTGTCGAGATTGACCACCGCAATCTCTGCTGTGGACGATTCCTGCTGTGGTTGTGCTGCCCAAAAGCCGTAAAGTAATCCCGCACAAAGCGCAAAAACGCAAAGCAAGCACAGCAGCCGTTGGCCGCTGTGCTTGCAGGAAATCCGAAAAGCAGTGTAAAATAAATTCATCTTCGTCCTCTGGGAGAAGGCTTAGGCGGCAGGAAGCTCTGGTGTTCCGCCCATGCCGCCACCTCCAAACATCCTCATAAGAATATCCTGTACAAAAAGTTGTGCATTTTTCTCGTATTTTTCAACCTCTGCTGCCAGATCTGCCTCGCTCATGCTAAACAAGTTGGTGTGTTCTTTGGAAATGGTATAAGGGCTGGCGATCGGTTCGGATGTTGTATCCAAAGAAAAATTGATCTGATAGAATTCATCCGTATCAAACTTTGCAGAAGCTAGCATTTTAGGGAAATTAGAAACGATTTTTTCACCATCCTGTGTAATGGTGCCATCTACTGTAAAATGGAATTCTCCTGAAACTATTGGTTCGGTTAAGGTAATACCCATATCCAACAAATAGGCATTGTTTTTATCCATCGAAAGCGATTCAACAAAGGTGAAGCTTTCCCCTTCATCCGCTGCAAAATCCACTCCGAAATCAATGGTATATTTGCCATCTGTGTAGGAATCCTTGATCGAAAAATCCAATTGTGCGGGATATTCTGCATCATTGCTGATGAGAGAAAATACAACCTCCTCATCGCCTTGACCTTTAATGGTATAGTCCACCGTGAGCCTTTCATCTGAGTTCGGGGTAATTTCCATATGTGCTGACTGAACCGTTTTGTTAATTGCAAAGTTCACAACGGTTGGCAGATCGGAAACATCCTTATCTATGAAAGAGAGAATGTTCTGTACAAGCTCATTCCAACCAGCCTCTACTGGCATGATGTCCTGGTAAAGAGCACCCAATTCAGAATCGACATAAATGTACTGCACCAGATCACGCAGGCAGTTTTTCATGTCTGCGCCGGGGATGGTAACGGTATATAGCTTGTTGGAGCCTTCCTTACCTGCGCGTTCATAGGTTGCGTTTTGCATATTCTTTTTGATAATTGCCATCATGTCATCATTCATTTTTTTGACATCTAGTTGCCAGGCGGCACCCATCAGCCCGCTTTGGCTAGCAAACGCTTCCTCTATCTCTTTCAGATCCTCCTCGGAAAAAATTAAGGAAAAGGTTGGATGGTTGCGAATATCGTCCGGTAAGGTCTGTGGATTGATGGAAATAACCTTTTCGGAGAAGGCTGGTACATTCCCCGCAATCAATTCTGGAGAAAAAAACGCATACAGGTCAATCATGTTGGTACCCTGCATCGCAAGACCCAAATTCATTTCTAAAGCGTTGCTTTCCGGATCACTGACAAAATCTCCCTGTAATCCTATTCCCTCAAACAATTTTGCCATCATGTTCACATCGGTTGGGAAATCGCCCTCCAATGAAGTAAAGCGCAGATCAACATGACTCTTTCTGGCACCTGTTTCGGTTGTTGTCATCATATTATAAGCAGGAAGTTCTTTCTTCATTTTTTCATTGCGCTTTTCCATCATATCCATGGTGGCAGTGATCGCATTCTTTACATCCTTCTCGGGATTAGAAAATAATCCGCTGGACAGGGTTGCAATCACCGCAATCAACACGACTGCGACAACCGCAACAAGCGCGATCATTTTTGTATTCCGACTAGGCGGCAGACTGCCCTTACTACCTGTTGCAACTCCCGGCTGTTCAAAAGCAGGTGTCTCTGGCGCTTGCTGCGGTTCAGACGATGCGACCATGCCTGTCCCCTCTGTACCATACTTCTGACTCGACTTCATATTCTCATTCATGCTTGGTCCTCCTAACCCTATTTTCATTTTTCACGGTGCGTTTACACCTGGAATAGCAGATCTTTTATTTGGCGGTGCCGCTGCTCGAAATCTCCCTGCAATTGCAACTCAGCGACAAATTTCCCCCCATAAAGAAGCAGCGCCCGATTAGCCAGCGCCGCAATTTCCGCAGGTTCATGTGACACAAACAAAATTCCCTTCTGTTGTTGTGTAAGGTTCTTGAGCATCTGCAAAACCTCCGTGCGGCTGGCAAGGTCAAGCGCTGCAAAGGGTTCATCCATCAGCAGGTAATCCGCATTTGCCAAAAGCGCGCTGGCAATCGCCAGCTTTTTCTTCATCCCGCCAGACAGCTTTTTTGCACCTGTTTGCGCAAACGGCCTCAGCCCTAGCAGCGTTTCCGGACTGTCTGGTGTAAACATCTTTTTCGCTGGCAGATCATACACCGCATACCAAAGTGCCAAATGTTCTTTTACCGACAACCCCTCCAATAGCGCGGGCTCTTGCGGGATATACCCAATTTTACCATCGCAGCGGCAGGTTCCAGCATCTGCGGCCTGACCCCCTGCGGCTATCGTCAATAGGGTTGTTTTTCCCGCCGCATTTGCACCTAGTATGCAAACTGCCTCCCCTCGTTGGCAGGTCAATGATGCACCAGATAAAATAGAACTGGTACCATAGGATTTTCGTAGCTCTGATAATTCCAACATAAGATAAATCTTTCTCAGCAATAAACTTGCAGTTCGCAAATGACTGTGTGGATATTTTTTAGTATAGCACAAGCTTGCTTCAAATTCAATCGTTCTTTTCCTCCCCTTTTTTGAAAAACATCTTGCAAATATAGAAAATACTGTTATAATCAGTTTTGCGCCTCTAAATACAGACATTTTAAAAAAGCAGGAGGGGTTTTGTAATGCAGAAAAAGCTCATCAAATTTGCCCTGATTACCCTTAGTTCGATTGTCATGACATTAGGAATATACTTTTTCCGCTTCCCCAATCATTTTTCATTCGGTGGTATCACCGGTTTAGCGGTTGTGCTGGCAAAATTTCTGCCCTTTTCTGCGGCAACGATTAACTTCGTTCTCAGCAACGCATTGCTCATTTTGGGATTCCTTTTTCTCGGGAACAGCTTCGGAATTATGACAGCCTACTCAAGTATTTTGGTGAGTGTCGGACTTTCGGTTTTGGAGGTGGTTGCGCCTATGTCAGCACCGCTTACCCAACAACCGCTGTTGGAACTGTGTTATGCGATTGCGCTTCCTGCATTTTCATCGGCAGTGCTGTTTAATATTGGAGCATCCAGCGGAGGCACCGAGATTATTGCGATGATGCTCAAAAAATATACCAATGTCAATATTGGCATGAGCTTATTCATCAGTGACATTTTGATCGCGTTATCTGCATTTTTTGTATTCGATATGCAAACCGGCCTTTTTTCCTTCATCGGTTTGATGGTAAAATCCCTCATGGTTGACAATGTGATTGAAAGCATCAATATGGCAAAATACTTCAACATCATCTGTGATAATCCCGACCCGATCTGCAATTTCATTGTAAATTCACTTAATCGCAGCGCGACGGTTGCTCAGGCGCAGGGTGCTTATCTCCATGGAAAAAAATTCATCATCTTCACAGCACTCAAACGCCCACAGGCAATGGTGCTGCGCACCTATGTAAAATCGGTGGAACCGAATGCTTTTATTCTGATCACCAATACCAGCGAAATTATCGGAAAAGGCTTCCGTGAGTAGGAGGAACCAATGTCTGTTGATTCGAAAAAGGAGCTGTTAGTACGCTCGCTTTATTTTCTAATGGGAGTTTGCATCTGCGCGTTCGGCGCAGCAATGTTTGTGCTGTGCGACACCGGAACCGACCCATTTGGTATGCTTATGCAGGGAATCGCCCGCACCTTTGGGCTCAGTAATGGCATCGCACATATCAGTATTAACGCGGTACTGATCCTGGTGATTTTGGCAATCGACCGCTCTTATATTCGCATCGGTACCTTTATCTCTCTGGTTGGTATGGGTACTGTTATTGATTTGGCCAGCCGCCTCTTGCGCGGCATAATCCACAGCGGACTCCCCTTCTGGCTGCGTTTCTTTCTTATGCTTTTGGCCTGCATCATTCTCTCCCTTGGATTGGACTGTATCATCAGTGCCCAGATTGGAACCGGTGCAAACGATCTTGTTGCGGTGATTATCAGTGATAAGGCACACTGGCAGTTTCGTTGGGTACGTATTGCGGTAGATGTCACCTGGGTATTCTCAGGTTTGCTGCTTGGTGGAGTTGCTGGGATTGGAACCATTGCAGCTGCCTTGATCATCGGACCAATTGCGCAATTTTTTATGCCACCGATTCGTATGCTCCTGCAAACCTTTCTAAACAATACAGAACAATAGGCGGAAAGCTAATTGCTTCCGCCTATTATTTATCTGCAATTTATTTTGCACGATCCTCAACCGTCTTCATCAAACGCATAACATCCTCAAATGCTGCCTGGAAATCCTGTTTGCTGCGATTCTTTGCAATCGAGAACGGAACAGCAACACGATTGATGCTAAAGATTGCCGTAACACCCATATCATAAGCTGCTGTTGCATCATCACCGACATCACCAACGATTGCATATACCGGAACATTCTTCTGCATCGCACGGCGAGAAATTCCGATGACCACCTTACCGCGCAGGCTCTGTCCATCGATTTTGCCCTCACCAGTGAACACCGCGTCAGCGCCTTCCACCACCTTATCAAATTCCACGATATCCAAAACGGTCTCAATGCCGGACTTCAGCCCACCGCCCAAGAACGCCAGCACGCCAGCACCCAAAGCGCCCGCTGCACCACTGCCTGGAACTTCGCTGATATGCAGGTCCAGATTCTTCTGAATTGCTTTATCCAGCTGTTCCATCTTTGCATCCAGCTCTTTTACCATTGCTTCATCTGCGCCCTTCTGCGGTCCAAAGATATGAGTAGCGCCAGTGGGTCCCCACATTGGATTCTCAACATCGCACATCGCCGTCAGTTCTACGCCATCCAGCAATGCTTTGGTTGCAGAAACATCAATTCCGACAACCGCATCCATTGTGCCGCCGACCGGAACAAATTCTTTCCCCTCTGCATTGGTAAATTTGGTACCCAACGCAGCAGCACAGCCGCAGCCGCCATCATTGGTGCAGCTTCCGCCCAGGCCCAAAATAATGCGTTTTGCACCATTTTCAACCGCGTGCCGAATCAGCTCACCCACGCCAAACGAGGTTGTCTTGTCCGGATTTTTATTGTCGCCAACCATCGGCAGACTTGCCGCAGCCGCCATCTCGATAACTGCCAGATCGCCAAAGCGCCCATAAAAGCTCTCAATCTCCTCCATGTAAGGCCCATGCACATTGACTGTAATTTTTTCGCCCTTCATTGCGTGCAAAAAGCATTCTACGGTGCCTTCACCGCCATCCGCAACCGGCAGAGAAATTGTTTCGCAGGCAGGGAAAAACTTATGTACCTTTTCTGCGGCAATTTCGCAAATCTCGATGGAATCCAGCGAGCCTTTGAAGGAATCCGGCATAATGATACATTTTTTCATGGGTAAAACTCCTTTTCTGTTTTGTTATAAAAACGCCCTCACAGCGCTTATTCCATGATATCAGCCATTGCCCGCACGAAAATCGGGCAATGTTTTGAAATAGATCAGCAGAAGCTTTAGATAATACTCTCGAACAAAGCCCTGCTCCTCCTCCAATCCCATCAGCGAAAGGATTTTTCGGATGCGGTAAAGCAAGGTATTTTTATGGATATGTAGCATGGTTGCCGCTTTCGTGACACTGAACTGGCAGGAACAGTATGCCTCCACCGTTGAAATAATCCATTGGATATCCTCGCCAAAGCCATCACAGACTGCGCGATAACGTGACTGCATAAACCGCTGTAAAACACCCTCTTGAAGTGAGCTCATCAGGTAAAGAATTTGGCATTCATTCTGCTGAATATCCCAGCATCCACCTTGGCTGAGTGTGCAAAGCTGAACCGCCTCTTGATAAGATTGTGCTAAAGCAGCATAGCTTTCGGCGGTTTTACCAATTGCAATGGTTACTTTACAGTCCAGTTCGGATTTGACCGCACTGTAAAGACTTTCAATATAGCTTTTACCCTGGAACAAATTTGGGGTATGCCGCACAATCAGTAGGCGATTCTCCAATAGTCCATAGGCATCTTGGCGGGTATCAATCAAGCCGCGGGAAAGCAGCAGCTCCTCTATCCGCTCAAGTGCGCGGATGCGTTCAAAGCTGTCCTCTAGCGCTACCGCAAGTGCAGTCACCCGCATAGGCAGGCGCAACGCGGGCAATTGGTCGCTGCGGAGCAACAGCTCCTCGGTTGCATTTCCAGAAAATAAACTGCGCAATAAACTCTGCCGCAGTTCCCGCCGCAAACTGCTGCGTTGGGCAGTCGCTACCTGGTCGAGGTACAGCCCCACGTAAACCCCTAACAGATTGGCTGCATCCTCCACCTGGCGCGGATCGCCTAAGATCCCAACCACCCCTAATAGCTCCCCTGCCTTGATAATAGGCAGGTTCACCCCTTCCTTTGCGCCGGGATAGCGAGAAAGGTCTTCCGGATGGATTCGCACCGGCGTCCCATGCTCCAGCACCTCCTTCGCCCCCTGATGGAAGGAACCGATCCTCTTTGGGTCGGAAGATGCGATGATCACACCGGATGTGTCCATAATATTGATGGTACGCCCACCCACCAATGGTGCAGTTGCATTGACAATTTCCTGGGCGATTGGTTCAATTTGTGCAAGTTCCATAGGATTCCTCTTTGCAGGATAAATATGAATAAATTATGCATTATCTAACTCTATTTTTATTATAGCAGATCATCTTTGATTTTTCATTGTGCTGAAAGACAAAATTTATAAAAATTTTTTGTGCGTCATCGCTTAAAATGATGGCTGTTTGGGATTTTCATTTATGCGCAACGCTGCTGTTTCATGAAAAGTCGCACCTTCTTTCACCAGCTTGCCCATCACAATAAACCGTTGGTCTGGATTTTGGGTGTAAGTTCCAAATTTATAGGAGCAGGTGGAAAGGGTCAGAATTTGGTCATCAGCTGAAACCGACACATCATAGGTGTAAAGCGAACGGGCTTTCATATCGGCTACCAGCGTCAAAAAATCCTTATCGCTATATTCGGCATAATGGTATGGGATGGGGGACGTTTCTGCCTCACAATACGAAACCGCAAAAATCTCAAAAATATGGGTGGCCGCTGGTGTAACCAGATAAACATACGGCGTTTGCTTTGCAAGCTGCTCCTCTTCCAACCGAAATAGCTGGGCAAATTTCACACCGGTTGGGTCATCCTTAACCCCCATCGGATTTCCCAGATTATGGCCATAGATGATGGTATTGCGCGCCAGGTTTTTCCCCTCATCAAACATTAGACTTTCGTAGTCCATGTAATAGCAACCTTCATACGCATACTTTTTTTCAATATCCTTGCGCAGATAGAAATCGTTGTTGGTGGTTTGCACCACCGCCTCATTGACTTCAGTATTCGGCAAAACCAGCCAGGCTACTACTTCGTTATTCACCTTTTGGGCCGCGGCAAGCGCATCGGATACATCTGGCATCGGTGGCGTATAGGTTCCATCCTGGCTATATCCGCCAGAAGAAAGCTGTGGCGGATGATCGGTATCCTTTTGACTACAAGCAGGAAAAGATAGGAAAATGCTACCTGTCAACAAGCCTGCGATCAATATTCTGGCAAATCTGTGCATAAACAATAGGCTCCTTTTTATTGGAATTGAATGTTATTAGTTTATACAGAGCGATGCAGAATATCATCAGAATACCAAAAAGTTTTCCGCATTTTATGCCACAAAAAAGGCCCTAAAAGGGCCTTTAGGTCGAATGTTGTGAATGATCTTCTTGTGTAGTCGGTGGTTCCGTTTTATCCAGCGGCTTGACTGTATGCGCTGTGCAAACCTGGAAATCCTCCTGTACTTTATTTTTTGCAGTCAACTTTCCTTCCTTTTCCCGCAACAATGGGGAATCTGGCGCACAATAACTTTCTAAATTCAGTGGCATGTTCCGACTTTTTAGGCGGGAAAGAATCAGACGGTGGAAAAGCATGTAAATGACCGAAAAAACCGGTACACCCAAAAACATTCCGATAAAGCCATACAACCCGCCAAACAACATAATTGCAAAAACCACCCAAAAAGCAGAAAGACCGGTAGAGTCCCCCAAAATTTTAGGCCCTAGAATATTACCATCAAACTGCTGCAAAATCAGTACAAATATCAGGAAGACCACTGCTGAAACCGGCGCATCAATCAGGATGATGAAAAAAGAAGGGATCGCGCCAATAAACGGCCCAAAATACGGAAT
>CAJUJI010000036.1 GCA_910586875.1 uncultured Anaerotruncus sp. | reverse complement strand
AAGTATGACGGATTGTATCGAACTTTAGATACAATTCTATCTCAAAATTACAGAAATATTGAGCTATTAATTTCTGATGATGGTTCAGAACAGTTTCCTGAATCCGAAATTGTGAATTGGGCAAAAAAGCACGCCGAAATAAAAATTCAGATTCGAAAAAATAGTGTGAATTTGGGTATAGTAGCACACGCCAATTTGGCAGCCTCCCACTGTACAGGGGAGTATATCAAATTCCTTCCGCCAGGAGACGGATTCTGTTCTTCGGATGCACTGAGAAATTTGGTGGAAGAGGCGAAAAAGAAAAATGCACTTATCCTTACATCGCCATCCCTTGTATATTTTAAAGATTATGAAAACATTCGATTTGAATTTCCTTCCAAATACTGCATAAAAAAGTTAAAGCTTTTTACTTCGGAACAATTATTTTCCGCGATTTCTCAATCAAATTTTATCAGTGCGGTTGGCACGATATTTCATCGAAAAATTTTTGATGAAGGGGGATTTGATGAAGAATATCGCTATCTGGATGATTGGCCCACCTGGTTATCCTGGCTAAGGCAAGGCAAACAGCTTGAGGTTCTTGAAGCGCCAACTGTTTATTATGGATTAGAAGGCATCAGTAATCAAGAGGGAAATGCGTTTCACTCTAAGCTGCTTCATACGGATCTTCTTCATTGCTATGAAAAAGAAATTCTTCCATACAAAGAGAGGCTCTCACCTTTTGTAAGGTGGTTTGTAAATTATCGTTATGGGAAATTAAGAGGGAATCGTTCATTTACATTTTGGATGGTACATTTTCCGGCGGAACTATATTGCACACTGAAACAAAAAATAAAGAACCTGCTTATGCGAGGTTAAAAGACAAAACAGGAACTGTGAGTGAATTGTATTGAAGAAAAAACATGTTGTATTTTTCTTTCCGTGGAAAGAGATCAGTGGTGGGCCAGTTTATTTATCCGGCCTGGCAAATACGTTGGCGCAACAACCAGAATATGCCGTTGGATATGTAGATTATCCACAGGGTATAACAGACACCATGCTGTGCAAAGAAGTGGAGCGGATTTCTTATTTTGAGCCTTTTTCATTTCCGTGCAGCGATCCACTGACTTTGGTAATTCCGATCTATTGCGCTTCCCATATTCCACCCTTACATCCGGATTCCAAGCTCCTGTTTGTTAACTGGCATAATTACAGCATTCAGGCGCTTTTAGATAGCTGGAGATTGACCCGAGAAAATTTGAGAGAGTTTCTTTTATTGGTTCGCAAAACAGATTCTGTTTTCTTTTTGGATAAAACCCATTGGCTGGCACAGAATGAATGGATTCAATCAGAAAATTGTACATTCAGGGAAAGATATGTACCAACCACAGTTGTGCCCAAAGCTGTCCGTTCCACGGGGAAGATGGTTTGCGACAAAGAGCTTCACATTGCTGTTCTGGGAAGGCTTTGTAAGGATAAGATTTTCAGTTTGCTAAATCTAATTCATCAGTTGGACACCCTGGAAACAGATTACAGGATTCACCTGCATGTGATTGGAGAGGGGAGTGAAGCATACCGATTGCAGCGGGTAGAGCTGCGCGAAAATCTTTATCTTCATAGGGAAGGAACCATCACGGGAACGAAGTTGTCGGAATTTCTGGCTGAGCGCACAGATATATTATTTGCTATGGGTCTGTCTGTATTGGAGGGCGCTGCAATTGCGCTTCCGTCTGTGGTAATGCCCCATAATGTAAAGAAATTTAATCTGGATGCTTATGCGTTTTTGCAAGACTGTCAGGGATATGCCCTGGGGTGGTATGATACGCAGTTAAAAGAATTGAAAATACCAACATACCCGTTGGAGGAAATATTACATACCTTATATGCCCCTGGTGGAAAACAACAAATTGGTATGAATGCCTTTGAGTATGCGAAAAAGAATCATTTCGACAATCGAGCATTGATGATGGAAGCATTATTCGCTACGACACTATCCGCAAAGGATTTTTCCAGTTTCCAGAAAAGACAGGGGAAAATATACTTCTGCAAAATCCCGATTGCCAGATTGGAAAGCTCCTTTGATGAAGGTGAGAAGCGGGTCTCGTTTTTGGGAATACAAAATTTTTGTGAAAGCAAAAAAACTCCGGAGGGACGGTACTTTTGCCTGCTTGGAAAACGGCAAAAAATCTTCCAGGCAAAAAAAGAGAATGGATATTTTAGACTCTATATCGGCTCAAAACGGATTCCATTTATCAAATTATAAAAAATGATGGAAGGGAAATCTGACTATGAAAATTGTCAAACAACATTTTCACACAAATAAAAACGACACAGGCTCATTGACATTTTTAGAGGCTATGCGCGATATCCCTTTTATGGTAAAACGGATTTATTACATTTACGACATCGCAAAAGAAGCACGGCGCGGCTTTCATGCGCACAAAGAGCTGGAGCAGTATCTTATCTGTATCCACGGAGAATGCACAATTTTGTTGGATGACGGCTCTGAAGTAAGAGAAGTTAATTTAAATAGCCCATCAGAAGGTTTATATGTCGGACCAGGGATGTGGCGTGAGATGCATGCTTTTTCTCACGGGGCTGTGTTGTTGGTATTAGCATCCGAATATTACGATGAGAACGATTATATCCGAAAATATCAGGATTTTTGCAATTACATAAAGGAGATGGCCAAAAAGTGAAAGTAGCAGCAGGAAGGCTGGATAGGGTATATAAATGTTATCAAGCCGCGTATGAGGAAAAGGCGCTTGAAGTTTTACGCAGCGGCTGGTATGTTCTAGGGAAAGAGGTTTCCACTTTTGAAGAGGAATGGGCCAAGTATATTGGCGTGAAACATTCAATCGGTGTGGGGAATGGTTTGGATGCCCTCTGTATTGCATTCCGAATTTTGAATATTGGCTTTGGAGATGAAGTGATTGTTTGCTCCAATGCATTCATTGCCTGTGTCATCGGAATTACAACGAATGGCGCATTGCCTATTTTTGTGGAACCGGATCAATATGACAATATTGATGCCGAAAAAATCGAAGAAAAAATTACTGCACGGACAAAGGCGATTTTGGCGGTCCATCTTTATGGGCAGGCATGTGATATGACACGCATTATGGAAATTGCCCATAAACATAATCTGAGGGTGGTAGAGGATTGTTCTCAAAGTCATGGAAATCACTGGCAGGGGCAGTGTGTAGGCGCTATCGGTGATATCGGTTGCTTTAGTCTCTATCCCACCAAGGGATGCGGTGCATTCGGAGATGCGGGGATAATCACGACCAATGATGACAAATTGGCGGACAAAGTCCGTGTGTTCCGTAACTATGGCAGCCGCGTCCGCTATCACAATGAGGTCGTAGGAACGAACAGCAGATTGGATGAGCTGCAAGCTGCGCTGCTTCGGATTAAGCTTTGCCATATGGACGAACTGAATGAAGAGCGCCGCATGATTGCAAAACGGTATTCACAGGGAATCCATCATCCACAGATTCAGCTTCCTAAGGTCCGTCCTGGCGCAGATTCCACCTGGCACCAATATGTGATTCATGTGCGGAATGGCAGAAGGGACGCGCTAATGGAGTATCTGGATAAAAATGAGATTGGCAGCATCATTCATTATCCGATTCCCCCTCATCTGAGCGAGGCATACCGGTATCTGGGGTATCAAAGAGGAGATTTCCCCATTGCGGAACGGTATGCCGATGAGGTATTGAGCATTCCCATGTACAATGGAATGACCCCGGAAGAAACAGACTATGTGATCAACAAACTCAATCTTTTTTAGGGAGCATACCTATATGATGTCTCTGGAGCTACAGAAATTGATTTTTGAGGATTCGCTTTCCAGAAGAGCGTTATTAAACTATTCGCCACAATGTGAAAAAAAGTATTGCGTACAGGTGTTTCGCAATCACTCCTTTGAATTGGTGGAGCATACAATCGGCGCGTATTTGGATTATGCTGGGATAGGAATTTCATTTTGTTACAGTGGGTACGATGACAGCCTTTCATTTTTGGAGTTGAATCCGCAGGCCGAGCTGGTGATGATTTGGATTGATACCACGCGGTATGTCTCAAAGTCTGTGGAAAGTTTCCTGAATGAACGGATTACTCAGTTGCGAATTCAGTTTTCAGGGCCGATTCTTTTGGTGCCATTTGGTGAAGAAATCCATCCTACACAGACAGGTGTAACCGTTTTCAATCTTTCTGAAATGGAAAATCATTTTGGCGCAGAATTTATTGATAAACGGGCGGAACCGGTGACAGGAACATCATTGAGCAGACGAGCAATGATGGCAATTTCAAGGATGCTTGGCTTGCGCTATTTTCCAGCTTTACTGCGTCCGGCATTAAAGGCGATTCTTGTGGACCTGGATAACACATTGTACCGTGGTGTGCTGGGAGAGGATGGTATCAACGGTGTCGTTTTGACAAAGGGGCATCGTCAGCTTCAGGAGGAACTGAAGGATCTTTCCAAGGCAGGGTTCTTTTTGTGCGCTGTATCCAAAAACGATGCGGAAGATGTGGAGCAGCTTTTGGGAATGCGAGATGACTTCCCACTTAGAAAAGGCGACTTTTCTAAAATTCTTGCCTCCTGGGATTCCAAAGCAAGCTCGATTGAAAAAATAGCACAATTCCTCAATATTCATCCGGATAGTATGGTTTTTGTGGATGACAATATCGGCGAATTGACCGCGGTAAAGATGGCGTTTCCTGGGATACGGCTTGTTCTTGCAGGGGAGGATGGCGCTTCCACCTGCCAGGTACTCAAGGAGTTTCCCTGCTTGTGGAAAATAAACGGTTCGGATGATGATGTGAAACGGAAAAATGATGTCAAAGCAAATGAACAGCGTCAGATTTTACAAAAAGAACTTTCCGCTGAGGAATATATCCGTTCGCTGGGAATCCATTTGAAATTTTGCTTTGACAATATGCAGCAACTCAATCGAATTTTTGAGCTGGCGAACAAGACGAACCAATTCATTTTCAATTATAAGAGATACACCTTGGCAGAGGTGGAGGAACGCATCCGGTGGGAGCGTTATGCTGTTGTGAGCATTTCTCTGGCAGACAAGCTTTCGGACAGCGGCTTGATTGGCGTTTGTGTTGGCCGCGGGGAAGAGGACTATGCAGAGATTGAAGAATGCTTTATCAGCTGCCGTGCACTGGGACGAGGAATAGATGATGTAATTGTTCTGGGAGCAATCGATGGCATTGCGCGTAGACTTGGAAAAAGCAAGGTGAAGGTTTTGTTCCAAAGAGGTGAACGCAATACACCTGCAAAGCAATTTATAGAGCAACACCTGGAAGCGTATTTGGAGAAGCCTTTGAAGTTTCAATTTGAAATTCCAAAAAATCTGCTAACAGCTGAAATACTGTAATAAGGAAAGGGAAAAGCAATGGAAAACAAAGTAACTGAAATTATCTCAGAAATCCTGAAGTTGAATAAAAGTGATTTAATGACTAAGTTTGATAAAAAGGAGGTGTGGGATTCCTTGCGGCGGGTGGAGATCCTCTTTGCATTGGAAGATGAATTTGATATCCAGTTTAGTGAAGAGGAGTTAGCCACATTAATAACGCCGAAGAAATTATATGAGGCTGTGCTGAGAAAGGCTGAGCAAGAATGAAACATCGCTATTCGCTGGAAGGATATGGTTATCGCCTACGTCCGATAAAACTTGCTGATGCAGCTTTTGTTATTCAGGTTCGACGGGAAGATTTGGAGCGTAACCGTTATATTCATCCCATTTCTGAAGATGTCGCCGAACAAGAGACCTGGCTGGAGCACTATTTTGAAAGAGATGACGACTACTATTTTATTGTTGAGAATAGGGTAACCAGTACACCGGAAGGATTAATTGCATTTTATAATGTGGAAAATGGCTGGGCCGAGTGGGGCCGATGGGTAATTCAAAAGGGTTCATTGGCGGCAGCAGAAAGTGTGTATCTATTATATCGGATTGCCTTTGAACAGCTTGGTCTTAAGGGGTTGTATTGCCGGACTTTGGCTGTAAATACGCCTGTTGTTTCTTTCCATACCTCAATCGGGGAAAAAACCAAAGGAATTATAAAAAATTCGGCTATAATCCATGGGGAAGCATTTGATGCTGTGGAGCAGTATGCCGATCAGGAACACTTCTACCGGGAAATTGCACCATTGCTGGAAAAGCAGTCTCAGACAATCGCACATAGAAATCTAAAGCGAGAACTGGGGGAAATTTCTTTTCATCATATCGGTGTAGCAACCAGGGGAATTGAAAAGGAACTTCCGCTCTATACCTTGATGGGATATAAAAAAGAGAGTATTTTTTTTGAAGATCAGACACAGGGGATCAGGGGACTTTTTTTGATTGCGAAGAATCAGCCACGATTGGAATTACTGGAAAATTTGGTGGGAAGTCACACTTTGGACGAGCCGCTGAAACGAGGACAAAAGCTCTATCATACCGCTTATTATGTACAACATATCGAAAAGGCCGTTAAAGTGTTTTCTCATAGCCGTGCAAAGATCATTTCCCCGTTGAAACAGTCGGTCTATTTTGGAAAGCGGATCTGTTTTTTAATGCTACCCAATATGAGCCTGATTGAATTGATAGAACTATGAGATAATTATGAGAAATATGGGGGAAGCATTGATGCGAAAGCTGGTATTCTTTTTCCCTTGGCGGGAGGTGAGCGGAGGGCCGTTTTATTTAGCTCGCCTCGCAAACGATGTTGCCCGGAAAAATCTGTATGAGGTATACTATACAGATTATCAAGGCGGACTCTGCGATTCTATATTAGAGGAAAAGAGCATCAAGGTGCTAAAATTTAAAGATGAAATGCACTTTAATATCTTTCCAGAAGAGCCTGTTATTTTAATTATGGCGGAATACTGGGCCCATGTGATGCCAAAGGTTCATCCAAAGACAAAGATCCTCTTTTTTAACTGGCACAACGAGTGTGTGCCTGTTTTACAGCGGGATTGGTGTGCAACGGATGCTTTCATAGAGAAATTTCTCTCTCTGGTGGATAGGACATCCTCCGTATTTTTTTGTGACAAGACGCATTGGCTTTCCCATAAACGGAGAAATATTGAGGTGGAGGAGAGATATGTACCGGTCATAATTCCCGCCCGAAGCCAGATAGCGCAGGAAAAATTGATTCGGAAAAATGAGCGGAACATTGCAGTACTGGGGCGATTATGCAGAGACAAGATATACGCTGTCCTAGATCTAATGGACAATATGGTTGGCCTTAGAGACCGAGTTAAGACCAATGTCTACATAATCGGGGAAGGCGACCATGAAAGCCTTTTGTTTGATCGGAAATTTCCAGCGCATATCAGGATTATCCGTTGTGGCACAATGGATATTAAAGAGGTAGTGTCCCTGTTGATCCGAAAGGTAGACATCCTATTTGCAATGGGAACTTCGGTTTTGGAGGGGGCGACGATTCATTTACCGGCGGTGGTCATCCCCAATGCCATGGATCCTTTTGAGTGTAACCGATACCCCTATCTGTTTGAAAGCAAAGGCTATTCACTGGGCTGGTATCCGGAACAAATTGATGATTTGGACATGACAACGCATACCATGGAGGAGATTTTTTGTGATATCTACCAAAAGGGGCAGAAAGCACAAATTGGCGAACAGTGCTATGTATATTATACAAAAAATCATATGCGGAATGTTGATCTGTTTTTACAGGCGGTCGATGCCTCCACATTGACTTATGAAACCTTTCAGGATTTTGTAAAAAAGAATATTAACTGGAAGCGGACAGCGTGGATTGTCAAGCATCAACTAAGAAAGTGGTATGGGGAACCGTATAAGGGCCTCAGTCTGCTTGGATTTCCCGTCTACCGCCATACCAAAACAGATGATACGCACTCGAATATTTACCTTTGCGGTATTCCGCTTTTACGCATCCACAGAACACAAGCAGCGGCCTCGATATATCCCCTGCCGCTGATTTGGGGTTGGCGTGTGATTCAGCGTTTCTGTTCTTTTATTATTCATCAAATCAAGGGGAAACAGGAGGAGACAAAAAAATGAAAGGCATTATTTTGGCCGGAGGCTCCGGCACCCGTTTGTACCCCATTACCAAAGGGGTTTCCAAACAAGCGTTGGCAATTTATGATAAGCCGATGATTTACTATCCCCTATCTACATTGATGCTAGCAAACATTCGGGAGGTATTGATTATTTCCACCCCAAAGGATATCCATGTCTTTGAGGATATTTTAGGAGACGGAAGCCAACTGGGAATGCAGTTCCAGTACGCCGTTCAGGAGCACCCCAACGGGTTGGCGGAAGCGTTTATTATTGGGGAGAAATTTATTGGCGATGATAGAGTGGCCCTGGTCTTGGGCGACAATATCTTTTACGGAGCCGGCTTCTCCAAAATTTTGAAGGAGGCGGTGGACCAGAAGGAGGGTGCTGTGATATTTGGCTATCCAGTACAGAATCCTTCCAATTTTGGCGTGGTGGAATTTGATGAGAACGGCAGGGTTATATCCATTGAGGAAAAGCCTGCCGTACCGAAATCCAAATACATTGTGCCAGGGTTGTATTTTTATGATAACGATGTGGTGGAGATTTCAAAGGAGATAACGCCTTCTGCCCGTGGAGAATTGGAAATTACCGCAGTGAACAATATTTATTTGCAACGCAAAAAGCTACATATCAAAAAACTCACACGGGGGATGGCTTGGCTGGATACGGGAACCTATGATGGCTTGCAGGAGGCAGCACAGTTTGTCAATGTCGTTCAGAAACGTCAGGGGATGTATGTCTCCTGTATTGAGGAAATCGCCTACCGCAGGGGATTTATCGACAAGCAGCAGCTGTTGAAACTGGCACAGCCATTGTCAAAGACCGAGTATGGTCAATATCTTATCGCAGTTGCGGAGGAAGAATCATGAAACGGATATTAGTAACCGGCGGCGCAGGATTTATCGGCTCTAATTTTATTCATTATCTGCTTTCCCATTTTCAAACGGTGGAGTGTCTGGTCAATCTAGATTTGCTAACCTATGCCGGAAATCTGGAAAATCTGCAAACGGTTGAGAAGGATCCCCGCTATCACCTTGTGCAGGGAGATATTCGGGACAAAGTTTTGGTTGGGAAACTGTTTGTGGAGTACCGTTTTGACACTGTGGTGCATTTTGCTGCGGAGTCCCATGTGGATCGCAGCATTGTGGAGCCGGAAATTTTTTTAACCACAAATATTATTGGAACACAAACGCTGCTGGATGCAGCCATAAGCTGTTGGAAACTGGAGCCGGATAACAAATATTCCCGCGAATACAGGGCGGATGTGAAGTACCTGCAGGTTTCCACTGATGAGGTATATGGTGCATTAGGCAAAATCGGTATGTTTACCGAAAACACTCCCCTTGCGCCCAACAGTCCCTATTCGGCCTCCAAAGCCAGCGCGGATATGGTGGTGCGGGCCTACCATATGACATATGGTATACCGGTGAATATTACCCGCTGTTCCAACAACTACGGCCCCTATCAATTTCCTGAAAAATTGATTCCGCTGATGATTCACAACGCGCAGCAGGATAAACCGCTTCCGGTTTATGGTGATGGGATGCAAATCCGGGACTGGCTGCATGTAAGGGACCACTGTGCGGCAATCTGTACCGTGCTTGAAAAGGGGCATGCAGGGGAGATTTACAACATTGGCGGCAACAATGAGAAAGCCAATCTGGAGATTATCCGTCTGATTTTGTCCGAGCTTGGAAAACCGGAAAGTCTGATTCAATATGTGCAGGACCGGCCCGGGCATGATCGCCGCTATGCCATTGACAACGCTAAAATCGTTGCAGAACTGGGCTGGACTCCGGTATACACCTTTGAGCAGGGAATTCGTGAGACTATCCGCTGGTATTTGCAGCATTCGGACTGGGTAAGCAGAATCACCTCAGGGGAATATCAGAATTATTATCGAAAAATGTATTCAGCAGCCAAAGTTTAACAGTAGGGAGCGTGGTGTGTGCTTGGAGATTATAGGGGAGTCCAAAACGGCTGGAAGAAGGATTTTGAAGGCATTTATCTTTCTTTTACTTGGGGGAATGCTGTTTTTTTTAATTCAAGAGGTGTTTGTGCCGGACAACCAGGGAAGCGGACAAGAGGAACGAATAATACAGGGATTTTATGCGCTGCCGGATGATACCTTGGATGTTTTGCTTCTTGGCAGCAGCCATGTGTATCATGGGATTTCTCCCATGAAGGTCTATGAAAGAAACGGTATTGTTTCCTATAGCTTAGCCACATCGGCCCAGCCAATAGAATGCAGCTACTTCTTGTTGCAGGCAGCGTATGAGAGACAGCGACCGAAGGTTGTTATACTGGATGCAGGGGGACTGTTTCGATTGAATGATGAAAATAGCTACTGGCGTTATATACTGGATTACCTGCCGCTGAGCAGGACAAAAATGGAAATGGCCAGGGTGTATGATACCTATGAATTCAGTGAGGGATTCCTCTCCGTTTTGTTTCCAATTATCAAATACCATTCCAGATGGATTGCCCTTACAGAGGTAGATTTTAAAAGCAAAAGCACAGGGTTTTACTATTCGGGAGGTGAATTACTAAAAAGTATCATAAAGCAGAGTCCATGGAAAATGGAAGATGTGGATCATTGGACAGGGGAACTGATGCAGCTGAACCAAGGAAGTATTTCCTATTTGGAAAATGGAAATCGCTATGACCAGATTGTTGATGCTCCGCTCTATTCTCCTGTAATTTCAGAGAGCAGCCGTACCTATCTGGCAAAAATTCAGGAGCTGTGCAGAGAAAATGGGACACAGCTTGTTTTAATAAAAATTCCTACCATGACGATGCCTCAATATCATTCTGGGGCATGGACTAGAGAAAAATATCAGCTGATGACAACACTGGCCAGCGAACTACAGATTCCATATCTTGATTTTATGTATGATATAGATCCGCATATCGATTTTGAAACAGAGACTGTAGATGCAGGCATTCATTTGAATCTGAGAGGAGCCCAAAAAATCTCGCAATGTCTTGCCGGCTATATACAGGAAGAATTCCAACTGGAAGGAAAGAGCCTTCCGCTCTACGATGACGCACTGATGCGATATCAAAAGGTGGACGCAGTGGGATTTTTACAATCGGAAACCGACCTGTTTGATTATCTTGGCTACCTGGCTAAAAATAAAGAGAACTGGACCATCTTAATCTCCGCTTGCGCAGATTATACGAACGGCTTCAGCCCGGAAGAGTATTTTCCGTTTCAGGCGTTATCGCTAGAGTTGCTGCCAAAAGGAAAGATCATGGATTCCTATGTAGCAATTGTTGATCGCGGCGAACTTATCTATGAGGCGCTCTCAGATCGTCGAATTGAATACGAAACCGAGCGAAACGGCCTGAAGATGAAGCTACTCAGCGCCGGATGGCTGAATGGTCAGGAGGCCTCCATTACCATTGATGGGGTGCAATATGCGAATAATACACAAGGGTTGAACATTGTGGTGTATGACCATGAGGAAGGCCTTGTAATCGACAGTGTTACATTTGATACCCATCAGGAAAGTAAACCATATTTCCGTAATAACGAATCAATCTGGAGGTATCTCAACGCCTACGAAACCGCGGTAGGTTTTGAATCCTAAAACAAGCCAAACAAACAAAAAGGAGAAATTCGCTATGAAAGAAAAAGTATTAGAGATTTTGAAATCTGTTCGCCAAGATGTTGACTTTTCCACCGCTACCGCTCTTATTGATGATGGCATTTTGGATTCCTTCGACATTATCTCCATTGTCTCGGACCTGAATGACGCCTTTGATGTAGACATCACCGCGGATGAACTTGAGCCAGAAAACTTTAACACCGTGGATGCCATAGTAAAGCTGATAGGGTCTTTGTAGTGAAAACGGATCAGCTTATTTTACAAAATGGACAAACCGCAGCCTGTTATGTTGATGAGCTGCCGGATAAAAACGCGAAAGAAGATTACATATCGGTAGAGTTGACAGCAAAAGACAGGGAAAATGCCTTGATACTGATGCAAAGAGGATTCTTTTTTACAGATCGGTGTGTTACGTTAGAGATACCTCTAAAAAATTTCCGCCCCATGCTGAAACCAGGAAAGAGGTTTTCTCTTTCTGTTACAGACCAATGGGAGGAGAAAGAGATTTTTCAGGTGGCGCAGAAGTCCTTTGGAAGAGATCCTCGATTTGCTCTGGATCTTTGGAATGAAGCGACAGACTTAAAAAATGAATTGCTATACCACTTTATCTCTTCCCAAAAACAGCAGGGCCTTACAGCGACCTGCCTTCGGCGAGAAGGACAGTTGGAGGGATTCAATCTTTGGCAGATGAAAGATGGCATCGGTTGTATCCGGTTAGGCGCTGTGTCTGTTCAATACCAAGGTACAGGAATTGCAATGGCGCTCTATTCCCACACGCTGAACTCCATGAAGGCGTGGGATAATCCGCTTCTACGGGACTTTATCGCGGTTTCCAACACAGCGTCCCTAAATCTACATGCCATGCTCGCGCGATGCGCAGGTGGTGAACTCCATTTTGGGATTGGTATAGATCACTATTTAAAAGGATGAAAGAATTTTATGTCTATTATCTCCATTCCCTTTATTCTATTTGCCATCGTTTTGGTCTTGATCTATTTTTGGGTTCCGAAACGATGGCAGTGGAGCATCTTGCTGGCTGCGAATCTAGTGTTTTATCTCTCTGGGGGCTGGCAAGGGATGTTCTATATCCTGATTACCATTGTTTCCCAATATTTTCTGGCTCTAGCTCTGGAGCGTAGGAATGAGGATCAGGCAAAGCGGCTGGCGAAAAAAGAACTGGACAATCAGCAGAGGAAGCAGATTAAGCAGGAGGAAATCCTTCACAAGAGGCGGCTGCTTCTTTTAGCAGTAGTGTTGAATATTGGTATACTTTGTGTCCTGAAATATACCAATCCCACTATTGAAATGCTGAACCACCTGTTTGGCCTACAGGCTCGTAAAATCGATATTCTTATCCCTATCGGTCTTTCCTACTACACCTTCAAATCGGTTGGATATGTCATTGATGTCTATCGTGGGCGGATTAAAGCGCAGAAGAATATCTTCAAACTGGCGCTGTATATCTCCTATTTTCCCGCTTTGGTGCAGGGGCCTATCGACAGGTACGAAGACTTGGCGGATCAGCTTTTTGCAGAGCATCGCTTTAGCTATCAAAGGCTCTGCTTTGGCGCCCAGCGAATGCTATGGGGCTACATAAAAAAGCTGGTCATCGCGGAGCGATGCGCAATTATCGTTAATGAAGTAATGGGCTTTTATGCAGCAAAAGGTTACGAGGGGTTTATCGTGTTTTTTGGCGTTGCCTTGCAATCCCTCCAGGTATATGCTGACTTTTCCGGCGGAATGGATATCGTCCTTGGACTTTCGGAAATATGCGGTATTTCCATGACGGAAAATTTTCGCCATCCCTTTTTTGCCGTTAACCTTGCCGAGTTTTGGCGGCGGTGGCATATCACCTTGGGCGCCTGGATGCGGACCTATGTGTTTTATCCTCTCTCGATGTCTCCAGCCTTCAATAAGTTAGGCAAAAAGTGCAGGAAGATTTTTGGGGATAAAACTGGAAAACTGATAGCTCCAAGCCTGGCCTCTTTCATTACTTTTGTTCTTATCGGTATCTGGCATGGCGTAGGTTGGAAATATGTTGCTTATGGCTTTTATCTCGCCTTTTTTGTTGCGACAGCGACGCTTCTGGAGGATTTTTACGCCAGTGGCCGGGCGCTTTTCCGGATCCAGGAAGATTCAAAGGGGTGGCGTGTTTTTCGATTCCTGCGGACCTTTTTTGTGGTGACAATGGGAAAATATTTGTCTCAGGCAAAAAATTTGGCGGATACAGGTGGCCTTTTAAAGGCCACCTTCACTAACTTTAACCTTTGGGTCTTTTTCGATGGCTCCTTCTACCGTCTGGGGCTGGATCGGCCCAATTTTATCCTGATGCTCGTCTCTATCTTCATTTTGCTGTATGTGGACTATCTCCAGGAAAAGGGAGTCCATATCAGAGAGACTATCGCGGGAAAAAGTATTATCCTGCGTTGGGGCGTCTACTACGCTGCTATCTTTGTCCTGCTCATCTTCGGGATGTACGGGCCAGACTATAATGCCGCTAGCTTTATCTACCAAAGATTTTAAGAAGGAGGGAGCTCTCATGCGGACGATATCGGTGCTAGATATTTTTGATAAAACAGCTTTCCGCCTACCAGATAAAATTTATTTGCGGGATGAGGAGGAGTCTGTCACTTATGGGCAATGCAGAGAGTATGCGATGAAATTAGGGTATGCTCTTTACCAAAAACTAGAAGGAGAAACAAGAAAACCCATCGTTCTTTTTCTGGATAAAAGCTGTCGATGTGTGATTTCTATGTTAGGGGTTTTATATAGTGGGAATTTTTATGTACCCATGGATATAAAAACGCCCTTAGAAAGATTGAAGTCGATTCTAAAAACATTAAGGAATGCGACTTTAATTGCATCGGAGAAGGAAATTCTCCTTTTACAAAAAATCGGTTATCAAGGGGAAGTGTTGATTTATGAAGATTTGTTATATGAACAAAAAATGGAAAATGATAGCTTAGCGGTTCTGAAGAAAATAAGAGCTGAGATTATCGATACAGATTTGATTTATATTTTGTTTACATCTGGATCTACTGGCGCACCTAAAGGTGTTGCTGTAATGCAAAGATCTGTAATAGATTATATCGAGGCATTTACAGAAGCTGTAAATGTTGAAGAAGAAGATATTCATGGCAGCCAAACTCCGTTTTACACAGATATGTCGCTAAAAGATATTTATATGGCGATGAGGGCAGGAGCTACGATTTGTTTAATCCCTCAGAAATTATTCATGTCTCCTAAAAAATTACTTCAATATTTAGATGACAACTGTGTGACAACACTTATGTGGGTCCCCACAGCTTATCGCTTGATTTCTCAATTTGATGCGCTGGAAAAAATCAGGCCAAACTGTCTCAAAAAATTCCTGTTTTCGGGAGAAGCATTGCCCTTGCAAGTATATAGTTATTGGAAAAAATATTATCCCCAAGCCGAATTTGTCCAGCAATATGGTCCAACTGAAATTACAGGTGCTTGCACATCTTATCGTATTCAAAAAGATCATTATGAGGGGACTATTCCTATTGGCAAACCGCTTTCTAATACAGGAATTCTTTTGTTAAATGAAGAAAATCGAAAAATCAATGTGACAGATCTTTTTTCGGTTGGAGAAATATGTGTTTTCGGTTCTTGTCTAACAGCGGGATATTATAATGCGCCAGAAAAAACAAAAAGTGTTTTTGTACAAAATCCGACCGTGACAGATTATCCGTTTCTTATCTACCGGACAGGGGATTTAGGCCGATATGACAAAGATGGGAATTTGGTTTTTGTTTCACGGAAAGATCATCAAATAAAGCACGGTGGTCGGCGGATCGAATTGGGTGAGATAGAAGCTGCTTTTCAGTTGGTGGATGGCATCAAGGCTGCTTGTTGTGTCCAAAATCGTAAGGAAGATAGATTGATCCTTTATTATATCGGGGATATCGAAGAAAAAGAAATGTCATTTCTTGTAGACAGCCGCCTGCCAAAGTATATGATTCCGACTATTTACCACAAGTTAGCAGAGTTACCGCAGCTTCCCAATGGCAAGTTGGACCGAAAACAGATAGATGCTTGGGCGAACGGATAAAAGGGAGTGTAAGGATGGAAGAACTTTGTACATATGAGACGCTTTCTCAGCGGATAAAGATGATCAAAGCGCTTGCGAGGTCCAAGAAATCGGAGTTGTTTTCTAACTGCTATTTTCTGCCGGATGGATTTAAGGGCTTGATAGGAGAACATCGCCTGTTTTTTGAGGAGGAGAAAGGAAATCTCTATTTATTTGTAAAAGAAGAGACCTTTTTCCGGCTTTATTACTACATACAAGACGAAGAAACAGTTCGTCCGCTGACGACTTCCGCTCCAATTGAGACAGAGCTTCTGTTCAGGGGTGAATTAACCGAAAAGCAGAAAAAGGAAGCTGCACTGATTCAACAGCTAGGCTTCTCTCTTGGCCGCAAAAGCGGTCGTATGGTGCAGAAAGCAAGTGAAGTTTCCATGCAGGAAGGGCACTTGAACAACTTAAACATACGGATAGATTTTGCCACTATAGAGGAAGAAGAAATTATTTATCATATGTTATGGAGCACCTTTTTGCCCCTTTTTTCTTTTTTGCCGGACAAAGAGATTTTAAAGCGGCAAATAGAGAAAAAGAACATATTGACATTGCACCTGAGTGGGGAAATGATTGGATTGCTGAATATGGAACAATCAAAGAAAAACGTTTGGATCCGCCATTTGATGGTGAAGGAAGAACACCAAGGAACCGGACTTGGGGCAATACTTGTCAATCAATATCATATGCTATGGAGGGATAAGGTAGAAAGTTTCATGCATTGGGTTAACTTAGAGAATGCCTCAGCGATTCGTTTATATCAGAAAGCAGGCTATCATTTTGACGGAACAAAATCTGATTCCTATATTCTTTCTACTTAACAATGAATTGGTACGGATATTTATTTTGTATAAGACCGAAAAGTCTGCCCCCGATTACCTGGACGTAATGGCAGTGCTAGCGGAAAAGCGGTGGCCCTTTGCGGGTACCCAGTGAAGAAAGAGAGTAGAGATTGATAAGTGAGATTATCAAAGTCAGATAAAAGGAGGGCAGCGCATATGGGCATCTCATTATACGAGCATAATGAAAGCGCCTATCACGCTGCCCTTGCCCTGCTGCGGGAAACGGGGAAGGCCGCCGTTATCCACCCCACCGGAACGGGCAAATCCTTCATCGGCTTCAGGTTCTGCGAGGACTTCCCCCGCTGGCGCGTCTGTTGGCTGTCGCCGTCGGAGTACATATTCAGAGCCCAGCTGGAGAACCTGACTGCCGCCGGCGGGAGCATCCCAGAGAATATCACCTTTGTAACCTACGCCAGGCTCATGCTCATAGGTGCAGACGAGATAGAAGCACTGTGTCCGGACCTCATCGTTTTGGACGAGTTTCACCGCTGCGGAGCGGAGCAATGGCGCACAGGGGTGCAGGCGCTGCTGGATGCGGCTCCCGCAGCGCTTCTTCTGGGCCTCTCCGCGACGAACATCCGCTTTCTGGACAACCAGCGGGATATGGCAAAGGAGCTGTTCGACGGGCATATCGCGTCGGAAATCACCCTGGGCGAGTCCATCGCCCGCGGCATCCTGAAGCCGCCGAAATATGTGCTCTCGGTTTACTCGTTCCAAAAGGATTTGGAAAAGTACGAGGGTAGGGTGGAGAAGCTGCGCAATCCCTCCATCCGCAACCGTGCGGAGGGGATTTTGAAAAGTCTGCGCCGGAATTTGGAGGACGCGGACGGACTGGATGTCATCTTTGCGCGCCACATGCCAGAGCCACACGGAAAGTACATCGTGTTCTGCTCCAATGTGACCCATATGAACCGGATGATTGCCCTTGCGCCGGATTGGTTCGCGCGGCTGGACTGCGCCCCACACATCTATCGCGCCTATTCTCCGGACCCCGCGACCCGCGCGGCCTTTGCGGCGTTTCGAGAGGATGAAAGCGACCATTTAAAGCTGCTCTTTACCATTGATATGCTCAATGAGGGCATCCATGTGGCGGATGTGGACGGGGTTATTTTGTTCCGGCCCACCGTCTCTCCGGTCATCTATAAGCAGCAGATTGGTCGGGCTCTCTCGGCAGGAAGCTCCAGGACGCCGGTAATTTTTGATGTAGTAAACAACATCGAGAACCTTTGCAGCATCGGTGCTGTGGAACGGGAATTTGAGGAGGCGGTACTGCGAACTAGAGGCAGTGCGCGGGAACAGCGGGAGCTGCGGCAGCGGTTCCAGATTATTGACGAGGTGCGGGATTGCCGCCGGCTGTTTGAACAGCTCAGCGATACGCTGACCTACACTTGGGAGGAGATGTATGGTCATGCGCGGGCTTACTACGAAACGCATGGCGATTTGAATGTGCCCACCAATTTCCGTACCGACGACGGTTATGCTTTAGGGGTATGGATATTGACCCAGCGTGCGGTCCGGAAGGGGCTCCAGCGGGGGGCGCTCAGCGAGGAGCGAATCAGGCTGCTGGACGAAATAGGGATGCTTTGGAGCGTTCGGGAACAGGATCGCTGGCCGGAATATTTTGCGGCAGCAAAAGCCTATGCGCAAGAATATGGACATCTTTGTGTGCCAAACGCTTATGTAGCACCGGATGGCGTAAAGCTGGGCAAATGGCTCGGCACCTTGAAGGTCCAGCGCAAGCGGGGCGGCAAGGGGCGTTATCTGACCCAGCAGAGAATCGCTGCGCTGAACCGCTTGGGGATGGTCTGGGATATGGATGAGTTTCAGTGGGAGCGAAAATTTCAAGTTGCCCAAAAGTATTTTCAGGAGCATGGGAATTTAGAGGTTCCCACCCGGTATGAGACAAGCGACGGGACGCATCTTGGAGTATGGATACAAAGCGTCCGGCGGGACTACAGGTCCGGACGGCTGGACAGAGCCAAGATACAGCGGCTGGAGGCTGTTGGGATGGTTTGGGACGTCGAGCAAGCCCACTGGGAGCGACAGTATCAGGCGGCGCGGGCTTACCGCCAGGAGCATGGAAATCTTGAAATTCCGTCCCAGCATGAAACAATGGATGGGCTCAAGCTGGGGCAGTGGCTCAAACGGATGCGTCGGGACTATAAGAAAGGCGTCTTGGACGAGGATGCCATCCGGCGGTTGGAGGACATCGGCATCACCTGGGATGTGCGGGACCGCCAGTGGGAGGAGTTCTACAGGGCGGCACAGCGGTATTATCAGGAGCATGGGAGCCTCAGAATTGCGCCGGGCTATACGACTCCGGAAGGAATCCATCTTGGAACATGGATTCAGCGGTTACGCAGATGGTATAAGCAGGGAAAACTGACCGCAGAGCAAATCCAGCGGCTGGAAGCCGTCGGGATGGTCTGGAATCCATCCAGTCAAAGCGGGAAATCACATCAAGGGAAGCCGGAGTATGCGCGGGAAAATCCGCCGATGCGGATGAAACGTCCCGCAGAAGAAAAAATAGCGCGCGGATATGAGTAAAAAGACCATTTTACAGCAATTGAGCCATTTTCAATTCCTGTTTGAGGAGTTGTAAAACGAGACTTTAAAAAGAAATATAAGCGCACCGTTTTGGGAATGGCGTGGAGTATCCTGTCTCCATTGCTGACCCTGTTGGTTATGCGCCTGGTTTTTACCCAGTTCTTTGGCCGAAATCCCCCACTATACGCAGTCCAAACGCTTATCAACTTTGGCTTAACCCTATTTCTTCGTATTCTGTGTTCTAGATATAATATTACTTTTATCTGGAAGTTTATTTTTCTGCTTTATCCAATTCCACATTGCTTTCGGCTATATGCTATAGCTATAGCGGCAAGGAAAATCTGTCCAAATAATTTGAAAAGGAGATGCTGTAGATGAACGAGGAAATAACTTTTGGAAGAGATGGGGAAAGTTCTTGAAGAGGTGGCTTTCGCTGAAAACGAAGAATCCCCGAACCCTCTGGAGGACTTTGCCTTTTGGCTGCGGGACCTGAGCGGCTGCGCCTCCCTCAAGGGGAATCTCATTCTTGAAAGCGCTGGTTCGTACTACGGTGAAATCAGCTATAATGCTTGGGACCCTTCGGACTTTGAGGAAGGTCTTGCGAAATCTTGTCATTTTATTGTAGAGCCTGTTCAAAAACTGATTCCCTGACTCAGGGATGCCTGTGTCCTGCGCTCCGCATAAAAAGGACTCGGTTCCGATTCCAATATCAGGGGAACTATATACTATAAAAATGTAGGCCACGGGTAATTAGGTGGGTGTCCGTAAAAC
>CAJUJI010000035.1 GCA_910586875.1 uncultured Anaerotruncus sp. | reverse complement strand
ATGCTATTGAAGTTGTGGAATATTCCAATCTATTTGCTGATCTTTTTTGCCGTATTGTTGCTGCCCATTTTGATTCTGCCCATGCTCCCGTTTTTGTTTTTATTGGATTATCTGTTGTTGTTGTCCTCCAGCATGTATGGAATTAGCGGGATATTGGTTTGTTATAAGGAAAAGAAATTTTCGAGGAAGGAGGCTGTGCTCAATGTGCTTTTGCAAGTTTTATTCTGTACAGACGTTTTGAGTGCGGTCTATTGTTACATAAGAGCAAGCAGATCTTAGTGAGCAAATGCGTGTTAGATTGCAGCGCGGTTTTGGAGATAAGAAAAGGCTCTGGATAAAATCCAGAGCCTTTGGTTTTGACGGAAGCGGTGGGATTCGAACCCACGAGCCACTTGCGTGACTACCTGATTTCGAGTCAGGCCCGTTATGACCACTTCGATACGCTTCCAGTTTTGGCAAAGCTTATCTTTGCCGCGTTTTATTATATCAGAAAAAAAATCTTCCGTCAAGAGAGTAAATTTTTGGTTTTTACTACCTCTCGTATTTTTTTACAAGCTGTGAAATTAGCGCTCTACAAGTATTCATTTGAATACAGGCGTAGAAGCTTTCGGTTACTTCCTTTCCTTGCCCGATGGTTGTAGCATTATTTGCGTCTTCCTCCGTTTCCCAGAGAACAAAGTCGGTCCATGTTTTACCCTGCAAATAATGCTCCCAAGAGATGAATCCTTTTGCTTTGGAAATCACCTCATCGTGTAACCGTTGTGTGCACTCTATAAATTGTTGCTCGCTCACACTTTTTTTAAGCTTGTAAGAGAAAATCCATGCTGTTTTCGCCATACGATCTCTCCTTTTCAAAGATTTTTGCTGCTTATTGTTATTATACGATAGAGCGAGAGTGATTGCAAGCCAATTACCAATATATAATACAATTGGCCTAGATTGTAAAATTTTGCTCTATATCTTGGAAATGGAAAGTGGTTGAAAAACGGACAATAGAGCTATTTCTGTTTATAATACAAGCTGTTTTAAAATGACAAATGGGAATCTATGGGAACTATGCCCATATATTGTTCTTTTCGGCAAAAAACGGCACAATATTTTGAAAGTAAATTTTTTCCGACACCGAAAAACCCTTGCATTTTACAAGATGTATTAGTATAATAAGGAAAGTACAAGTGGAGAAAAGTGGTTGAAAGTGGTGAATTTTCCTGCGCAGGGGGTGAAGAAATGCTCACCGGTCAATACGCGCACAGCCTGGATGCCAAAGGACGTGTCAATTTTCCAGTGCGGCTGCGCGAGGAATTGGGGGAACGTTTCATCATCACCCGTGGGTTGGACAACTGCTTATTTGTTTATTCTATGGAAGAATGGCAGCAGCTTGCGGACAAGCTGAGCGGGCTGCCGATTTCCAAATCTGCAAAGCTCAAGCGCTTTTTCTTCTCAAGTGCTGCCGAGGTGGAGCCGGATAAGCAAGGACGCATTTTATTGCCGGGTCATCTGCGGGAATATGCGGGGCTGGTGCGCGATGTGACCATTGCGGGCGTCTCCAACCGCGCAGAAATTTGGGACACCGCCCGCTGGGAGGAGAACAATGCGCAGCTTACCTCCGAAGCGATTGCACAGGCGATGGACGAATTGGGATTTTGAGGATGGATGTTATTGGAGTTTAAACATATTTCCGTATTGCTTGAGGAATGTCTGGATGGGCTGAATATCCGGCCGGATGGCATTTATGTCGATGGAACAGCGGGTGGCGCGGGCCATTCGCGAGCGATTGCCAGCCGCTTAACAACAGGCAGGCTGCTCGCCTTGGATAAAGATCCCGATGCGGTGCAGACAGCAACCGAACGCTTGCGGCCTTATCCACAGGCGCAGGTGGTCCAAAGCGATTTTTCGCTGTTGTGTGGGGTGTTGGACCAGCAGGGGGTTGCGCTGGTGGATGGGATTCTATTGGATTTGGGAGTTTCCTCTTTTCAGCTGGATACACCGGAACGAGGCTTTTCCTATATGCACGACGCACCGTTGGATATGCGCATGAGCAAAACCGGCCTTTCCGCTTATGATGTTGTAAATACCTATGATTTTAAAGCGTTATGCCGTATTTTTCATGATTACGGAGAGGAAAAGTTTACACCTGTAATTGCAAAGCGTATTCTAAGCTATAGGGAGCAGCATCCGATCGAAACCACTGTGCAGCTGGCGCAGCTGATCCGTGAAGCAATTCCGATGAAGGCCCGCAGAGAGGGAGGACACCCTGCAAAGCGTGTATTCCAGGCGATCCGCATTGAGGTCAACGGCGAGCTTACAAGCCTTGCGGCGGTGCTTACGAATGCGTTTGAGCGGCTGCGTGCGGGTGGGCGAATGGCGGTTATCACCTTTCATTCGCTAGAGGACCGGATGGTGAAGCAACAATTTGCCGCATTTTGCAGCGGCTGCACCTGTCCGCCGGATTTTCCGGTATGTGTTTGCGGCAAACAGCCGCGGGGCAGGCTGATAAATCGCAAGCCAATCGAACCGTCAGCGGAGGAATTAGCTGCGAATCCACGCAGTAAAAGCGCAAAATTACGCATTATTGAGCGCCTAACGAATTGACTAAGGTGGGAGGAGTTTACCTTGCAGAATCAGGCGGGTGCTATGTCGAGAAGTTCGTCGGCATATGATTTGCGCAGATTCCAGAAAAAACCACAGCAATATAACCGCAAGCCCAGGCTTTCGGTCGCGCGGCCAAGTACGATTGCACGCGCGCGCGCAAGGCTGCTGACCGTGTTTAAAGTTTGTGCGGCTTTGGCGGTGCTGACCCTGGTGGTGGTCACGATGCTGTATAGCAGGGCGATGCTGACCGAGCTAAACCAGCAGGTGAGCTCGGCATATAGCAAGCTTGCGGAGGAAAAAAGTGAGGGGATCCGGTTGCAAACCGAATTGGAGTCGATTATTTCACTGCGCAATGTAGAGGAATATGCGACACAGCGGCTGGGAATGTCCACGATGGATAAAAGTCAAATTACCTTTTTGGATATGAGCGAGGGGGATCAGTTTGAAATCAGCGACAAATCCCCGCGCCAAACGTTGATGGACCGTGTTAGGGTGGTTTTGAGCGATTTGCAGGAATATCAATCGAAAGAGTAAAATATACATATAGGACAGAGCGGGTCCTGCAAAATAAGCGGCTCTAGGAGCAAGAAGGACGGGGAGATGCCTGCGGTACTTCTTGCTTTGCTCGCTTTTAGGCGGTTTGGCTGCCGACACAGGTTGAGCAAAAATTTTACGCAATTTTTTGAACATTGCAGCTTTTCGAGAGAAGCTTTTAGCTGTCTGCGCAGCGGTGTCGGCCGCAAAGCAGGCGAGGCGTATTTGAAGGCGAATTGCAGATTATACGGCAGGAGGGGATTTTGCAGAAAAAGTGCTCTGCCAAAGCCATCAGATCTGCACCGGGCATGGGCTGGCGAATTTTTAGGAAGGAACAGGTATTATATTATGGTGAAACAGCCATCTTATCATATGAAAAGCCGAATTGTGGTAATCCTGGTAGGGATGCTGATTTTTGGCTTTTGCGTGGTTTTGCATCAGCTATTTCGGCTGCAAATTGTGCAAGGCAGCGAGTTGCAAAGCCGTGCGCTTTCACAGCAGCTGCGTACCAACCGGATTGCCGCCAACCGCGGCACCATTTACGATACCAATGGGGTGGTATTGGCGCAAAGCGCGACCGCTTATACCGTTTGTATCGAGCCGGGCACCATCAAGAAGGATGATAGTGATGGCACCAAACAACAGAAGGTTATTGACACATTGGTAAGCCAGCTGGGGGTAGAGGAGGAGTTTGTCCGTAAAAAGCTGGAAAATCCCGACAGCTATTATTATCAAAAGATCAAAACGAAGGTAGAAAAGCCAGAGGCAGATGCGCTGATGGCCTATGTCAGCGAGAATGGCGTAAAGGGGATTTTTTTAGAGGAGGATACCATTCGGCGTTATCCGTATGAAAATTTTGCAGCCAATGTGCTGGGCTGGGTAAACAGCGAGAATGTTGGCGCTTACGGGTTGGAGTCCTATTATAATAAAGTGCTCTCTGGCACAGCGGGACGCTCGCTTTCGATGCGCAACTCGGCAGGTGTTACCATGCCGCTTGAGTTTGAGCAGGTTTATGATGCGCAGGATGGCAATTCGCTGGTGCTGACCATCGATGAAAAAATCCAGCATTTTCTGGAAAAGAACCTGGAAACCGCGGTCAATGAGCATCGGGTGATGCAGCGGGTAACCGGTATTATTATGGATGTACAGACCGGCGCGGTGCTGGCGATGGCGAGCAAGCCGGACTTTGACCCGAATGACCCGAGTAAAATTATCGACCCCAAAAAGATTGAGGAGCTGGAGTCGCTCAATACCTATGAGCAGCGGGAGCAGTACCAGGAGGCACTGCGCCAGGCGCAGTTTGCCCAGTGGCGCAACCCGTCTGTTTCCGACCCGTATGAGCCGGGCTCGGTTTTCAAGATTATTACCGCCTCTGGTGCGCTGGAAAGCGGCGCGATCGATCATGGCACGCAGTTTTTCTGCCAAGGATGGGTGGATGTTGCGGGCAACCGGCAGCGTTGCTGGGTGTGGGATCAGAACCATATGGGACATGGCGAGCAGAATATTGCAGATGCCGTGCGCAACTCCTGTAATCCGGCGTTCATCGACATTGGGCAGCGGATGGGCAAATATATCTTTTCGGATTATTTCAGCAATTTTGGCCTAACCGAAGGCACCGGAATCGACCTGCCGGGTGAGGTGAAAAGCATCTACCATCAGGTGGAAAATATGGGAATCGCAGAGGTTTCCTCCTGTTCGTTTGGTCAGACCTTCAAGGTCACGCCGATTCAGCTGATAACAGCGGTTTCGGCAGCGGTCAACGGCGGACATCTGATGCAGCCTTATGTGGTCAAACAGATTGTGGATCAGAACGGGAATGTCATCTCAACCACCGAGCCGAAGGTCAAACGTCAGGTAGTTTCGGAAGCGGTGTCCAAGGACATTGCGTTGATGCTGGAGTCGGTTGTGACCGAGGGCTCTGGTAAGGCAGCGCGTATCCCAGGCTACCGAATTGGCGGCAAAACCGGCACCTCTGAAAAGCTGGACGGCCGCAAGACTGGCGACCCAATGAAATATGTGGTGTCCTTCTTTGGCTTTGCACCAGTGGATGACCCACAGATCGGCTGTCTGGTACTGATTGACGAGCCGGACCTTTACAACGCATATGGCTCTACAGTAGCGGCGCCGGTTGTCGGATCCATCCTGGCGGATGTGCTGCCTTATATAGGCATCGAGCCGCAGTATACCGAGGAAGAACTGGAAAATGTTGCAACTCAAACCCCGATGCTGTTGGATAAGGATATTCACGATGCAGAATCCATCCTGCGCATTGCCGGATTGAAATACAAAATTGAGGGTAACGGCACAACCGTTTTGCGGCAGGTGCCAGGCTATCAGGAACCGATCCCGAAGGACGGCCGCGTGGTGCTTTACACCGAGGAGGCAACCGAAGAGGAGATGGTTGCGGTGCCGAATGTATTGGGCATGACGGTTGCGCAAGCAAACCGCGAAATTGTGGATATTGCGGGACTGAATATCTCCATCAGCGGTATCGGCATCGAAGGTTCCCACAGCCAGGCGATTTCTCAGTCGCCAGAGGCGGGCACCATGGTGCAGCACGGCACGGTTGTCACGGTGCGCTTTACCGATACTTCGCTGGCTGGATAACGCTTATTTCACAGGGGGCTTTTCTCTTGCGGCTCGGATAATCGAGCCGCAATGCACCCCAATGCACTTTTCGGGAGAACAGGCGGCTTTGCGACGCTTGTTTTCGGGATGTTTTCCTGCGGCTCGCAGTGAAAACAGCAGCTTTGAAGGGCGGCAACCTTTGGATTTTCGTTTTTGGGCAGAAAGTTTTTGACATAACTAAGGGGGTAAAACCGATGCGGTTACAGCAACTACTGGAAGGACTTGACTGCAAACATCAAATGCAGGATTGTGAAATTACCGGTGTGACCGCCGATTCACGCCAGATAGAACCTGGTATGTTATTCGTTTGTATCAAGGGAGGCAGATTTGACGGGCATGACCACGCCGAGGAGGTGCTTGCGGCGGGGGCGGCGGGCGTGCTCTGTGAGCGGGACATGGGGTTAAACGGGCAGATTCTTGTTCCGGATACCCGCTATGCGTATGGGATTTTATGTGGCAACTGGTATGGGAACCCCGCTCGCAAATTGAAGCTGGTGGGGGTGACCGGCACCAACGGGAAAACGACCGTCACCTGCATGATCAAGCATATTCTGGAAGCAGCAGGCCATCAGGTGGGACTGATCGGGACCATTCACAATGAAATTCATGATATTGTGCTGCCTGCGAAGCACACGACGCCTGATCCGTTGGCGCTGCACAGTATGCTGGCTCGGATGCTCAGCGCAGGCTGCGATTATGTGGTGATGGAGTGCTCCTCCCATGCGTTGGATCAGCAGCGGTTGGCGGGGCTGCACTATCAAACCGCGGTGTTTACCAATCTGACCCAGGATCACCTGGACTATCATCACGACATGGAGAACTACTTCTTTGCCAAAAAGAAACTGTTTTCCATGTGTGACACAGCGGTGGTGAATCTGGATGACGCCTATGGACAGCGGTTGACGGAGGAGATCTCCTGCCGGCTAGTGAGCTTTTCGATGGCGCGTGACGAGGCGGATTATACCGCCCGCGATATCCGTCCTGCACCTGATTCCAGTATGTTCCAGCTTGTGGGAATGGGGGAGATTGCACGGGTAAAGCTGCCGGTTCCGGGTGATTTTTCGGTTTCCAATGCGATGGCCGCCGGCACCGCTTGTCTGACGCTGGGGCTCGGCATTGCGCAGGTTGCGCAGGGGCTTAGCAGCTGTACCGGCGTGGTGGGGCGCATTGAGGTGCTGCCTGCCGATACCGCTTTTACGATTATACGCGATTATGCGCATAGTCCGGATGGGCTGGAAAAGATCATCACCACCATGAAAAAGTTTGCGAAAGGGCGGGTGGTGGTGCTGTTTGGCAGCGCAGGCAACAGGGACCGCGGTAAACGCCGTCTGATGGGGGAGATTGTCGCACGGTTGGCAGATTTTGTAATTCTTACCTCAGACAATCCGCGCGATGAGGATGAAATGCAGATTATCAACGATGTGCTTCCTGGAATTAAGGAGCATCCCGAAACCCCCTATGAGGTAATCGCCGACCGCTATGCAGCGATTGAGTGGGCGCTCTCCCACTGCATTGAGGATGATATTTTAATTTTGGCGGGCAAGGGGCACGAAGATTACCAGGTGCTGCATGGGGAGACCATCTGTTTTGACGAAAAGCGGATTGTGACAGAAATTCTGGCGCGGCAAAAGAAGGGGTAAAACAAGCTGTGGAAAAGATGACAATACAGGAAATTGCAGATGCGATTGGCTGTGCAGGCGCTTATACAGGCGAGGTTACCGAGATTTCCACCGATACGCGCACACTTCCGACAGGCTGTTTATTTATTGCGTTGGTGGGGGAGCGTTTTAACGGGCATGACTATCTTGCGCAGGCGCTTCAGAAGGGGGCTGCCTGGGCTATCGCACAGGAGCGCCGCGATTACGGCAGCGACCATGTTCTTTATGTGGAGGATACCGAGCGTGCTCTGATGGCCGTTGGGCGGCATTACCGGTACAAATTTCCAATTCGCTGTGTGGGGATTACTGGAAGCGTTGGAAAAACCACCACGAAGGATATGATTGCACAGGTAGTATCGGCCGGTTTTTGCACCTTAAAAACCGAGGGCAACCTCAACAATGAAATAGGTCTGCCAAAAACCTTGTTGCAGCTGACCCCTGCCCATGAAGCAGCTGTAATTGAAATGGGTATGGAGGGGCTGGGGGAGATCGCTGCGCTTGCGGCGGTCTGCCAGCCGCAGATTGGCGTGATTACCAACATTGGGGTGAGCCATATTGAACGGCTGGGCAGCCGTGAAAATATCCTCAAGGCGAAGCTGGAGCTGGCGGACGCCCTGCCGGACGGCGCACCGCTGCTGCTTTGTGGTGACAATGATCTGTTGCGCACCGTCAATATTCCAAGGCTGCGGGTGCGCTTTTACGGGCTGGAAAATCCGCAGTGCAGCATTCGTGCGCAGGAAATTCAGCAGGATACTCAGCAGACGACCTTTATCCTTTGTATGGGAGAGGAGCGCGTACCGGTGACCTTGCCCTGCATCGGACGGCATAATGTGCAGAACGCATTGGTGGCCTGTGCGGTCGGCCAGGAGCTTGGCATTCCGCTCGCTGTCTGTGCAAGGGCGCTTGAGGGCTACCAGCCATCTGGAATGCGCCAGCGGGTGGTGCAGCGCAGCGGCTATACGGTGGTGGAGGACTGCTATAATGCGGCGCCGGACTCGATGCGGGCGGCGCTTACCACGCTGGCGGATTATCCCTGCACCGGCAAACGAATTGCGGTGTTGGCGGATATGCTCGAGCTGGGTCCGGTATCCCACGAGGCGCATATCGAAATTGGACGCTTTGCAGCAACGCATCAGGTGGATTTACTGCTTGCCTATGGGGAGCAGGCGCGGTTTTATGTGGAGGGAGCCAATCAGCTCCGCCCCATCGCCCGCTGGTTTGCACACAAGCAGGAGCTTCTGGCCGAATTGCAGCAGCTTGTTGCGGCAGGCGATGTGGTCTGGGTCAAGGGGAGCCGCGGGATGCGTCTGGAGGAGATCCTCCAAGGATTATGAAACCAATCGCGCTGCGGCGGCTGCGCCACAGGCTTTGAGATAAGGAGACAAAAAGCATGAATACAACGGTTTTGCTGCTGACGGTCCTCACCGCGTTTGTGGTGACCGCTGCATTGGGATTTCCGCTTATTCCCTTTCTGCGCCGGTTAAAGTTCGGACAGACCATTTTGGATATCGGACCCTCCTGGCATAAAAAGAAACAGGGCACTCCAACGATGGGTGGCATAATGTTTGTAATCGGTGCAACAATAGCAATTGTTGCCGGTTTTTTGGGCCTTTCAATGGGAGGGGCTGCGGGTGGTGGACGCGGTAATCTCAAGCTGTTCTCTGGGATTGTGATGGCGCTGGCATTTGGTGCAGTGGGTTTTTTAGACGACTATATTAAGGTGGTCAAAAAGCAAAATCTCGGCCTCACCGCCCGTCAAAAGTATTTGATGCAGCTGATTATTGCGGTGTTTTACCTGACCATGCTCTGGCTGGCCGGCGATCGTTCCTCCATTGTGATTATCCCGTTTATCGGTCAATGGAATTTAGGACTGCTTTATTACCCGTTCGCGGTGATTGTAATTACTGGCTTTGTCAATGCGGTCAATCTGACCGATGGCATTGATGGGCTTGCCTCATCGGTCACATTTGTGTATGCGCTTTGCTTTGTGGTGATTGCTGGACTGCTGGGCGCGGCACAGGCGGGTGTGATTGCGGCAGCGCTGGCAGGCGGTGTGCTGGGCTTTCTGGTCTGGAATTTTTACCCCGCCAAGGTGTTTATGGGGGACACCGGCTCGCTGTTTTTGGGCGGACTGGTGGTAGCGCTGGCGTTTGATGTGGGGATACCGCTGCTCTTGGTATTGGCGGGGGTCATCTATTGGTGTGAAGCGTTTTCGGTTATTTTGCAGGTGATCAGCTTTAAAACCACCGGCAAACGCATCTTTAAGATGAGCCCGATTCACCACCATTTTGAGCTGTCCGGTTGGAGCGAGATTAAAATTGTGACGGTATTTTCATTGGTGACGCTGGCAGGCAGCCTGCTGGCGATTCTGGCAGTATTCAGGATATAAGAAGAAAGGGGCTTGCGGATGAAACACACAAATGCAGCCAGAGCACGCAGTGGTGCAATGGCCCAGCCGGTTCGGAATATCCGGTCAGCACGACCGCGTGCGGCCGCCAAAAGGAATAAAAAACCGGCGACGCTGGGGCTTTTTGCAAAATCAGGGAGCAGTGTAGACATGACCTTTCTGGTTTTGGTTTTGACGCTGGTGTTTATTGGGCTGATTATGCTGTTTTCTGCAAGCTATGCCTATGCGTATTACAACAAGGGTGACAGCTTTCATTATATCAAACGGCAACTGCTGTTTGCGGTGGCCGGTGTTGTGATGATGCTGGTGGTATCCCGCATCAACTACCATATCTTGCACCGCTTTAGCTTGCTTTTGCTGCTGATTACCATAACGCTTCTGATTGTGGTGCTGTTTTACCACACCGGTAATGCGCGGCGCTGGATTCCAATTATCGGCAGCTTCACCTTTCAGCCGTCCGAGCTGGCGAAATTTTCGGTGGTGGTGGTGTTCGCGCAGCTGATTTCGATTAACTATGAGCGGATGAAAAATCCACGGTATGGCGTCTGGCCGTTTTTGGCCATTCTGGGCATGATTGCGGTGCTGATGATTTTGGAGCCGCATCTTTCAGGTACGATCCTGATTCTTTCTATCGGTATTGTTATGATGTTCATTGGCGGCACCGACCTGCGCTGGTTCATGCTGGGTGGCGTATGTATCATCATTGGACTGGTAATCGTTGTACTGATTCCAGGTGCGGTTCCCTATGCGATGTCGCGCTTGGAATATTGGATTGACCCTTGGAAGGATGCGCAGGGGGATGGTTTCCAAACCATCCAATCCTTGCTTGCAATCGGCTCCGGCGGCCTGATGGGGGTCGGTATCGGCAATTCCCGCCAAAAGCACCTCTACCTGCCTGAGCCGCAGAACGATTTCATTTTCTCCATCGTTTGCGAGGAGCTGGGCTTTGTGGGCGCGACGCTGATCATTTTAATTTTTGCGCTGCTGGTTTGGCGCGGCTTTGTCATCGCAATGCGTTGCCGCGACCGGTTTGGGACCATGCTGGCGGTTGGACTGACCACCCAGGTGGGAGTACAAACGATTCTGAATATTGCGGTGGTAAGCAACACCATCCCCAATACCGGCATCAGTTTGCCGTTCTTTTCCTATGGAGGCACGGCGTTGGTAATGCTGCTTGCACAGATGGGGGTTATTCTTTCGGTTTCTCGACAGTCCAGCCTGGAAAAAGAATAAGAACACGAAATCACTGGGATAGCGGGTTCTGACAGTCAAGGAGTTTTGGCAGATGAAGTTCCTTTTTGCATGTGGCGGCACCGCGGGGCATATCAACCCTGCGATTGCAATTGCAAATTATATCAAGGCGCGCCATCCTGAGGCGGAGATTTTGTTTGCGGGACATCCAAAGGGGATGGAGGCGCGGCTGATTCCTGCGGCGGGTTTTTCCTTTGCGCCGATTGAAATTTTGGGGTTTCAGCGGCAGCTAAATTGGTTTAATATCAAATATAATATGCGTGCAATCGGCTGCCTGATACTCTGCTGGGGGCGTGCCAAGCGGCTGATTCAAGGCTTCAAGCCGGATGTGATTATCGGGACAGGCGGCTATGTAAGCGGACCGGTGCTGCGGGAGGGGCATAAGCTGGGGTATAAAACCCTTACCCACGAATCGAACGCATTTCCGGGTGTGACCACGAAATTGCTTGCACATACAGCAGATAAGGTGCTCATTTCGGTGGAGGAGGCGAAACGCTTCCTGCCGGAAGATCGCGAATACCTTGTGACGGGGAACCCTGTCAGGGAGCAAATTTTATTTGCAAATCGGGAACAGGCGCGCCAAAAGCTTGGTATTGGAGAAGATAAAATTTGTATTGTTTCGTTTGGCGGCAGCCTGGGTGCGCGGCGTATCAACGAGGCCATTGCCGGCTTGATGGGCTGGGAGCAGCAGCGGGGCGGTATTTATCATATCCATGCAACCGGCTCGTATGAAAAGGACCGTTTTCCCAGCCTCTTAAACGCGGTTGGGACCGAGATAAACGCGGCAGGCTTGGATGTGCGGGAATACATCCATGATATGCCGGATTGTTTGGCAGCGGCAGATTTGGTGATTTCCCGGTCGGGAGCGATGACCCTTTCGGAACTGGAGGCGAGCGGTACCGCATCGGTGCTGATTCCATCGCCGAATGTGGCAGAGAATCATCAGTACCACAATGCAAAGGTGCTTGCAGAGCATGACGCAGCAGTGGTGATTGATGAAAAGCTGCTCACGCCAAAGCTGCTGCAAAAGACGGTAGAAAAGCTCTGTGCCGACCCTCAGACACTCAAGCGTCTGGGGCGCAACGCGCAGGCAATGGCGATTGTAGACGCTAATGAGCGCATCTATCAGGAAATTTTGGGGCTGCTGTCCGGCTGACACAAGCTTTTTCTCGCTGCAAGCAGTTGAGTTTGCCGCCTGTCGCAAAAGGCTGCTGCGCAGCAGAAATGCCTGTGCCAGGCCGCATATAGGCGGTGAAATTGAAGGCTCGTAACGTGTTTGGCGCACTCTGCATAGGATGTGTTGCAGGAGAGAACCTCCCGCAACCAGTGCGAAAGGGTGCGTGAAAATGGAAAAATTTGTGATAGAAGGCAAAAAGCGCCTGGAGGGAAGCCTGGCGGTGCATGGTGCGAAAAATTCCGTGCTGCCCATTTTGGCGGCGACCTTGCTGACCGGTGAAAGTGTGATACATAATTGTCCGCGGCTGACCGATGTGGATGCGGCTTGCAATATCCTGCACTACCTTGGCGCGCAAAGTAAGCGCGAGGGGGACTGCATGATCGTGCAGTCCGGCAATGATTGCTGCTGCTGTATCCCAGATGACCTGATGCGGATGATGCGTTCCTCGATCGTTTTTCTAGGTGCAATTATTGCAAAATGCGGTAAGGCGCGCATTTCGCTGCCGGGCGGTTGCGAGCTGGGGCCGCGCCCCATCGATTTACATTTGGATGCTCTCGAGCGGCTCGGTGTAGTGATTGAGGAGGATCATGGCTATCTCAACTGCCGATCGCAGGGACGCTTGCAGGGCGCTAAAATTCCGCTGCCGTTTCCCAGCGTGGGCGCTACCGAGAATATCATGATTGCTGCGGCGCTGGCACAAGGGGAAACCTTGATTCAAAATGCGGCGCGTGAGCCGGAGATACAGGATTTGGCAGCGTTTCTAAACGCCTGTGGTGCAAAGGTGCAGATTGGAAGCGGCGGCGATATCACCATTGCAGGTGTGGAACGGCTGCACCCGGCGGAGCATCGCGTAATTGCGGACCGGATTGCTGCGGCAACCTATCTTTCAGCGGCTGCAATCACCCATGGAGACCTGACACTCACGGGGGTTTGTCCGGAACACTTGTCAGCGGTGCTGCCCTGCTTTGAAGAGATGGGCTGCCGGCTGGCGGTCGACGGCAGTATCATTCGATTGACAGCACCGCAGCGCCTGGAGCCGTTGCGCTGTGTCCGTACAATGCCTTACCCAGGATTCCCAACCGACGCGCAATCGCCATTGATGGCGGTGTCTTGTCTGGCGTATGGGAGCAGTCTGTTTGTGGAGAATATTTTTGAATCCCGTTATAAGCAGGTGCCGGAGTTGCGGCGGATGGGCGCGGATATCAAGGTGGAAAGTCGTGTAGCATTGGTCAAAGGGGTGCCATCCCTACATAGTGCCACGGTGCGCTGCACCGATTTGCGCGGCGGCGCAGCAATTGCAGTTGCGGCGCTAGGAGCCGAGGGGGAAAGCGAGCTGTTTGAAATTGAGCATATTGATAGGGGCTATGAAGCGTTTGAACAGAATTTGGCAAGTATTGGTGCAAATATCCGGCGGGATTGCACTTCTCAAAAGCCCATGTTATAATGGATGCAATGCTTTATTTATATGTAAAAAAAGGATGCGTAAAGCTTATGCAACTTAGGTTCAGTTCGCCCTGCAAAGGCGATGTGCAGATCGATAAAATAATGGATTTTGCTGGTTGCCGCTTTTGCAGTGGTGCGAACGTTTTGGAAAGAAGCTGAGAGGCGATTGCAGGCCCTATTTTAAGCGAAATAGAATCGACAAATTCCGCAGGAATTCAACGGCCTTTTGAGCTATACTAAGTTTAAGGATGCAGCGCTGGACTGCGTCGCCATTCCGGAGGAGCCCATGAAGGAAAAAATCATCACATTTGGAAGCCCGCGCCGGCCGTCGCCTAATCGCAGCCAGGCGCGCTCTGCCAATGTCAAACGGCTGCGGCGCAGACGTACCGGCCGTCAGACCTTGAACCATCTGCTGATTTTGATTGTGGCGGCGGCTATTTTCGCGGTATTATCCTTAACGGTATTTTTTAAGATAGAGGAAATCGGGGTGGAGGGTTCCACCCGCTATGCGGCGGAGGAGGTTATTCAAGCCAGCGGCGTAAAGCCGGGGGACAACCTGTTTCGGATCAGCGCAAAAACAGTGACAAAACGGCTTTTGGAGGCGAATCTTTCTTATGTGGATATGGTCAAGCTCAAGCGGGTATTTCCGGCAAAGCTGGTGATTGAAATTATAGAGGCGACACCACTGGGCGCGGTGGATACGGCAGCAGGCTATGTCGTAATTGGTCAGACTGGTAAGGTGCTGGAGCTGGGGGCGCAAACGCTGCCGGAGGGCACCACCATTGTGACAGGGATGTATTTGTATGATCCGCAGGTTGGACGTAAGCTGGGTGAAGGCTACGACCCCAAAGAGGAAGCAGAGGCAGCCGAGCAGGAAAGCGAGGGCTTTACTATGCTGTCCAATTTGGTGGAGGCGGTCGAGCACACCGATTTCCAGGGGATTACCATGGTGGATTTTACCAACCGGCTCAATATGATTGTCGTGTATGAGGACCGGATTCTGGTGGAATTGGGCAGCCACGGAGATTTGGAGTACAAGCTGAGTTTTGTCAAGCGGGTAATTGAAGAGGAGCTGGACCCCAGCTTTCAGGGAATTTTGGACGCATCGCTGGCGGCGACCTCGCATGAGGTATGGCGCAGCGGACATCAGGATATCAGCGAGGAGCTGGACAAGCGCCGCCAGACGGCGATTTCACAGGAAGAACAGGAGCAGGACCCGCTGGAGCAGTTCTTGAAACAGAACAATGACAACCCGGATTTGGCGGTTGTTCCCGGCAGTGCATCATCTGCTTCAGACCCTTCATCGGGGCAATCGCTGCCTGAGCTGCCAGCAGAGCAAGCGGTGTCCGGTGCTTCCTCTGCATCCTCGCAGGGAAGCAGCAGCTCCGGTTCCCGTTACAGCGACGACTTGGCAGTAATTTCTAATGAAGATACCAAAACATAGGGCTTATTTGCTGGAAATTTTCATCATTTAAAAAAACTATACGAAAAATGACTTGCTTTATGTAGGGTAGTCTGATAAAATAAAATCTAGTTGTATTTGTTTTTGATGGAAAGATCGCGTGTGGGAACAATTGATATTTAACAATAGATTTAACAGGGGGAACAGCGATGATAATGAACTTCGATATTGCAAGCGACAACGAGAATGTTGTCTCCATTAAGGTAATCGGAGTTGGCGGCGGTGGCGGAAACGCAGTGGACCGTATGATACAGTCTGGCATGAAGAGTGTGGAGTTCATTTCGATCAATACAGATAATCAAGCGTTGCTCCGTTCGCAGGCTACATATAAGCTGCATATTGGAGAGAAGCTGACCCGTGGAAAGGGCGCCGGTGGAAACCCTGAAAAGGGCCAACGCGCCGCAGAGGAAAGCCGTGACGAAATTGCCTCCGCGCTCAAGGGGACCGATATGGTGTTTATTACCGCAGGTATGGGCGGTGGTACCGGTACCGGTGGCGCGCCAGTGGTGGCGGAAATTGCGCATGAGATGGGCATTTTGACGGTTGGTATTGTCACAAAGCCGTTTAATTTTGAGGGTAAGCGCCGGATGGAACAGGCGGAGATGGGCGTTACAACGCTGCGTGAGCATGTTGATGCACTACTGGTAATCCCGAACGAGCGGCTCAAGCTGATTTCGGAGGAGAAAATTACCCTGCAAAATGCGTTTGCAGCGGCGGACAATGTGCTCAAACAGGGCGTGCAGAGCATTTCCGACCTGGTGAACATCGCCGGTGTCGTCAACCTGGACTTTGCGGATGTCACTGCAATTATGAAGGACGCGGGTTATGCGCATATGGGTGTTGGTTCGGCCTCCGGAAAGGACAAGGCCAAAACAGCAGCAGCGATGGCAATTTCCTCGCCGTTGCTGGAAACCTCGATCAATGGTGCGATGGGTGTTATTTTGAACATCACAGCTTCACCAGACATCGATTTGGACGATATCGACATTGCCTCCTCCATGGTGCATGAGGCAGCACATCCGGATGTCAACCTGATCTGGGGTGCTACCTTTGATGAATCTCTCAATGATGAGATGCGGGTGACGGTGATTGCGACCCGCTTTGACAACAATAAAAATTTTGCGCTGCCTTCCTATGGGGTGCGCACCCCAACAACTGCGATGCCGGCCGACCCGGTATCCACCGAGCAGAACCCAGGCACCAGTACGATTACCGCAAGTGATGACAGCGACCCATTTAATTTTGACGATATTCTGTCAATCTTCAATAAGAAGAAATAAGCAAAGGGGAGTACTGCCAGATGGCGGTGCTCCCTTTTTTTGTAAATTTGATAGAAGGGGAACTTGACATGAGCAGCGAGCAGAAGCCGAATCTTTACCACAACCGAGAACTGAGCTGGCTGAAATTTAACCAGCGGGTTCTGGAACAGGCTGGGGATGCCAGTATTCCGCTTTTGGAGCGAATGAAGTTTATTTCGATCTTTTGCAGCAATCTGGACGAATTTTTTATGATACGCGTGGGCACATTGACAGACGCCTCGCTTGTGCGGCCGGACGCGATTGACAACAAATCGCTGATGACCCCTGCACAGCAGTTGGAGGCGATTTTTGAGGAAACCTACCGGCTGGTGCGGATGAAGGATGAAACCTATCGGCGGCTTTTATTTGACCTGTCACAGCGGGGGATTGAACACCTCAATCCCGAGACGCTCACCGAGGAGCAGTCAGCCTATCTGCAAAGCTATTTTCAGAATGAGGTGCTGCCGATGCTCTCCCCGCAGATTATCGACAAGCATCATCCATTTCCATTTTTGCAAAATAAGGAAATCTACATCTGTGCACAGCTGAAAACCAAGGGGGAGTTTGTCAAGCTGGCGATTATCCCCACCTCGATTGGTTTTGACCGGCTGGTATTTCTGCCGTTTGAGAAAAACAAGTTTATTCTGTTGGAAGAGCTGGTGCATAAATACTGCCAGACAATTTTTGAAAGCTACGTGGTGGAGGCAAAGACCATCTTCCGCATCACCCGCAATGCAGACATCAATGTAGATGAGGCGCTCTATGATCATGATATGGACTATCGCAGTGTGATGGAGGAGCTGGTAAAAAGCCGGCGCAAGCTGATGCCGGTGCGCATCGAGTTTGAAGGTGCAGCGGAACACACGATTGTAGATCAGCTTTGTAAGCGGTTGGAGCTGGGCCACGAGCGGGTATTTTTCAGCAGTACACCGCTGGATCTGTCCTATGGGTTCAGCTTGTGCAGCCGATTCGAGCGGCAAGGGGTGGCTGAACTGTTCAACCCGCCGTTTACCCCGCAAGATTCCTGTATGCTGCGCGCGGACCAGCCGATCTTTCCCCAGATTATCGACCATGATGTATTGCTTTCCTATCCGTTTGAAAGTATGAAGCCGTTTATTGCGCTGCTGCGGGAAGCGGCGGTGGACGAATCGGTGCTCAGCATCAAAATGACCCTGTACCGTGTTGCGCGGGAGAGCCAGATTGTCTCCGAGCTGATTAAAGCCGCGGAAAATGGAAAAGAGGTCTATGCGGTGGTCGAACTGCGCGCGCGGTTTGATGAGGAGAACAATATCATCTGGAGCAAGCGGCTGGAGGAGGCCGGTGTCAACGTCATCTATGGGCTGGGTGAGTACAAGGTTCATTCAAAGCTGCTGGTGATTACCCGCAAAATCAACAATAAAATTTCCTTCATCACCCAAATTGGCACCGGCAACTACAACGAATCAACCGCGAAACTGTATACAGATCTCTCCCTGATTACCGCCAACCGCGAAATCGGAGAGGATGGTCTGCGTATTTTTAACGGCATTCTAACCAGCAGCCCTGTGGAGCACACCAAACATCTGTTGGCGGCGCCGGTTACCATCAAGCCAGAGGTGCTGCGGCTGATCGACGGCGAAATTGAGGTGGCACAGCGCGGGGAGCCAGCGGAAATCCTACTCAAGATCAACTCACTGACCGATAAGGAGATTATTGACCGGCTGATTGCTGCCTCGAAAGCGGGGGTGCGCATTCGTATGGTGGTCCGTGGGATCTGTTGCTTGCGGGCGGGCGTGCCGGGTGAAACCGACAATATCGAGGTGATCAGCATTGTCGGGCGGTTTTTGGAGCACAGCCGTGTCTATATTTTTGGCACACAGGAGCGTTGCCGCATGTACATTTCCTCGGCGGATTTCATGACACGCAATACCGAGCGGCGGGTGGAGGTTGCGGCGCCAATCTATGCGCCAGAAATTCAAATGCGCATTCGGAAGATTATCCAGCTGGAGTTTTCCGACAATGTGAAGGCGAAGCGGCTGTTGGAGGATGGCAGTTATATGCGGGTACAGAACGACCGCCCTCCAACGGATAGCCAAATTGACCTGTATAAGCTGGCTTATGTGCGCGCGGAGCAGTATCTTGCGCAGCGGCAGCAGGTGACGCATCCGTCCAAAGCGCAGCCGGTGCAGGAGCCAGCCGCGCGAAAGAGGCCATCTAAACAGCGGTCTGCGGCGTCTATGGCGGTACGGCCGACGGGAAAGAAAACGGCGCGCAAGACCAGCTCAACTTATGTGGTGCATAGCAAAAAGCCGATACGCGAGCCGGGGCCGCTGGGACGGTTGGAAAATTATATCCGCGATTTGTTCGGAGTCAAATAGGAGGGTCAGAGCATGGAAAAGCAGGCGTTATCAAAACAGGTGGAAGAGTTTCTCCAAAATTTAGAGGGAAACCGTGTACCTCCGCAGACCGAGGGCTATGAGGAATTGGCGGGGATGGAGATTTACGAGCTGCCACTATTGGGGATTTCCTCCGCGCAGGACCCGTTATACCAGCAGTTGCAGGAGCCGCAAGCGGTTGGCCCACAGCATATGCTGCCAGAGCAGTGGCTGGCAGGTGCGCAATCGGTGATCAGCTTTTTCCTGCCGTTCAGCCAGGCGGTGAAACGCAGCAATTCGGATCGGGCAATTCCCTCAAAGGAATGGCTGTATGGGCGCGTTGAGGGCCAAAAGGTTGTGGATGACGTTTGCCGCTTTTTCATCAAGCAGCTAGAGGCGGAAGGCTGGCAGGCGGTTGCACCTTCTATTGATGGACGTTTTCGCTCGAAAAAACAGAGCGATGACCCCAATTTCCATTCGTTTGCAAGTAATTGGTCGGAGCGGCATGTCGCATATGTCAGCGGACTGGGGACATTTGGGCTCTCAAAGGGCCTGATTACCGCACGCGGTGTTGCAGGCCGGTTTGGGAGTGTGATTACAACGGCCCCCTTGATGGCGGATACACGCCCATATAGCGGGCTGTATGATTATTGTACCTACTGCGGGGCCTGTATCAAAAGATGTCCGGTTGATGCAATTTCGATAGAGCATGGCAAGGATCACACTATTTGCTCCCCGTATGTGGATTTGACCGCGCAAAGATATGCGCCGCGTTATGGGTGTGGGAAATGTCAAACACAGGTGCCTTGTATGAATGGCATTCCCAAAAAAGCGCGCTAGTTTTTGTGCGATGTCGCCCCTCTGTCAAAACCCAAGGTCCTCCGAGATTGGAGAAGCAAGGCCCTGCTTACTCGTTAAGAAGGACCTTTCTTCATTTCAGATGGTGGATGTAGGAGAGGGCCATTCTGCTGGAAGTATGAGAGAAAGCAGAAATTGGAAAAAGGGCTTGACAAAACAACCCGAAAAAAGGTAGTATAAAATACATAGGAAAACTACTTATATTTTTAAAGACAAAGGCAGGTATACAAAATGCCCAAAAAAACAACTGCTGAGTATGGA
>CAJUJI010000034.1 GCA_910586875.1 uncultured Anaerotruncus sp. | reverse complement strand
ATATGAAATATGCGTTGCATATTTTCCGCGCCGTTTTACGGTGTGGCAAGTCTTTTAGACTTGTAGTTATGCGAAAATGCAAAATAAAAAATGGATAGATGGCGTTTTTCGCAGACGGTATTCACTTCACCTGCTGTCTGTACAGATTGCCTGCATATTATTTTTGATTTTTAAGAAAGAGCGGTGATTCCAATGAACCTTTTTTCACATATTACAATGGGGCGTTATCTGTATACCTACTTTACCGAGCAGCTAGGTGTAAAGCTTGACAAGAGTACCTTTGTGCGCTGGAATTTCCTACCGGATATCGCCCCGAGCCTGCTGCGGCTTTCGCATTTTAAAAAGGATATCTATGACCTGGTGATGGCGCGCGCCGAGCATCTAGCCGCCAATAGCGAGCAGATGAGTGTGGAGGAGTTCAGCAAGCAGCTTGGCATTTTGTGCCACTTCATGGCAGACTTTTTTTGCTATGCACACTCCGAAACGTTTGACGGCAGCAAAATTGGGCATCTGACCTATGAGCTGAAGATGCAGTTTTACGCATACCGGCGTAAAGATATGCTGCACGCGGTCAATCTGATTGCGAATGCGGCACAAATCGATCCCAGCCTGGCGCTGTATGAGCAGATTAACGAGCTGCATAGCTGGTATATGGAGCTTGCACCATCCTATGGGGTGGACTTTGTCTATTCTCTGACCGCCTGTGTAGAGCTGATGCGTGGAATGCTGTACCCTGCCTATGCCTGATTTACGCTCCGTCAGGTGTGCGCAGCGCAGAAAAAAAGCCCCTTACGGGGCTTTTTTTATTTTGTCTTCATATGCTTTTTGAGCAGGTGCGCCACATCGTCAACATCAATTGGTTTTGCAACATGCGCATTCATCCCGCAATCCAAGCAGCGCTTGATGTCTTCCGAAAAAGCATCAGCGGTCATTGCGATAATCGGTACATCAGCATCAGGGCGATTTAGTGCACGGATTGCCTGCGACGCCTCATAACCGGTCATGACCGGCATCCGAATATCCATCAAAATCGCGTCATAATAGCCAACCGGGGACTCCTGGAAAATGGCTACACAAATTTGTCCATTTTCCGCGCGGTCCAGCTGCAAGCCCAGATCGGACAGCAGTTCCTCCGCGATCTCCCAGTTTAGGTCGTTATCCTCTGCCAACAGCACATGCTTGCCATTAAAGTTCTCATTGCTGTCCTCAAGTTCTTCGGTCGGCTGGCCGCCATCGACCCCCATAAACCGTTTTAGTCCATAGAACAGCGTCGATTTAAACAGCGGTTTCGCGATGAATCCGCTGATACCGGCGCCCCGTGCGCGATCCTCGATCTCACCCCAATCGTAAGCGGAGATCAACAGGATCGGGACCTCATCGCCGGTGTGTTTACGAATTTGACGGGCGGTTTCCAGTCCATCAATTCCCGGCAGCTTCCAATCTAACAGGATAATCTGGTATCCATCATGCCGTTTGCAGCGTTTATCCACCATCTCCACGGCGCTTTCGCCGCTGAGTGCCCACTCTGCATTGATGCCGATTGACTTGAGCGATGCCACCGTGCTTTCACACAGCTGCCGGTCGTCATCGACTACCAGCATATTCCAATCTGGCAGAATCATGTCAATCTCTTGGATGTCTGCCTTGATCATATCCAGCGTCACATTAAACTCGGTGCCCTCGCCAAGCGCGCTCTTTACATCGATAAAGCCGCCCATCGCATCCACAATATATTTGGTGATTGCCATACCTAGGCCGGTGCCCTCGGTCTTGTGTACGCGCATACTGTCCTCACGAGAGAAGGATTCAAATACCTTTTGCTGGAACTCCTCTGACATGCCGATACCATTGTCTTTTACCTGGATGTGGATACGAATATAATCCTCGCCCTTTGGGGAAGGCTCCTCATACATTGCAACCTGAATAGAGCCGCCTTCGGGTGTGAACTTCACCGCATTCGACAGGAAATTGAGCAGCACCTGGTTCAGCCGCACACTGTCACAGCAAACATTCTCCACCGAAATATCGTGGATGAATACGTCAAATTGTTGGTTTTTCAGCTTGACCTGCGGCTGCATAATGCTGACAAGGCTATCCATAACCTCCCGCAACGAAACCTGATCCATATTTAAGGTCATCTTGCCGCTTTCGATTTTGGACATATCCAGCACATCGTTAATCAGCCCCAGCAGATGCTTGCTGGAAAGGGTGATCTTCTTCAGGCAGTTTTGCAGCTGCTGCCGGTTTTCGATGTTTGCGGTCGCAATAGCAGTCATACCCACAATAGCATTCATTGGAGTACGAATATCATGGCTCATATTGGATAGGAATTCGCTTTTTGCCTTGTTTGCCTGCTCCGCAGCCTTGCGCGCGTCGTTGAGATCGCGCATCTGCTGTTGGGTCAGTCGGAAATATCCGGTGAACATCAGCAGCAATGCTACCAAAATCAGGCCGCAGCTTCCCAGCATCATACCCATCCAGTGTTTGCTCATATTGTTTATTGCCTGATCCAGCGCGCCGTATGGCATAACCATAACCAAATACCATTCGGAGTAAGGCAATGCAATACAATGTACATGCCGCCGGTCACCCTTGACCTGCAAAACACGGGAATAGTGCTTGCTTTCCTGCATCGCCGACACCAGCTCGGTGATATATTGCTCGGCCAACAGGCCGTCCAGTGCATCAAATTCTGCGCGCACCCTGTCAAAATAGCTTTCGCGGAAGGCATCGCCACTACGGATTACAAAGCTGCCATCCTTGCGAATAATATGAGAATATACCAATGAGTTGGAATCCAGCGCAAGCAGCTGAGCGATATAATCAACCGAAACGGATGCCACCAATGCGGTGCAATCCTCGCCTTTCTTCATTGGATATTCTGAGGATACCCCCAGCAGAATAATTTTTCTTCCGGAAGAATCGGTTCCAACCGCGACCTTTTTTTCCCCGTTGTTCAGCGATTTTAAAAATGGTTCAGGATCGCTCAGCTGTGGTTCCCGCCCATAGATGGTGTCAAAATCGCCGTCGGTGGAATAAAAGGACAAGCTTTCAAAACCTCTTGCATTTGCGGTATAAGCCAATGCTTTCCGCAAAGCTTGGATGTCATCATATTGTTTTGGCGGAATGGTGTCTACCAGCGCCTCAACCTGGGAAAGCCGCATCTCGATTGTGGTTTCAAAATGGATTGAAACCTGGTCGCTCATGCCTTGCATATAGGCAAACCCTACTTCGCTGATGGTTTCCGTACTTTTCTGGTTGATATAAAATGCCAGAAACGAAAATATGATAATGCACAACACCAGGATGACTGCAAGGCTTACCTTTAGAAATCGGGTCGTTTTATTTTTCACACAATATCAGCCTCCCCTTACCCAATTTCTCTATGCGTCGACCCCGCGGATGGCGTCTACCGTCTGTTGGTAATCAGCGGTGAGCTCCCCTAACAGATCGACAGCAGCGTCATTCCAGTCGGAACGCAGCAGCTCAGCCATACGTGTGCTCGAATCCTGTAATTTGCTGAACCCCAAATTCTGACACATTCCTTTGATGGTATGGGCAGCGCGAAAGGCTTCTGGCGCATTCTTTGTTTGCAACGACTGGCACAGCAGCTCATAGCTTTTGTCATCCACAAATTTTAGCACGAATTTTTTCACCAAACGCTCACTGCGTAGCCGGCTCACTACGCCATCATAGTCGCCTCCGATTGCTGCATAGCACTCTTGTAATGTCACGGTTACTCGTCTCCTTCCTGTTTCTTAGCTTCGTTTTCGCCATCAATAGGCGAAATGGTGGACAGCAGATTCTGCATAGAGCTGTCATAAAAACGGTAATGTCCTCTGCCGCCTCGTTTTACTGCATAAAGCGCCTGGTCCGCCGAACGGAACAGGGTGTCATAATCGATCCCCACCACTTCGGTGCACGCAACGCCCATGCTAACTGAGATCGAAATATTTTCATAATGACCGGTGAGGAAGGTAAAAATACGTTGGATGACCGGCTCAATATCCGTCTTATATTCTAAGAAGATCAAAAACTCGTCTCCGCCAATGCGCGCCGCGAGATCGTCACCGCGGGTACCCTGGCGCAGCTTTTCCGAGGTATGTACCAGCACCTTGTTGCCCACATCGTGACCGTAGTTATCGTTGACCGATTTAAAGTGATCCAAATCAAACATCACCAATGCAAAATGGCCGTCATGCGCGCTTTCCAGCCGCTCGATGATCTGCTTTTTGATGCTGGCATGGTTAAGCAGTCCGGTTAGCGCATCGTGGTTGGCCATCCGCTCCAGATTATCTTCCTTCACACGGGAATCATGGATATCCACCGCTTTACCAATCACACCGGTATACTCCGGTGGCTCGTCAGCCGACCAGATCGACTGTACAATAATTCTTGTCCAGCGCTGTTCCTCCCCATTGTAGTTTAGCTTGCAAACATAATTGACCATCGCCTGTTCCGGTGTTGTGCGCAAAATTGCATGGGACAGATTTTTCCAGTCGGTCTGCGACATCAGCTGCAACACCTTTTCGTTGTGCAGTGGGTCCATAATCACTTCGCCCAAGCCCAGCTTTTCTGCACCCCAGGCAGTAATGGTCACCATTGCGGGCGACTTCACATACTCAAACTGAATTTCGCGGGTCATCGCTGCAAAGAACCGGTACTTCATGCGCTCATGTTCCAGTAGATGCAGCGTGCGCTCGGATGCGGTCAATTCCTCATGCCGTCCCATCTCGTCCGCAATGTTCATCAGCTCGCGGCGGTTGGCCTTATCCGGCGTGTCATTTTCCAGCTCGACCAACAGGGTATCCGCTACATTTTTCAGACAGGTCAGCAGCAATGGATTAAAGGTCCCACACTCGCCGTTTACAATCATCTCGACCGCCTGCTCATGTGAGATCGCTTTTTTATAGCACCGCTCACTGGTCAGCGCGTCATAAACATCCGCCAATGCCACAATTTGGGCGGAAATGGGAATGTCATCCCCCACAAGCCCGTCTGGATAGCCCTTGCCATCATAGCGTTCATGGTGCCAGCGGCAGATTTGATAGGCAATTTTCAAAAGCGGCTCGTTCTGATGAATCGGCAGCTCTCTGAGCATGTTCGCGCCGATCATTGCGTGCCTTTTCATAATTTCAAATTCCTTTGGGGTCAGACGGCCGGGCTTGTTGAGAATTGCCTCGTCAATTGCAATTTTGCCGATGTCATGCAGCGCAGAGGCGGTGCTGATCAGCGAAATATCCGAACGGGTGAGCGCATATTGGTCGGTGAGCTGCACCAGCTCCCGCAGCATCAGATCAGAGAGCACATGAACATGACGTACATGCTGTCCGCTTTCGCCATTGCGGAACTCTACAATCTGGCTGAGAATATCGATCATCACACTGCTACGCTGCTCTTTTTCGTAAATCTGGTCCGCAACCATGCCAACCAATCTTTTTTGTTTGGCGTACAGCAGGATAGTATTGATCACCCGCCGGCGAACGATCAGCGAATCAAACGGGCGGCTGATAAAGTCGGTTACGCCTAGTTCAAATGCCCGCTCCATCTGGGAAGAGGCGGTTTCCGCCGAAATAACGATGACCGGGATTTCCTCTATCCAATGGCGCTTGTTCATCACTGACAACACACCAAAGCCATCCATCTCCGGCATCACGATATCCAGCAAAATCAGTGACAATTCTGTGCTGTACTGCTGGATGGCTGCGACCGCCTCGACACCGTCGCCCGCTTCGATAATCTCATATTCCATCTCCAGCATATCCGCCAAAATTGCGCGGTTCATCTCGGAATCATCAACAATCAAAATTTTCTGTTTATGTGTTTGCTGTGTGCAAATAAAAAACCCCTCCCCTGTTCCTGCACTCGACCAAAGAGCTCCCTCTTTTCTCTCCTTTAGAATAACACGTTCCTAAACTTATAGCAAGTGCAAACGCCCTTTTTAGCATAGAAAGTCAACTTTTTTGCCCTGCTGCGTAAGATGGAACGCAGCAGGGCGCTTTTACCGCACGATCTGTAGCGGATTTTTGCGCCACAGACGGCAAATTATGCTTTATGAATGGGTTGAGCGCTGATAAAGCCCCGAGAGCCGCTCGATGCGCTCGGCAAGCGCTTCGGTCAAATCGCCCTTGCGGATGCGGAACTGCCAGTTGCCTCCCAGCGTAGAGGGATGGTTCATCCGTGCCTGCCCGCCCAATGCGAGGAAGTCCTGCACCGGTGCAATCGCCAGATCGGCGACACTTGCCCAGGCGCCGCGTATTACACCCCAGTTGATGCCCTCCTTTTCGGAAAGCTGCAAATAATCGATTGCGTGCTGCCGCTCATGGGGGCTGAGCGCGGTTTCCCACCAGCTCATAAGGGTATCGTTATCGTGTGTACCGGTATAAACAACGCAGTTCTTAATATGATTGTGCGGCAGGTAGCCGTTGTCCCAGTTCGGCTCAAATGCAAATTGCAATACCTTCATTCCAGGGAAGCCGCTTTCCTTTAGCAGCCGGACAACATCCTCGGTCATAACCCCTAAATCTTCCGCGATAATCTGTCGTTCGCCCAGTGTGCGGCGAATCTCCTTAAACAATGCGATCCCAGGCCCCTTGACCCACTTGCCATTCACAGCGTTTTTGTCTCCGTAGGGAATTGCATAAAAGCTGGCAAAGCCGCGGAAATGGTCGATGCGTACAACATCATAAATGGTGGTGGCGGCGCGTATCCGCTGAATCCACCAGCGGTAGCCCTCTGCCCTGTGATTGCGCCAGAGGTAGAGCGGGTTGCCCCATAGCTGGCCTTCCGGCGCAAAATAATCGGGCGGCACTCCCGCAACAAATTTTGGGCGCAGGTTGCGGTCAAGCCAGAATAGCTTCGGGTTAGCCCATACGTCGGCGCTGTCCAATGCGACGTAAATCGGCAGATCACCGATAATCTCGACCTTATGTTTGTTGGCATAAGCTTTCAGCGCGTCCCACTGGGCATAAAATAGATATTGTAGATAGACCCAGAAGTCGATCTCCTCTTTTAAATGGCCGTGCCAATATCCCAGCGCCTCCGGCTTGCGCAGGCGGATCTCCTCCTCCCACTGCTCCCATGAAACACCGTTAAACTGCTGCTTGAGCGCCATAAACAGCGCATAATCCTCAAGCCAGGCGGCGTTTTCCTGGCGGAATTTGGCAACCTTTGCAGCATCCCGCGCAAACCCGTGCTCAAACGCAAGCCGCAATACCTTAAAGCGGCTTTGATACAGCTTTTCATAGTCGGTATGAGCTTCATCGCTGCCCCAATCGATGGCAGCATACTCCTGTTTGAACAGCAGCCCATCCTCTTCGAGCAGATCAAGGTCGATGAAATAGGGATTGCCTGCAAAGGTGGAAAAGCTCTGATAGGGGCTGTCGCCGTAGCTGGTCGGGCCGATCGGCAAAATCTGCCAGTACCGCTGTCCCGCCGTTGCCAGAAAGTCTACAAACTCATACGCAGCCTTTCCAAAGGTCCCGATGCCATACGGGGATGGCAGCGAGGAAATGTGCATCAAAATTCCGCTTGCTCTCATGCCAAAATTCTCCTTCTCCCCCAAAGAGGCGTTTTGTGCTGTTTAAAGGTTGGGCATCATTCACCGCATACCGCAAACACTGAAAAAGCTTATGTTAATTTTACCACAATATCATTATGTTTTCAAATCCTTTTCACCGCTTGCGATGCTATCAGAAATTTTCTGGAAAATTTGTGGAAAATAGGTCCTATGCAAGCAGTGCATAAACTGATATAATAGGTCTAATTATGAAAATGAGAGGAGCCGTTTTATGAGTGGAAAAAGAATCATCGGTGTGGACGAGCGGCCACCAATCGGGCTATTTATCCCGCTGAGCCTCCAGCATATGTTTGCGATGTTTGGTGCCTCGGTATTGGTACCCATCCTATTTGGACTCAATTCCTCGATTGTGCTGTTTATGAATGGTGTCGGGACGCTGCTGTTTATCCTCATTACCAAAGGACGAGCCCCCGCCTATTTAGGTTCGTCCTTTGCATTTATTGCGCCGACCCTCTATCTCCTCCAGCATCATCCCGACGGCTTTCGTGCGGCCCAGGGCGGCTTTGTGGCGGTTGGGCTTGCAGGCTGTGCAGTCGCGTTTATCATCCAAAAATGCGGTACCAACTGGATTGATGTGGTGCTGCCGCCTGCCGCAATGGGTCCGGTGGTGGCGCTCATCGGATTGGAGCTGTCCGGTACGGCGGCGTCCAACGCGGGGCTGGTGATAACCGAGCAGAATCCCGCGATTGACCCGCGGGCCTTGATCGTCTTTCTGGTAACCTTGGGCTTTGCGGTATTCGGGCAGGTGTTGTTCCGTGGCTTTTTAGGGGTAATCCCAATTTTGATTGCGATTATAGCAGGCTATCTATCCTGCTTTCTCACAGGACTGGTCTCCTTTTCAGAGGTGGCCGCAACCGTTTCGCAGGCACAGCTGTTCATGCTGCCCGCGTTCCAAACGCCGGTCTTCCGCGCAGATGCGATTGTGATTATGCTGCCGGTGCTGTTGGTCATCCTGTCGGAGCATGTCGGGCATCAGGTGGTCACAAGCCAGATTATCGACCGCAACCTGATCAAAGACCCGGGGCTGCACCGTTCGATCTTTGGAGATAATTTTTCCAGCATGATTTCCGGCTTTCTCGGCTCGGTGCCAACCACCACCTATGGCGAGAATATCGGCGTCATGGCGGTAACCGGTGTATACAGCGTTTGGGTGATCGGCGGTGCAGCGGTCTGTTCGATCATCCTGTCGTTCGTTGGACCGGTTGCGGCGCTGATTAACACCATCCCCGGCGCGGTGATCGGTGGAATTTCCTTTCTGCTGTACGGTATGATCGGCACCTCCGGCCTGCGGATTCTAGTAGATCAACGGGTGGATTACGGGCGCTCCCGCAATTTGGCGATGACCTCTGTCATTTTTGTAACGGGGCTGTCCGGCATCGCCGTGCAGGTGGGCAATATCCAAATTACAGGGATGGCGCTGGCCTGTGTGGTAGGAATGCTGATGGGGTTGATCTTCTTCTTTTTGGACAAGGCAAAGCTGACCAACGACCAAGAGGGCTGACGCAGACCTTGCCGCCTGGCGGTGAGGCGCACTCCCGACCCAGCCTGAGAGCTGCCGCTATTGCGCATGGCAAAAAGCCGATCCAAAGCGCACCCCTATTTAGGGGTGCGCTTCAATATAGGCGCGGATTTTTTCAAAGGTTTCTGTGCTGATGTCGTGCTCAATGCGGCACGCATCCTGTGCAGCGACCTCCGGCGTTACCCCCAGGCGCACCAGCCAGCTGCTTATGAAGCGGTGACGCTCATAAATGCGCTGCGCAATCTCCAGCCCTGCGTCGGTCAAGGTGATCCATCCATCTTTATCCATCACAATATACTGGTTTTGACGCAATAGCCCCATCGCCCGGCTGACGCTCGGCTTGGAATAGGCCATACGCTGTGCAATGTCAACCGAGCGGACCATCCCCTTTTCCTGCTTGAGGATGAGTATGGTTTCCAGGTAATCTTCTGCTGATTCGTGTGTTTTTATCATCAGGAAATCCTCTCTTTCACCAGTCATTTGGAAGTAAAAATTGGTTATGCTGCCCAAAATGGATGGATGATTCTTTTCTATTCTAGCATAGGTTGCCGGATTTCTCAATAGCAGAAAATTTTTTGTGCGAAATGGTTGACAAAATTGGTCCGCAATGCTAAACTAACACCATTGAAGGTTAGCTTCGGCTAATCTTTTAAAAAGATCTGGGGTTAGCAGATGCTAATAAAGAGAGGGGCAGATGTAAGTATGCCACTGACAATGGCGCGTTCGGGAGAACACAATACAATTAAGAAAGGGCGTTTTGCATGATCGATTGGATTTTGGGGGGCCTGCTTGTCGTTGCAATCTTCTTTGCAGCGCGCTATGTGATCTGTAAAACAAAAAATGGGGAATGTATCGGCTGCCCGGGTGGCAAGCAAGGCTGCCATTGTTGCCGCTCGCAGAAAAAATAAAATGCAATTCCTAGCATAAAAAAACAAGGCCATGGGGCCTTGTTTTTTTATGGAAAGGCAGCATCCTCTAAACCATTTCGTGGAAGGTGTCCGCGAGCTTGCCGACAAACCGCCATTGGCGCAGCATATAATGATGCAGCTCGTTTGTAAGCTGCCGGTAGCTGCTTTGTACAGCTTCTGGCTCTTGTAGATGCTCCCATATGGCGCAGGCCGCGCAATAACCGCTTTCGATCCCTGCGGAAATTCCCTCCCCCATTGGGTTGAGAAAACCGGCGGCCTCCCCTGCAAATAAAATTCGACCAAAGCCGTAATCAATCGGGCAGCCGGGGAGAATCCGCGGCATCAGCCATTTTTCACTACGTAGCGCACGGGCAAGCTGCAACTGGTGCTGCTCCTTTAGATAGGCCAGAAAGCGGCTGTGATAGGCAGCTATGGTATGTGGATGATGCGCGGACACACCAATCACCAGCTGCTGATCCTTGACATTGAACCAGGCGTCATATTCGGAGAGCTGCAGCTGCAAATACGCATAAAAATAATGCGGGTCCAGTGCGATACTGCCCTGGTAAAAGGTCTGGAAGGTGGTAACAAATTGCGGCGAGGATGGTTGCAGCTTGCGCTTGAGCGCGCTGGTGACCCCCTCGCAATCGAGCAGAAACCGTGCCTGTTCGGTATAATGCCTGCCGCTGTGCAATGTAACCTCTACATGATCCTCCTTCTGTTCGCAGCCGACCGCCGCGGTCGCATCCCGAAGCGCAGCACCGGATTCGACAGCCTTGGTTGCAAGCCAATGATCGAAGCTGTTGCGCCAGATGTTTAGTCCGCCCTGCTCAAAGCGATAGGTTTTCCCGCTGTCGGTGGTAAAAATCATTCCACGGTTGTCGGTAGGGGTGCATTGTACAGCGTCCGGTACAGTCTCCCCGAGATACAGTTGCAAAAGGTCAAGTGTCTTTTGGATCAACACACCGGAGCAGGATTTGTTGCGTGGCAGCTTCATGCGCTCGACGAGCAACACCTGTGCACCCTGCTGTGCTAAGGTTTTGGCAGCGATGCTTCCGGTGGGACCTGCACCAATCACGATGGCATCATACATGGTTTTTGTTCCTTTCTTTTTTACGCAGTGTGCAAATCGGGAAGCTGTAACAATCCCCTTTGCCAGTGAATAGCCTACTAAGGGGGTATCCATCCCCCAATTTAAACGAGTGGAGATATGATTATGAAACAGGATAAAATCCCCTTGAGCAGCGTGCCAGAGGGCCGCTATGCGCGGGTGGTGGATTTGTTTGCAACCGGTACAATCCGGCGGCGATTACAGGACATCGGTTTGATTACAGGTACACGGGTGCGCTGTCTGCAAAAAAGTCCGTCCGGCGATCCGGTTGCCTATGATATCCGCGGGGCGGTGATTGCGCTGCGCGCAGAGGACTCCCGCAAAATTTTGGTACAATACTGCTAAGGAGGGATAAACATGGGTTTGACAATGGCCTCCACGGGCAGGAATGCGGTGGATGACGGCTTTCTGACCCAGCGGCAACAGGGGGAACGAGTGGTTGCGCTCGCAGGAAATCCGAATGTTGGCAAAAGTACCGTTTTCAATGCGCTGACCGGAATGAAACAGCATACCGGCAATTGGTCGGGAAAAACGGTGAGCAATGCACAAGGACGGCATTTGTATCATGGGTGTACTTATCTTATGGTGGATATCCCGGGTACATATTCGCTAATGGCACACTCGGCGGAGGAGGAGGTCGCACGGGACTTCCTCTGCTTTGGGCAGCCGGATGTGGTGGTAGTGGTCTGCGACGCAACCTGTTTGGAGCGCAATTTGAATCTGATCCTGCAAACGATGGAAATTACCCGTCGGGTGGTCGTTTGTGTCAACCTAATGGATGAAGCGAAGAAAAAGCAAATCCAGCTTGATCTTGCACAGCTGGAGAAAAATTTGGGGGTTCCGGTGGTTGGCACAAGCGCCCGTCAAAAGGAAGGGATGAAGCGTTTGATGGCGGCGGTGGAACAGGTGGCATCGCTGCCGGAGCAGGAGGGGCTTACCCTGCGGTATCCCAAAGCGATCGAGCAGGCGATCGAGCAGCTGATACCGGCGCTTTTTGCACTGCCGCTTGCAGGATTGCCCGCGCGCTGGGTGGCGTTGCGGCTGCTTGCACAGGACCGGCAGCTGTTGGAAAGCATTCAAAAGCATCTCGCAATTGATTTAGCGGGAAACCAGCAGGTACAGCAGGCGCTAAAAGCGGCGTACAGCGGTTTGGAGGCGGCGCAAATATCCAATGGCAAGCTGCGGGATATGATTGTATCCTCCCTTGTGCTGCACGCGGAGGAGCTATGCAGCGATGTTGTTTCGTTTGGACAGGTGGGCTGCTACGAACGCGACCGCAAGCTGGACCGCCTGTTGACCAGCCGCGCGACCGGAATCCCCGTGATGCTGCTTTTGCTGGCACTGGTATTCTGGTTGACGATTACCGGCGCGAATTACCCCTCACAGCTGCTTTCGGATGTATTTTTCCGGCTGCAAGAGAGCGCTTCCGTATGGATGCTCTCACTAGGTGCGCCCGAGTGGCTGCGCGGAATGCTTGTAGATGGGATGCTGCGGGTATTGGGCTGGGTGATCGCGGTGATGCTGCCGCCAATGGCGATCTTTTTTCCGCTGTTCACCCTTTTGGAAGACGTCGGCTATCTGCCACGGGTCGCGTTTAACCTTGACCGCTGCTTTAGACGGTGCAATACCTGCGGGAAACAGGCGCTCACCATCGCAATGGGATTTGGCTGCAATGCGGCTGGTGTGACCGGCGCACGGATTATCGATTCACCGCGCGAACGCCTGATTGCAATTTTAACCAACAATTTTGTCCCCTGCAATGGACGGCTGCCGATGCTGATTTCGCTGATTACCATGTTTTTCATCGGGACTGCGGGCGGCATTCTGTCAACAGCGGGTGCAGCGCTGCTGTTGACAGCGTTTATCCTGCTGGGTCTGCTCGCCACCTTTTTGATGTCAGCGGCGCTTTCTAAAACGGTGCTCAAGGGGATGCCCTCCTCCTTCATCTTGGAGCTGCCTCCCTACCGGCGCCCGCAGATCGGGCAGGTGCTGGTAAGATCGGTGTTTGACCGAACCCTGTTTGTATTGGGGCGGGCCGCGGCAGTCGCGGCGCCTGCGGGCCTGCTTATCTGGCTGATGGCAAACCTGTCCTGGGGCGGGCAAAGTCTGCTGGCGCAGTGCGCCGCATTTCTGGACCCGTTCGGACGGCTGCTCGGGATGGACGGCGTCATTTTAATTGCATTTTTGTTGGGCTTCCCTGCCAATGAAATTGTCATTCCGATTATTCTGATGGCCTACCTTTCCACCGGCAGCATTTTAGAGCTGGATAGCCTGCCGCAGCTGCACGCGCTGCTGGTGGAGCACGGCTGGACAGGGGTGACTGCCACCTGTACCATGCTGTTTTCGCTGCTGCATTGGCCATGCTCGACAACCTGCTTGACCATCCATAAGGAAACAGGCAGCGTAAAATGGACCATCGCAGCGGTTGTGCTGCCAACGTTGCTTGGAATGGCGGTTTGCTTTGTGGTGGCAACCGCCGCAAGGCTGTTATAATAGATTGGCGCTTCATTCTGCCACTAAGCGGCAGAATGAAGCGCCAGCCGGCGAAGCCTCTTGTTAAAGTTGATTCTTCAGATAGTTCATATAGCTGGCGAAGTGTGCAAATACAATTCCTGGCTCCTGCAAGTCGGGGTTCCAGCGCTTGAGCCATTCGAGCGTTACATAGCCGTCATAGCCATTGTGGTTGAGAATTTGCAGAGCATCCATAACGGGAACATCGCCGTATCCCATCATACGATACTCAACCTTGCCCTCATGCAGCACAGAATCTTTTACGTGCATATACCGGACCCACTCGCCGATATTGTCATAGGTTTTCTCGACGCTTTCGCCATAGAACCGGTGCGGATGGTGCAAATCCCACAGCACGCCGCCAACCTCAGGGTCTACACCGCGCATGAACGAGCGCATAGAACGGCTGTTTGCCAGCTCGCCGGCGGTTTCAATCAGCACAGCGACCCCCTTGCCGCGCGCGTAGTCGCACAGCTGGTCATAGCGCGCTTTTGCAAGCAGCAGGTCTTCCTCCTCGGTGGGCGCGGGGTTGGTGGTGACCACCACGCGCACATAGCTTGCCCCGATGGAGGGCGCAAAGTCAATGTAAGCTTCTGCTTCCTTGATGTGCTCCTCTGCCTCGTCCACCAGACCCAGACAAGCCCCCGAGGTGAGCATCGGAATTTCCATGCCCGCCTTTTTCAGCCGCGCCAGGTTCTTTTCCCCGCGTTCCCCCAGAAACGCCTTGATTTGAGGTGCAAACATCTGGTTCGCAACCCCGCGGACCTCGATTCCGTTCATCCCCAGGTCTTTGGCAGTTGCAAAAATTTCATCCCAGGACCATCCTGGGCAACCCAATGTTGAAAATGCCAGTTTCATCTTGTACCACCAATCTGCCGGTATCCGGCGTTTATTCAGGGGCTAATTGAAAATGGAGAAAAGGCGATGCTTTCAATCCTTCCAATAGCCCGGATTCTATTTTATCAAGAGAAAAATATGGTTAATCCTCGTCATCAAATTCAACGACGGTGTTTCCATGCCGGTCTTGGGTGACCCTACCACTGTTGGATTTGCTGCTGGAGCTGCTCACCCGGTATGGGCGGGAGGAGCTGGAGGAACGGCGGGAAGAACTGGAGGGCTCGTCTTCCTCTTCCTCTTCCTCTTCCTCTTCCTCCTCCTCATCCTCCTCTCCAACATCCTTGATGTACAGCATAATGGTGTCGCGCTGGACATCAATTTTATCGCCAGGCTGCTTATCAGAGCGAACAATCACATTTGGTTCATAGGAATTATTATGTACCGGTATGAGGTCAAACTTGATCCCCAGCCCGTTTAACAGCTCGATTGCATCTTCGGTGGGCGAGCCAATAATAGAAGGCATATCGATAATTTCGGGACCCTTGGAAACAAACAAGGTCAGATCTCCGCCCTTTTCCAGCTCACTGCCCTCGATTGGCAGCTGGTCAAAAATAATCCCCTCGGCGTAATCGCTATTAAACTTTTCCTCGAAAATCAGGTTGTAATTGCGGTTTAGCTGATAGTTGGTTTTGACATCTGCCGCAGGCCGGCTGACCAAACGCGGAACGGTGCCATCCTCGGGCAGCTGATCCTCACTCGTGCTGGAATCCGGCTCTGAGGAAGAAACCGATGCAGAAGAACTGGACTTTTGCGGCTGCAACAAATCCTCCAGATAGTTGGTGGCGACCCAATACACTCCGCCGCCCAGCAGGGCAGTCGCGACCAGCAGCGACAAAAACAGCGAAAGAACAGGATGTCCTTTCTTCTGCTTTCTGCGCCGGCGTTTTGGCGGCTCCCGTCTGTGAGGCGCCGGACGTTCTTCTCTTGCCATTGGAACCATCTCCATTTCCTGTGCTTGCTTTGAGGTATCCTGCGGTTGGGGAGGTGTTGGGGGTGCCGGCTCAGGAGGGACGACCGGTTCGCCCTCCTCCACCAGATGCCGCCGGTTGGTCGGTGCGGTATATACCGCTGTGTTTCCGCCCTCGCTCACCAGCAGGGCGGAAATAAACGCCTCTGCGGTTTTGGTGCGTTCGGAAACCTCAAACGCGAGCGCCTGGTTAATTGCCTGTACCACCGTGGCAGGCATCTCCGCATTCACCGCGCGCCGGTCCAGCAGGTCGTCTCCGTAAACCCGATCCATCGCAGCAGGCGGGTGCTTGCCGGTTACAACATGGTAGGTCAGCGCCCCCAGTGCGTAAACGTCCGTCCAAGTCCCCTGCCAGCCGTCCGGCGCGTATTGCTCCGGTGCAGAATAGCCGGGAAACAGCTGTGCGGAAAGCTCGCTCTTGTTGGTGCGCGCGGCGGCGATTGTAAAGTTTGTCAGCCAAAGGGTGCCGGTCTGGTCGAGCTGAACGGTTCCGGGACTGATGCCGCGATGAATCAATCCCAGCTTGTGGACATTCGCAACCGTGTGATACAGCGGCATAAGCAGCTTTTTGGTGTGGCGCCAGCTTAGCCGCCCATCACTGCGGTATAAAAAGGACTCCAGTGAGATTGTTTTCAGATAGCGGTAGATGGCGTAGGCGGTATGATTGGCATGGACCAGGTCCAGCACCGGCAGCACCCTTTCAGAGAACGACAGCCGCTGAATGCTGCTGCAAAGGTCCTCAAAATCCGATAGGAGCGCTTTAAACTGTGCTTCTGCGCTGAGCAGCGGCAGGACATCACCGCTTTCTGGGTCGCGCCGGCTGATGTTTGCGGGTGCATATTCACGGACCCAAATTCTTTGCTGATCCTTGCAGTCAAAGCCCACATACCAAACGCCCTCTGGATCATCGGACAACCGGCGGCCCACCAGATAACGCTGTACCAAAAGGGTCTGAGGCGGCAGGAAGCTGGGATCGGAGGGGGTATTTGCGTCGTAGCCGCAAACACTGCATACCGAACCATCAAACAGCGGGGACATGCACCCCATACAGAGCTTGAATTCATTGCCTGCCATCGATTGTTCCACTCCATTACCGATAGAATTCTTTTGCTGGTGTTCCGTCACAATACTAAGCGTTACCCCTTACAACGGCCGGCCTGTGTGCGTTGCCGGTGCACAGGCTGGCCCATGCCTGCATATTGTGCAGGTTTAGGTTACGCAGTTTCAATAGCTGCTTCGTCCTGCAAGCGCAGGCGCTCCACCGCCAACTCGCGCAGCTTGAACTTTTGGATTTTGCCGCTTGCGGTCATCGGGAAGCTTTCCATAAACAGCACGTATTTTGGCACCTTATGCCGCGCCATGTTGGACAATACAGCGTCCTGGATGTCCTTTGCAACCAATCCATCCTCCCACGCACGCGGGATGATACAGGCGCAAACCTCCTCGCCGTACTGCTGGCTGGGTACGCCGATCACCTGTACATCGCGCACCAGCGGATGTGTATATAAATACTCCTCGATTTCCTTTGGATAGATGTTTTCACCGCCGCGGATAATCATATCCTTGATGCGGCCGGTAATTTTATAGTACCCGTTTTCATCCACCATCGCAAGATCGCCGCTGTGCAGCCAGCCGTCCGCGTCGATTGCCTGTGCGGTGGCCTCCTCCATCTTGTAGTAACCGCACATGATGTTGTAACCCCGTGCACAGAATTCGCCCGGCTGGTTGGGGCCCAACGTCTCACCCGTTTCAGGATCGACAATTTTTGTTTCGACAAACGGCATTGCACGTCCAACGGTGGATACCCGCAGCTCCAAGCTATCGTCTGTGCTGGTCATAGTGGTCGCCGGAGATGCCTCGGTTTGGCCGTAAGTAATGGTAATTTCCTTCATCCCCATCTTGTCAACCACCAGCTGCATCACCTTGACCGGGCAGGGCGAGCCTGCCATAATTCCAGTGCGCAGACTGGTAAATTTGTAATCGTGGAAGGTGGGATGCTCCAAAATAGCGATGAACATGGTCGGCACCCCATGCAGCGCGGTGCATTGCTCCTCCTGGACCGCCTTCATGACCGCGGTTGGACGATAGGTTTCTACCGGCACCATCGCAGTAGCGTGGGTAAGACTGGCCATTACAGCGAGCACCAGTCCAAAGCAATGGAAAAACGGCACGCAGATGCACAACTTGTCGGCGTGGGTAAATTTCATGCAATCGCCGATACTTTTGCCGTTGTTGACAATGTTGTAATGGGTCAGCATAACCCCTTTGGGGAAGCCGGTGGTGCCAGAGGTGTATTGCATATTGGTGACATCCTGAGGGTCTACCAGTGCATTGACCGCGCGAAATTGCTCCTCAGAGACCGCCTCCCCCAGCTTTTCCAGGCTGTTCCAGTGATACATTCCAGCGGGAGCTTGTTCGGTGCCCACATAAACAATATGTTTTAAAAATGGCAGCATCGGATTTTGATATTCGCCCAGCTTGCTGTTTTTGAGGGTGGGACAAAGTTCATTGACAACGTCCACATAGTTGACATCCTTTAACCCTTGAATCATCACCAGCGCCTTGGAGTCCGATTGCCGCAGCAGATATTCCAACTCGAATACCTTATAATTGGTATTGACGGTGACCAGCACCGCGCCAATTTTGGCACATGCAAACAGGGTCAGCAGCCACTCTGGCACATTGGTTGCCCAAATTGCGATATGATCGCCGCGGCCTAGTCCCATTGCCAAAAAGCCCTTGGCAATCCGGTTTACTTCCTCATCAAACTCCCGCCAGGTGCGCCGGTAAGGGCGGTCATTATATTGGATTGCCAGGTCATCAGGATATTGATTGGCGACCTGCTCAAGCAGATTGCCTACCGTGATGGATAATAATTCATTCACCAAGAAAATCCTCCCCCTTTTTATTTCCCTTGCATTCAGAAAGAGATATATATTACACATTATAAACCTCCAGAACAATTTGTCAATGTCGCAGTTTTCCGTTGCCTAAAAAAAGCAGCGCGACCAATCCAATGATTCCTGCTGCAAAAGATTGGATCTGTCCATTTCCCCGTTTGACTATGGGTGTGCCGGCTAGTGATGTCACAGGGGGCATCCATTCAGAAGTAGATGCTTGCTGTGCGGTACTTGACAGATCCAAACTGTTTGGTGCCTGGTTAGGTTGCAGGATTTGGAAAGGCGCGCTACTGATAGAGTTTTGGTCGTGGGTCACAGAAGATTCTTGCACTTTAAGCAACTCTTCCTCCCATTCTAACGGGCGGTTCCATCTGGGAGAAGGCGGCCGGTGAGAGCGATGCTTGTGGTTCGAGGAGGATTCCGTAGCAGAAGGGGGGTTGGGAGTAGAGGAGGGTTCTGGAGTAGAAGAAGGCTCAGGAGTAGAAGAAGGCTCAGGAGTAGAAGAAGGTTCTGGAGTAGAAGAAGGCTCAGGAGTAGAAGAAGGTTCTGGAGTAGAAGAAGGTTCTGGAGTGGAGGAAGGCTCAGGAGTGGAGGAAGGCTCAGGAGTAGAAAAAGGCTCGGGAGTGGAGGAAGGCTCAGGAGTAGAAGAAGGCTCAGGAGTAGAAGAAGGTTCTGGAGTAGAGGAAGGCTCGGGAGTGGAGGAAGGCTCAGGAGTAGAGGAAGGCTCAGGAGTAGAGGAAGGCTCAGGAGTAGAGGAAGGCTCGGGAGTAGAAGAAGGCTCAGGAGTAGAGGAAGGCTCGGGAGTGGAGGAAGGCTCAGGCGCAGAGGAGGGTTCCGAGGTAGAAGGTGGGTCCAGTGGTCCGATTTGGAGGTTTTCGCCTCGTATTTGTATTCGGCCCAACAACATAGGATATTCCCCAATTTCAAAGGGTTCCACACTCGTGCCATTTCGCGAAAATACCATCAGCGGTTCTCCGCGCAGGATGAAACGGATCGCGGTACAACCTTGTGGAACGGTCGCTTCAAAACGTTCGAGGAAGTAGCTGCTTTGTCCAACCCGCGTGCTTTCTAGCAAGGTGACCTGCTCTGTCGTTTGGAAATGGAAGCCATCGGTGGAAAAGGTGATGTTTAATCCGTAAAAGTCTCCGGAAAAATCGGTGCTGGCGGGTTCAAACTGTGCCTGGAAAATTCCGCGGCGCAGCTGGTAGTCTCCGGATTTCGTATGCAAGAAAAGCATCTTTTTTGTAGCATCGTACCGACAACGACTATAAAGCGAAGGCGTTTGTGTACGTGTCCAGCCCCATTCATAACGGTTGTCCTCCCATGATGCGATGCTGGAATTGGTTGTATATAGGGTGACGGTTAGCTGCTGTGCACCATGCACTTCATATTGAAGCCATCCACCTTCCCCACGGGTTCCCAGTGCTGCGCGGCCTAATGTGTTGGTTACACCATCGACCGAAACCAGCTGATAATGGCTCTTTCCGCTGCTTGGCCGCAGGTCTGTGCAGGGATCTTCATAGAGTGTTTGTGCAAAAATGTGCATCGGAATACACAGGAGAATGCTGCATGTCAAGATCCAAGCTGTCAGTTTGTGTTTCATAAAGAAACCTCCTTTATTTTTTTATTCAGCATAACAT
>CAJUJI010000033.1 GCA_910586875.1 uncultured Anaerotruncus sp. | reverse complement strand
GGTGGCGAGAGGCTTGATGCGCGCTGCGGCGCGGGGAATGGTAGCGAGAGGTTTGATGCGTGTTGCGGCGTGGGGGATTTTGTAAGTTTTAGAAAGAGGGTTTGGGATGCTGGCAAAATACAGGTGGGCGGTCATTCTGATCGTGATTTGCATGGTACTGTCTGGTTGCTCCGGCTTCAATCCCATGCCGGAAAATCTGATGAGTCCGCCACGCTTATCGCCCGAGCAAAAGGAAATTGAGGATGCGTTATCGGCGGCAGTTGTTTCCAAGCCGGTGCTGAAATATCCCAAAAGCGGCGATTATCGATCTGCGTTTGTATTCCACGATATTGACGGCGACAACGAAGAGGAAGCGCTGGCATTTTACTGCACAGAAAATGATCCTTATACGCGGGTCTGCCTGCTTGACCGTGACGAGAAGGGCAAATGGGGAGCGCCGCCTTATGAACTGGCGGGAGCGGACCAGGACGTAGAATTTGTTGCATTTGCGCGGGTGGTCGATACCGATTCGGATAATATTGTTATCGGCTGGGGAAATCCGGATGATGACCGGATAACATTAGGGATTTATGTTTATGAAAATGGGGAGCTGAAAACGCTGCTGAATGGCACCCAACAGGAGACGGTATTTCAGGAATATCTGATTGACGACATCGACCGTGATGGTCAAGATGACATCATTTTGCTGAACAATAGCAGCAGTACAGCGACAATCAAGCTGGTGACCCAACAGGATGATCATGCGAGTATCACCGATACACACCGCCTTTCGGACTCGATTATTCGTTTTGCAGGGGTGATTGCGGGGCGCGTTTCAACCGAAACCCCACAGCGTGGCGTATTCATTGATGAGCTAGTGATGGGGGATGTATTGGTAACCGAGGTGTTTTCGATGGAGCATGACCAACTGGTGCCGATTGTCACCCAAGACATGGATAGTCCGCTTTCGGTGCCGGAGGACGGCAGCGAGCCAAAGGAACTGCTGTCGCTGTATGACCAGGGGGCGCGCCAGAATACGGCGAATCGGGAGGATGACTCGCCTGCGCCGGTTTGCGCTGATATTAACAGCGATCTGGTCATTGAAATTCCGACCGCGCGGCTGATGCCTGGTTATCGCAACGAAACCGAGGCGGAGCGCCTTTACCTCACCGAATATAACCAGCTCAACGGCGATTTTTTAAAGCGGGTGTTTGCCGCCGCGATCAATCGGGTCGGTGGTTATCGGGTGGAGTTCCCTGAAAACTGGATTGACAGGGTGACAGTGGTCACACAGATTGAAAATGGGGAATGGAAGTTTTTGGAGTATCATGAGAATGCCTCCCATCCGCTGGAGGATTTGTCTGGCGAGCTGGCGCGCATTCGGGTGGTTTCCAAAAAGGATTACCAGGATAAATTTTTGGAAAGCTATGTAAAGATTACAGAACGAGGGATGTTCACCTATTACGGGTATGTGCCCGAGCAGGTCAGAAGTGAGCTTGCGATTAGCGCGGCGACGCTGACCAGACAGCTATTTTCGTTGATTTGATGGGAGGTTTGCAGCATGAATAAACGTATTCTGGTGGTGGAGGACGAGGATGTGATCCGCGATTTTGAGGTCATCAATCTAAAGCGGTCTGGATATGAGGTGGTAGATGTTCCAAATGGTGAGGCCGCCTTGGAGATTTTCGAGCATAACCCCGCTTATTTTGATGTAGCGGTATTAGATGTTATGATGCCGGGCATAGACGGCTTTGAGCTGTGCCGGCGTATTCGAGAGAAAAACAGCGAGATTGGGATTATCATGCTGACCGCCAAGAGTCAGGAGATGGACAAGGTCAATGGGCTGATGATTGGCGCGGATGATTATGTGACAAAACCGTTTTCCCCATCCGAGCTGGTTGCGCGGGTAGATGCAATTTACCGGCGGGTGGCGATGGCCGCCGAGCGGGTGCAGGAGAAGCCGGTGAACGAACTCAAATCTGGTCCGTTTGTGCTGAATCTCAAAAGCCGGACGGTCTCCAAAAATGGCAGGCCGCTGGAGCTGACACAGGTGGAATACCAAATTTTGGAGTTCTTTTTTAACAATCCCAATACCGCGTTAGGCAGGCAGGACATCCTCAACAAGGTTTGGGGCGAGGGATATTTTGGAGACATCAAAATTGTAGATGTCAACGTGCGCCGGCTGCGTATGAAGCTGGAGGATGAGCCGTCCAGCCCGCAATATCTCCTGACCGTCTGGGGATTCGGCTATAAATGGGTGCAGTGATGCGCGTGCGTTCTCGTTTTCCGGCGTCATACAGCTACTGCTAGGTGACAAAGCGTCTGCGCGGGCAATGCAGTGACCCAATCCTTGCGCCAGGAAAGGAGGTCTCCAATGGCGGTAAAAAAAATTACAAAGCGTTGGCTGTTTAACAACCTGGGCGTGATTTTTGTGATTCTCGTGGCGTTGGAAATCGGCTTTTCATTGGGCATTCGCGCATTCTATTACAACAATGTGCGCACTGCGATGATGGCACAGGCGAGTGTTGTCAATGCACAGCTGACCGCCTACTCGGAGGATAGCTCTACCCTCTTTGCAGCGCAGGTGCGCAGTATGGTGGAAAACTTTGAACAGCGTGACCGCATGGAATTGATGGCAGTCGATTTGGATGGAAATGTAATTTTCACCTCCAGCGGCTTTCAGGTGAGCGGCCAGGTTTATATGCCTGATTTTCGTCAAGCGATCCAGTCTACCGATGGTTACGGCTATATGACCGAGGTGGTAAACGGCGAAAAAATCATGGCGATTACGATGGTTTCGCCGGTCAGCGAGAGCAGCCAGTTTGCGGCGATGCGTTTTGCGGTGTCGCTGGACGCCATCGATCACCAGATTATTCTTTGTATCTTGGTGCTGGCGCTGGTGGGAATTGCGATTATCTTTTTTGTGATGTTTTCCAGCTCTTATTTTATCAATTCTATCGTGAATCCTGTCGGCAAGGTGAGCGAAACCGCCCGCAAAATTGCACAGGGCGACTTTAATGCCCGTCTTTACAAGAAAAATGATGATGAAATAGGCGACCTTTGTGACACCATCAACTACATGGCGGAGGAGCTTTCTGCGAACGAGAAGATGAAAAATGATTTTATTTCCTCGGTGTCGCATGAGCTGCGCACCCCGCTCACTGCGATCAAGGGCTGGGCTGAAACGCTGACCGACATGCACGACGAGGTGGATTCAGAGCTGCTGGGCAAGGGGATGCGGGTGATCAACAGCGAAACCGAGCGTTTGGCGCAGATGGTGGAGGAGCTCTTGGATTTTAGCCGGCTGCAAAGCGGGCGGATGCAATTGAATAAAAGCAGAATGGACATCATCGCAGAGCTCTCAGACGCGGTTATGATGTTTGAGGAGCGCGCAAAGCATGAACAAAAGCGGTTGATTTATGAGGAGCCGGATTTGATCGCCACCTTTTATGGAGACCGCAACCGGCTGCGGCAGGTGTTTGTGAACATCATCGACAATGCGCTGAAATACTCCGATGTAGGCGATACCGTGACCGTCCGCGCCAGCGCAACCGATGCACATATTTGTATTGCTATTTCGGATACCGGCTGTGGAATTAAAGAGAGCGATCTGCCGCGTATCAAGGAAAAGTTTTTTAAGGCAAATTCTACCCGCCGAGGCTCAGGCATTGGACTTGCGGTTGCGGATGAAATTATCTCTATGCACGGCGGCAGCCTGGAAATTACCTCTCAGGAAGGGGTTGGCACGCGGGTTACCATTCTGCTGCCGTCTGAATAGCAGGGCGCTGTTGATTTGTTCATATTTTCTGCATATAATAGAGTCAAGCACAGCAGCAGGGTTGTTTTCGGCGGGAATAAAGGGGAGATTCCATGGAACAGGAAAAAGCGAGGCAGGCTTTTTTGCAGGATGCAATTTTATGTCACACGGATGTTCTGTGCTTTCCGGAATTTGCTGGCGCAGACCGGATTTCTGCGTCGGAGATCGACTGCTGTATCACCAATTTTGTTCCACCTACCATCCTGACGAAGCAGAAACGGCTGCTGCCGGTGAGGGCGGAATACCGCGAGGCACTGCTGGATTTTTGCAGAACGCATCAGATTGCGCTGGTGGAGTGGCGGGATAACTGGTCATTCATCTTGGACGAATTTTTAGATACCGAGCTGCCTTTGCAGGTGCAGGAATGTGATTATCGGATGTTGGAGCAGGTGGGCATCAGCCGGTTGCAGTGTGATCAGATACGAATGGGCATTATGAGCTTTATGCTGCCATATAACGCGCTTTTGTGGGAATGGTGTTACTTAGGGTTTACCGATCTGATTTGGGCAGCACAGGGGATTCTGCCAGGGACAAAGGCCGCGTATACCGGTGAGGGGCTGGAACAGTTTTATCGCTGGGCAGTGGAGATTGCGTGTATGCAGCCGAAAAATATAGAGAAAATACCGCCGCTAGGGACGGGGAAATAGGTGATTCTTTGACAAAGCAACCAATCAAAAAAACCTCTATCGGAGGACAAGCGCTGATTGAAGGGGTTATGATGCGCGGGCCTGAAACGTCCGCGATGGCAATTCGCAAGCCGGACGGAAGTATCGAGGTGGAAACCTGGGAAACCGGTAAGCAAAGATGGTATACCAAGCTGCCGATTGTGCGCGGCATTTTTAATTTGTTTTCCTCTCTGGCGACCGGCTACAAATGCTTGATGAAATCGGCGGAAATTTCTGGTCTGGCCCAGGAGGAGGAACCTTCCAAATTTGACAGGTGGCTGGAGGAACATCTGGGGGACAAGGTTACATGGCTGTTTAGCGCGATTGTGACGGTGCTCGCAGCGGTGATTTCAGTGGGGCTGTTTATGCTGCTGCCGGCTGCAATTGTCAAGTGGATAGGCGGCGCATTCCATGCTTCCAATATGGCGCTATCAGCGGTGGAAGGGCTGATTAAAATTGGCATTTTTGTGCTGTATTTGTATGTGGTGACGCGTATGAAGGATATCCAGCGGGTGTTCCAATACCATGGGGCGGAGCATAAAACCATCGCTTGCTATGAGGCGGGCGCCGAGCTGCTCCCTGAGAATGCAAGGGAATACACACGTTTTCATCCGCGCTGCGGCACCAGCTTTATGCTGATTGTAATTGTGATTTCTATTTTGATCTTCTCTTTGGTAACCTGGAGCAGCATTTGGGTGCGGGTAGCGTTGAAAATTGTGCTGCTCCCATTGGTGATCGGGTTGGCCTATGAGCTGATCCGGTTTGCCGGAAGGCATGATAATCTATTGACCCGTATCATTTCCGCACCGGGGCTGTGGCTCCAACATTTGACCACTTTTGAGCCGGACGAAAGCCAGTTAGAGGTTGCAATTGCAGCCATGAAGCCTTGCATTCCGGAAAATGGCGGCGATGAATTTGGCAGATGATAGGGCTTTTTTTGGGAAGAAAGAATCTTTTAGGCGCTGTGTCCATTGAAGGATACAGCGCCTTTTGTATGGGTAAGCTAGCGATACGAATAAAAAAGCGTGTCAGATACCAATGCAGCCGCTTCTCCTTCGATAATTTTTGAGTATTTGACGATATTAAAAAGGGAAACTGCATATGTAATAAAGAGAGGTTGCAATTCCTGATGTTAGTTTAATGGAGGCTCTTTAAAAATGTGTACAGCAGCAAATTATAAAACACACTGCCACTATTTTGGGCGCACACTTGATTTGGAACATGCGTATTATGCGATGTCGGTGACGGTTACTCCGCGGAATTTTCCGCTGCGCTTTCGCAAGGTGCGGGATTTAAAGCTGCACTATGCCATGATCGGAATGGCCACGGTAGCGGAGCTATATCCGCTTTATTACGATGCAACCAATGAAATGGGATTGAGCATTGCAGGACTAAACTTTCCGCAGAATGCCGAATATAAGCAGATAGAGGAAGGGATGGACAACATCGCGCCGTTCGAGTTTATTCCCTGGATTCTGGGCCAGTGTGCCAATGTGGAGGAAGCGCGCATCCTGCTCAAACGGATGAATGTCATAAAGATGGAATTTCATCCATCGGTTCCACTCACCTCGATGCATTGGCTGATTTCTGACCGTGAGCAGTCGATCACCGTCGAGCCGGTGTGCAGTGGATTGAATGTTTATGAAAATCCGGTTGGCATTCTGGCGAATAACCCACAATTTGGTACACAGCTATCCAATTTAAATAATTATATCGGACTGTCCAGAGAAACGCCATGCAACCGCTTTTCCAATGCGCTCAAACTGGAATGCGATAGCTGTGGAATGGGCGCTTTGGGGCTGCCAGGGGATTTTTCTTCGGCGTCTCGCTTTGCCAGAGCGGCTTTTGTGCTGCTGAATTCGGTTTCAGGAGAATCAGAGTCGGAGAGTATCAGCCAGTTTTTTCATGTCATGGATGTTGTCAAGCAACCGCGCGGCTGTGTGCAGGCGGAGAATCGTGAATATATGGTGACACTTTATACATCCTGTTGTAATACGGATAAAGGATTGTATTATTATACCACCTATGAGAATAGACAAATCAGCTGTGTTGACCTGCATCGGGAGAATTTGAGCGGGAACCGGCTGGCCTCCTATCCTTTGGTTTGGCGGCAGCAGATCCGATTGTGTAATTAGGTCCAGTCCGAAGGCTCTCAAACCGGCGTAAAAATCGCAGGGAAAGAGCGATGCATCTAAGCGAGCCCCCATAATGGGGGCTCGAATAGTGTCTGTACCATATCTCCTTTGCCCTTGCATTTTTGGGCATGGATGATTATAATAAAAACGGTATGACATAAATGGCTTGTTTGTGCAATCAACAGGAGGTTTGGACAGATGAAAACCGGATTGGTACTGGAAGGCGGCGGGATGCGCGGCTTGTATACCCAAGGCGTGCTGGATTGCATGATTGATGCAGGCTTTTGGGCGGATTATGTGATTGGTGTATCCGCAGGGGCTTGTGCAGGGGTATCCTATGTTTCGCGGCAGCGGGGGCGGTCCTATCGGGTGAGCATCACCTATGGGCTGGACAAACGTTATCTAAGCCTGCACAGTTATTTTAAAACCCGCTCCTTGTTTGGGATGGATTTTATGTTTGAAGAAATCCCCAATCGGTTGGACCCGTTTGACTATCAAACCTTCGCAGAAAATCCCATCGAGTTTGTTCTCGCGGTAACCGATGTGCTCACCGGAAAACCGGTCTATTTTGGGAAGGAGCATCTCAACCATGATTCCACGGTGCTGCGCGCCTCCTCCTCGATCCCGCTGTTCTCGCCGCCTGTGGAGTATCAGGGCGGCCTGTATCTGGATGGGGGGATAGCGGACCCAATCCCCGTGCGCAGGGCACTGGACGACGGCTGTGAGCGGTTGATTGTAGTGTTGACCCGCGACCGCAGCTATCAAAAATCGCCGCAGGGCGGCCGAATGGTGTATCGGCACGCCTTTCGCCATTATCCTCAGATGATCCATGCGCTGGAGCAGCGGCATCAGCTCTATAATACGACTTTACAGACCATCCGCGAGTTGGAACGTGAGGGGGTTGCGGTGGTGATCGCGCCCGCTGAACCGGTTAAAATTAGCAGGTTTGAACAGAACATGGGCAAGCTGCGCGGGCTGTATAAAACAGGGATGCTTGATGCGCAAAAATCCCTCGCGAAGGCAAGGCCCTTGAAAAAATAAAGAGCGGTTTTGTATCCTTTGTAGAGGGCTTTTTCACTGGTGAAAAGGCCCTCTCTTGCCGTTTATACACGCCTTTTTGGGAAAGGCCGCGGTTTGTCCTAGGCAAAAAACAGGTTTTAAAAGCGCCTTGCAATATGGAAGGCGCTTTGTTATAATGGAAATAAGTGATTGCCGCGCAAAACGACAATATTTTGCGCTAAGAATAAAAACACAGGCAGAACAAAAAACGATTTCGCGCCCACCGGTGCAAGGCTTCCCCTACCGAGACAAGCGGCGCATCGAAAGATAAACAATCAGAGATACCGGAGGTGGAAACTTGGAGCTGGAAATTAGACTGTCACAAACCCAAACGCTCTCCCCACAGATGGAGCAAAGCGTGCGCATCCTTCAGATGGACAGCGCTCAATTAGGTGCTTATCTCAAGGAAATGATGTTGGAAAACCCTGTGATGGAATTTGAGCATCCAAAAGAGGAGGATCCCAAGGAGGATCTCGCACTTCGTAAGCTGGAATGGCTGGAGAGCCAAACCGTAAAAGAGAAAGAAAATGTGGGCTATTATGAGGAGGAGGAAAACGGGAATATCCTGGAAAAAACGGTGGCGTCGGTTGAGGACGAAAGCCTTGTGGACCATCTGCTGACCCAAATTTTCTTTGTGAGTGCGCCGCCTGATACCCTGGCTGCGGCACGATATTTGGTGGGCTTCATCGATGAGAATGGATATTTGACCACCGATCAGCTAGAAATCGAGCAGGACAGCAGCTTTACTCCCGAGCAATTGGGCGCAGGTTTAGAGCTGGTACAAGGACTGGACCCAACGGGTGTGGGCGCCAGCGACCTTTGTGAGTGCCTTTGCTTGCAGCTCGCGCCAGAGGACACCCTTGCACGCGCGCTGGTTGCAAACTATCTGGAGGACATCGCGAAAAACCGCTTTGGGCAGCTTGCAAAACAATTTGGCGTTCCGCTGGAGCAGATTACCGCTGCAATTGAGCGCATTCGCCACCTGAACCCAAAGCCGGGCGCGCTTTATGCAAAGCTGACACCGCCGAATTACATCACCCCTGATGTGGTTGTAACCAGCTTTGAAAATCAATATAATGTCATGCTGTGTGAATTCAGCTATCCGGAGATCCGCCTGAGCGAAAGCTATCTGCGCATGGCGAATGAAACCTCTGACAAGGAGGTTATCAGCTATATTTCTAACAAGGTAAACCAGGTCAACTGGATTAAAAAATGTATCGAAAGCCGCAACCGCACGCTGCTTGCGGTTGCGCGGGCGATCGTCCGCCGGCAGGAGCGCTTTTTCCGGTATGGGCCGCAGTTTTTGAATGTGCTGCGGATGCGGGATGTCGCAGAGATGGTCGAAATGCACGAATCCACCGTTAGCCGCGCGGTGCGGGATAAATATTTACAGTGCGCACACGGCGTTTACCCGCTGCGGTATTTCTTTGTCAAGGGCGTTGAAAGCGAGGATGGCGATTCCTCTGGCACCAGCACCCATGATATCAAATGGAAAATCCGCACCTTGATTGAGGAGGAGGACAAGGCGAATCCGCTCAGCGATCAGAAAATTACCGATCTGTTAGAGCAGGAGGGGCTGAATATTTCCCGTCGTACGGTCGCAAAATATCGTGAAGAGCTGGGATTTTTGAAATCTTCCCAGCGACAGATACGTTAAACAATCTGCAATCAAAACAGTTAGGCGTAGGCGAAAACCGCCTACGCCTTTGTTGTCAGCAAATGGAGGAATTTTTATGAAACTGATTTCCTGGAATGTCAACGGACTGCGCGCCTGTTTAGGGAAGGGGTTCCTTGACTTTTTTCAAAAGGCAGATGCAGATATTTTCTGCATCCAAGAAACCAAAATGCAGCAGGAACAAGCGGAGTTGGAGCTGCCTGGTTATTCCCAGTATTGGAACAGCGCCGTCCGCAAGGGATATTCCGGCACCGCTGTATTCAGCAGAATTCCACCGCTTTCGGTTGCCTATGGCATTGGTATTGCGGAGCATGATACCGAGGGCAGGGTCATCACACTGGAATATGAGACATTCTACCTGGTGAATGTTTATACCCCAAACTCTCAAAGCGAGCTTGCCCGTTTGGATTACCGGATCGTTTGGGAGGATGTATTCCGCGCTTATGTATCCGGCTTAAACAGCAAAAAACCGGTGGTTATCTGCGGAGATCTGAATGTAGCACATCAAGAGATCGACCTAAAGAACCCCAAAACAAACCGCAAGAACGCTGGCTTTACCGATCAGGAGCGCGGCAAGCTGACCGAATTGTTAGCAGCTGGTTTTGTCGATTCTTTCCGGCTGCTCTACCCGCAGGCAACCGACGCTTACAGCTGGTGGTCCTACCGGTTTAACGCCCGCGCAAAGAACGCGGGCTGGCGCATCGATTATTTCCTGGTTTCGCAGCAGCTCAAGGATCAGATCCGGGACAGCAAAATACATGCGGATGTGCTGGGCAGCGACCATTGTCCTGTGGAGCTGGATATTTAAGCAGCACAGAAGCTTTCATTTCCGGTGATCTTTAAAAGCACGGCAAACAAGCTGTACAGCAATCCTCCGCCAAAGACGGCCGAAAAATCAGCCCTGTTTAAACTGGGTCCAGATATCGTTATAGAGCTGGGTGGCCTCCCCGACGTCCTGGATAAATTCAGCGCCCTTGATTGCCTCATCCGGAATGACCAATGCTTGGTTGGACAGGTATTCGGTAGCCGCAGAGTTGCAGCTGATGTAGTAAATCTGGTCGGTGATGTGTGCAGAACGTTCTCCCTCCAGGATGAAATCCAAAAACGCCATTGCATTTTCAGGATGTGGAGCCTTTGCAGGCACAAAGCAGGCATCAATGCCGAAACCGAGCCCTTCCTTGGGGAAGACTACCTTCAATTCCGGATTCTCATTGAGCGCGGTGATAACCTGTGAGGTAAACATGTATCCAATGGCGGTTTCGCCGCTAATCATCAGGTTATAGGGCGTGTTGTAGTCCAATGCGCGGATGTTCGGCCACAGAGTTTGCAGTTTTTCCTGTGCCTGCGCAAGTACGGCAGGATCGGTTTCATTCAGTCCCTTGCCCAGCGTTTTTAAGGTCAGACCGATGACGTTGCGTGCATCATCCATCACAACAACCGAATCTTTAAACACCGGATTCCACAGGTCCTCATAGCCGGTTACCTCGAAATCTACCATCTGTGGATTGTAGATAATCAGCGGAATACCGGCCGCATAAGGCACCGTGTACTGGTTTTCCGGATCAAAAAATTTGCTTTGGAAGGCAGGGTTGATATTTTTGAAATTCGGGATTTTTTCCTTGTCCAGTGGGAGCAGCTGGTCCTGCTGGCGGGCAATTTCAATGATGTAATCGCTGGCCAATACAAGGTCATATTCTCCACCGGACTGCACCTTCATCAGCATTTCTTCGTTGCTTTCAAAGGTGCTGTAGTTGATTTTCATACCGGTCTGTGCAGAAAATTCCTCCAAAATATCATCGGGGAAATAGTCCACCCAGGTAAAGAGATTCAGCACCTTCTCTTCGCCGGAGGGCTGTGCTTCCGGTGCAGCGCTCTTGTCCGATTCCGTCACAAAAATTGCGGTCGGGCCGTCGGCACCTCCGATAATGCCGATCGCACTCTTATCCCCGTTGCAACCCGCTAGCAGCAGTAAACCTGCTGTAGCCAGCGCAAACAGCCTTTTCCATTGTTTCATTTGATACACTCCTTTTTTCTTATTCGTTTGTTTGCATCTTTTTTGCGCGCAACGCGCCAAACAGCCGCCCCAAAGCGACCAGAAGAAATACGGTGCCGAGCATCACGCTGCATAGTGCGTTGATTTCCGGTGTGACGCCCATCTTGAGCATCGAGTAAACTTGCAGCGGGAGGGTGCTGGTCTGCGCACCTGTGACAAAAAAGCTGATTACCACATCATCCATGCTCATTGCAAAGGCGAGCAGCGTACCGGATAGAATAGCAGGTAAAATCAGCGGCAGGGTGATGTCAAAAAACGCCCGCAGGCCGGATGCGCCCAAATCCCGTGCAGCCTCGTTAATTGCGGGGTCCAGCGCGGTTAGCCGTGCCTTGACATTGATAAAAATATACGGCACGCAAAAGGTCGCATGTCCCAGCACCAGTGTGACCATCCCAAACGGCAATCCCAAAAAGGAAAAAAACGCGAGGTAGGCCATCCCCAAAATAATCTCTGGCACCATAATTGGGATGAGCGCCAGATTTTCCAATGTGGCCCGCCCGCGAAAATGTCTGCGTGAAACCCCCACTGCGCCAATCGTTCCCAATATGGCAGCGGTGAGACTGCTCAGCGCCGCCAGCTTTAGACTGTTCCAGAATGCCTGGAGGATCGTTTGATTGCGCGCAAGCTTGCGGTACCAGTCAAGCGTAAAGCCTGCCCAATGGAACAGCTTGGTGTCATTAAAGGAATAGGCGACCACCACTAGAATCGGTAGATAAAGCAACAGCAGGATCAATAAAATATAAAGCTCTGGTAGGCGTGTGCGTTTCTTCAAACAATCCCCTCCAGACTTTTTTCTCCGGCAACCCGCTGGTAAATGCCGATCACCAGCAAGGTCATCGCCATCATCGCCACCGAGAGCGCTGCACCCAGCGGCCAATTGCGGGCGGTGAGCAGCTCATTTTTGATGAGGTTTCCCAGCAGCATGGTTTTGGCGCCCCCAAGCAGATCGGAAATAAAAAATAATCCCACCGATGGGATGAACACCAACACACAGCCCGCTAGAATTCCTGCGCGGGTCAAAGGCACCGTTACCGTCCAAAAGGCGCGCCAACGCCCTGCGCCCAAATCCCGCGATGCTTCCACCAGGGACGGGTCAAGCTTTTCAATTGCATTGTAGGTGGACAGTATCATAAATGGCAGCAGCGCATAAACCATACCAACCAGCACGGCGCCAAAATTATAAAGCAGCTTGAGCGGACTATCAATAATCCCCAGCGCAATCAGCAGGGTATTGATCACCCCTTGGCTGCGCAGCAGGATCATCCAGCCATAAATGCGCACCAGTGAATTGGTCCAAAACGGCACAACCACCAACAGTAGGACCAATGCGCGACGCCTTTGGGGGAGCCGCGAAACAAAATAGGAGAAGGGGTAGCCAATCAGCAATGTGAATAGGGTGGTGAGCGCTGCTAGCCAAAGGCTTTGACCAAACACCTTCAAATAAGTAGGGGAAAACATGCGTATGTAGCTTTCCATTGAAAATTCCGCTACAACCCCCCAGGTTTGGGCGCGTTTTAAAAAGCTCATACAAAGGATGTACATCAGTGGTATCGCTACAAATACCAAGGTCCACAGGATAAACGGCAGCGCACCCAGCGGAAAACGCTTCTGCTTCATTCGCCCCAGCCCCTTTCCACAATCACGGCACAGGCTGGATTCCAGTGAATTTGCACCCGTGTGCCGATGTCCGCGCGGCTGTAGCCGCCTCCCATGCCATTCACCGTCAACTCCTGGTTGTTGTCCAGCAGCAAGGTGGTGCGCAGCATCCCGCCGGTGTAGCTATGCGCCCTTACCAACCCCTGTAAGGTAAAACCGTCCTGGTTTTCCGCACCGAAACGCACCCGCTCGGTGCGCACGCAGAGGGTTACATGTTCGCCAGGCTGTGCCTGACCGGTTGCTTTGATCACACCGCCGGCCAGCTCCAAAACCAGCGCGCCGCTGCCATCGGTTCCGGTTACAACCGCGTCCAAAAGGTTGCTCTGTCCGATGAAGGACGCTGCAAATCGCGTCTGTGGACGCTCATAGATGTCGTCCGGCGTACCCAGCTGCAAAATGCGGCCTTCATTCATAATCCCAATCCGGTCGCTCATGTTGAGCGCTTCCTCCTGATCGTGGGTAATATAAATGAAGGTTATACCCAACCGCTTTTGTAGATTTTTTAGCTCGGTTTGCATCTGGCGGCGCAGCTGTAGGTCCAATGCCCCCAACGGCTCATCCAGGAGCAGCACCGCAGGGTCGTTGACAATCGCGCGTGCAATGGCGATCCGTTGACGCTGCCCGCCGGAAAGCTGGTTTGGCATCCGCTTTCCGTAGCCGGATAGCTGCACCAGCTCTAGCATCTGTTCCACCTTGCGCGCGATCTCCGAACGGGGCAGCTTTTTGATCCGCAGCCCGTAGCCGATATTTTTAGCGACATCCATATGCGGAAACAGCGCATAGCTTTGAAAGACCGTATTTACATTGCGCTTGTTTGGTTCCCAGTCGGTGACATCCTGGCCTTGCAGGAGCACGCGTCCACTGTCTGGTACTTCTAATCCTGCGATAATGCGCAGGGTGGTGGTTTTGCCACAGCCAGACGGCCCTAACAAGGTCAAGAACTCGCCTGTCTGCACCGACAACTGCACCCCTGTGAGCGCCTCTGTCGTGGCAAAGCGCTTATGAATTTGTTGCAGCGACAAAATCGGTTCCGACATCGTGCCGCCTCCTTTTCTTAAACCACTGTGTAGGAAAAATTTTCGCAAAGCAGCCGGATTCCTTCATCGGTTTCGGGCGGCAGCAACGCCATCGCCACCGTGTTTTCTACACCGCTGTCCGAGATTAAAATAGCATACTCTCCGCTAATTTTCATAACGGTATAATAGGTAGGCTCCATTGAAATTCCTCCGTCCCCTTTACATGTTTATCCACTATTATAGTACACTTTTCCAAAGAAAACAAGGGCTTATCAGATGGGGGTGGTTTTACTGTGCTACACCTGACATCAGAGATTGTATTTTTTGGCGTATTTTGTTACAATAAAAGGGCAGGCGATTTTGGCAAAAGATCACAGCGAATCGCTGGCGTCCCCATGCCAGGCGAACCGTTTCATATCGACCAGTCCATCTTTGGTGAACTGTACGCCCTCGCTTTCCAGCAGTGTGCGCTGTACCTGCGGTCCTCCGAATACAAATGCCGGTGCAGGGCGCCCTTCCCGATTGACCACCCGATGACAGGGGATGATCCCCTGTGCGGGATTATGGTGTAAGGCGCTTCCTACCGCCCGCGCTGCGCGCGGATTTCCGCAAAGCAGCGCGACCTGCCCATAGGTTGCAACCTTGCCATAGGGAATTTTTTGTACTACCTGATAAACCTGTTGACAAAAATTCATAAACAGCACCTCAAAGAAAGGAGTTTTTAATGGGAATCCGCAGTTTTGGGGCGGTGAGCATCGCCCATAAAATCATTGCTGAGCATGTGCCATCCGGAGGGTTTTGCATTGATGCGACCGCGGGCCGTGGCAATGACACCGCTTTTCTGGCGCAGCTGGTCGGCGAGAAGGGCAGGGTACTTGCCTTTGACATCCAGCAGGAAGCGATTGATAGCACCTGCGCGCTGCTTGCTGAGCGCGGACTTTCTGAAATTGTGCGGGTTATTCTCGACAGCCACAGCAATTTGGCGCAATATGCTGCGCCGGAAACGGTTGATTGCATCACCTTTAATTTTGGTTGGCTGCCTGCGGGGAACCATCAGATTTTTACCAAACCGCAAACCAGCATTCCTGCAATTGAGGCGGGCTTACAACTGCTGCGTCCACATGGACTGATGAGCCTTTGCGTTTATTATGGCAAGGACTCTGGCTTTACAGAGCGGGACGCGCTGCTCAATTATTTTCGGACCATTGATAGCCGCCGTTTTACGGTCATCGTCTGCGATTTTGCAAACCGCCCGAACAATCCGCCTTTTCCGGTGTTTATCCTCAAGGATGGCTGACAGAATACAGGGGCTATTATAGCATAGTGTAAAAATTTTTGCCAGACCTCCTGCTGTGCGGGCTGGCAAAAAATCTTGTAACCGTGCCGAAAATACAGTATACTGAATGGGATAGTTTTCTTCTAATAGGTTATACTAAGCGTATTCATATTAGAAGGAATGAGGGATTGTTGATGAAATACGGATGTTGTACCACCATGCAATACTATGAGGACCTGGAACGATTGGGCTACGACTATATTGAGCTACAAGGCGGGCAGGTTGTAAAATGGGAGGAGTCCGAGCTGACCGAGGCGGCACAGCGGCTTAAAGCTGGACGGGTAAAGTGTAACGGGTTTAATGCGGCGATCCTGCCGGAAATTAAGATTGCCGGTCCGGAATATTCTCCGGATGCGACCCGTGCCTATGCAAAGGAGCTGTGCCGCCGTGGTGGATTGCTGGGGATTCGTTCGATCGGGATTGGTTCCCCGAATTCTCGTAAGCTGCCGGAGGGATACAGCCATGCACAAGCCTGGGATGAGGCAGAGGAGTTCCTGCGGATTTTTGCTGCAGAAGCGGAGCCGTATGGCATCACCCTGCTGTGGGAGGCGCTCAACCACACCGAATGCAACTTTGGTTTGTCGATGGTGGAAGGAGCAATCCGAATGCGGCGGCTGGGGCTGAAAAATCTGGCGCTGGTCTGTGACTTATACCATATGGCGCTTCAGGGGGAAGGGCTGGAGGAGCTGCTTTCTGTACTGCCGCAGGTGCGTCACATCCATGTGGCACAAAGGGTCGGGCAGGCACGCTGTTATCCTCGCCGTGAAAATCTTGAGGAATATGCCGCACTGTTGATTCCGGCGATTCAGGGCGGTTACGATGGGATTATTGCAACCGAGGCGTTTTCTGGTGATGTTGTGCAGGGCGCAGAGCAGGCAATTGCGATCTTCCGAGAGATTGTTGCGCGGGCAGGCAGATGAACGCCTGCCGGATAAGAGGGCTTGCGCGATTTCGGATTAACGTGGTGGTGGAAATGCCTACTGCCACGTTGCCCCACCCACAGCCGCTTTTATCTATGGGTAAAATTGGGCTGGTTGGATACAGAAGATTTTTATAAAGAAATTAGGAGGAAAAATAACAATGCCATTTATCAGTACAAATGTGAGTATACACGTAACCAATGAACAGGAAATGCGGCTAAAAGCGCGGTTTGGAAAGGCGATTGAGAAAATCCCAGGCAAGAGCGAAGCGTGGCTGATGTGCGATTTTCGGGATCGGTGCCGCTTGTATTTCAAGGGAGATAATGGGCAGCCTTGCGCCTTTGTGCAGGTGAAAATTTTTGGTCGTGCAAGAGGTGAAGCTTACGACCAGCTGACCGCTGAGCTTACCCGAATTTTGGCCGAGGAGCTTAGCATTTCTGCCGACCGTATTTACATACAATATCAGGAGTGCGAATATTGGGGCTGGAACGGCAGAAATTTTTGATAGCGGACCGGTCAAAGGAAAGGTAGGGCGGAACTGTTTTCGCCCTGCTTTTTATACAAAGCGAAAAGGAGCGGTTGCATGAAAACGGAATTGCGGCAGATTCCGGGCGTTGGTCCCGCAATGGAGGAGGACCTGCTTGCGCAAGGATATACAACCATCGCGTCCTTGCGTGGGGCTGACCCACAGCAGATGTACGAACGCGAGTGCTTGCGCAAGGGCTATCAGGTGGACCGCTGTGTACTTTATGTGTTTCGCTGCGCAGTTTATTATGCGCAGACCGAGCATCCGGAGGCGGACAAGCTGAAATGGTGGAACTGGAAGGACTAAAGCCGGCGGCACTTTGGATGTTCACAAAAAATTCACTTGACCTGGAGTAAGCTCCAGAATATAAACTAAAAGGGCTGTGCGATTCTATGGAAATTAGTGCTGTTCGTATTTGCGAGCAGGCCGGCAGCAGGGAGGACCTGCTCGCGCTGCTCTTGCAGGCCGATCCCGATCGAGCGATGGTGGAGCGTTATTTACACGATGGGCGTCTGCTTGTCGCCCGCAGTGACGAGCAAGTGTTGGGTGTTTTGCTGATGGTGCCGCTGGACGCCAACGGCTGGGAGATCAAAAATCTGTCGGTTGATGCGCGCTACTGGCGCAGGGGAATTGGCCGCACCCTGATACAAGCTGCTTGTGCAAAGCTGCCCGCAGGCACCATTCTTTATGTTGGCACTGCACCAGAGGTCGGCTGGATTGTGCAGTTTTATCAAAGCTGCGGCTTTGCCAAAAGCTATACGGTAAAGGGCTTCTTTTTGGACCATTACCCACAACCAGTTTATGACAATGGGATACACTGCAAGGACATGCTGTATCTGCGGATGCAGCTGCCAAACCAAGGCGATGAAAACCGGTATTTTGCTGCACAGAACTATAGAATATAGGCAGGTTTTGCGCAGATGAGATAAACCAATAAATCATAAAAAGGAGACATCTTGTATGGGAAAATCTACGGTATATTTTACAGACCTACGCGCCCGTCCAGGTACCAACCTTTTGAAAAAGCTGAAAAATCTGATGCGTGCAGCAGGGATAGAAACGATTGATTTCGAGAACAAGCTGGTTGCAATTAAAATTCATTTTGGCGAGCCTGGAAACCTTTCCTACCTGCGCCCTAATTATGCAAAGGCAGTGGCGGATGTGGTGCGCGGACTGGGCGGCGTACCATTTCTCACCGACTGCAATACGCTGTATGTCGGACGGCGCAAAAATGCCCTGGAGCATATCGAGGCGGCTTATGAGAACGGCTTCACCCCATTTTCTACCGGCTGCCAGGTGATCATTGCAGATGGTCTAAAGGGAACGGATGACATCGAGGTTCCGGTGGTAGGCGGTGAGCTGGTCACCAATGCCAAAATCGGACGCGCGATCATGGATGCGGATGTCATCATCAGCCTCAACCACTTTAAAGGGCATGAGTGTGCTGGTTTTGGCGGTGCGATCAAAAATATCGGCATGGGCAGCGGCAGCCGCGCCGGAAAGATGGAGCAGCATAACTCTGGAAAGCCCAGCATTGACCAACAGGCTTGTGTGGGCTGTATGGGCTGCGCAAAAATCTGTGCACAAAGCGCCATCCAATATGACAGCAATCGAAAAGCTTCCATTAACCATGACCGCTGCGTAGGCTGTGGACGTTGCATAGGTGTTTGCAACTTCGACGCCATTTATAATGGCAATTACAGCGCAAATGACGACCTGTGTAAGAAAATGGCTGAGTATGCGAAAGCGGTGGTGGACGGCCGCCCGCAATTCCACATCAACCTTGTAATCGACGTCTCTCCGTTCTGCGACTGCCATGCGGAGAATGACCTGCCGATTATTCCAGATGTCGGAATGTTCGCCAGCTTTGACCCGGTTGCGCTTGATCAGGCTTGCGCAGATGCCTGCAACAAAATGCCGCCGATCCCTGGCAGCCTGTTGGACGAGCAGCTGCATAGCGGGGACGACCATCACGACCATTTTATCAGCACCTCTCCGGACACGAACTGGCAGGTTTGTTTGGAACATGCGCAAAAAATCGGGGTGGGCAGCCGCTCATATGAGTTAATTACAATCAAGTAACAGTTTATCCGCAATAAAAAAAGGAGCTGCGAAAGCAGCTCCTTTTAGTTGCCTTATTTTTTTCTGCCCAGCAGCCGGATCAGATACAGGAACAGATTCAGGAAGTCCAAATACAGCTCCAATGCTGAGAAGATGGAAACCTTGTGCAGCATAGCCTCGTCATGCTGGAAGGAATAGTAAAAATCCTTGGTCCGTTTTGCGTCATAGGTAGTAATTCCCATGAAAAGTGCGATGCCGACAAAGCTGATGATGGTGTCAAACTGCGGCAGATTCAAGAACATGCTGATCAACTGCATAATCAGCATGGTAACCAGTCCGATCAGCACAATCGGAGCAAACCGCGCAACATCCCGTTTGGTGACCAATCCGGCGACCGCCATGATGCCAAAGAACAGCGCCGCCACCAAGAAACAGAAGATCACAGAGGTCAGGTCATACAGCAGCAGAATCGGGGTCAATGATGCGCCGCTGAGTACCGAGTACGCCAGAAAGATGCCACGTGCGGTGCCAACCGAAAAGTGTTGGATGCGTGCGCTCAAAAAACCGACCAAAAACAGCTGTGCAATCAGCAGCACAAACGGCGACCAGGTTGACGAGAAGAACAGGAACAGCAGCGCTGGACTCATGCAGATGCCAAACGCAGTCACAAAGGTCAGCAGCAGTCCCAAAAACATCCAGCCAAAGGTTGCTGCAACATGTTTATAAAGCGGATTTCGCGCTTGTTGTTCGGAATAAGAAAGATCCGCGTTTCCGTTGGTATACATTCAAGATCGCCCCTTTTACCTTAAAAATTGGTTCGTTATGTGTAACAAGCACAGTGCGGTGCTTTGCACCGCAAAGCTGTTTGTTCTGTACTTATTATATCACCATAATGCGGTAAAAACAATAGTCTTTGAAAAAAACAATTGTATTACCGGCTTCGCAGATAGCTGGCAAGCGCGTCCTTCCAATTGGCCATCCGGTGGATGCCGGAAATGCGCAGCATGAAATTATCCAAAACGGTGTAGCTGGGACGCTCAGGGGCGCCGGCAATTTCCGTTGCGGGCACAGGGAGCAGCGGCACCTGCTTGCCGGTCAAACGCAAAATCTCCTGTGCAAATTCATAGCGGGAACAGCAGCCCTCACAGGCGCCGTGATATAGTCCGTACTCCGCGGAGTCCATCAGACAGATGACCAGCTTTGCAAGCTCGGTGGCGCTGGTGGGGCAGCCAAACTGGTCGTTGGCGACCGAAATCGGCTCTCCCTTTTGCGCAGCCGCAAGCAGGGCGGTCAGAAAGTTTTTGCCCTCTCCGTAAACCCAGCCGCTGCGAACGATGATGTGCTTTGGCGCTAGCTCACGCACAAAGCCTTCTCCCGCCAGTTTGGACTTTCCATAGACGGTTTTCGGCGCAGGGGCTTCAAACTCATTGTAGGGGGTGTTCTGCTCCCCGCTGAACACATCATCGGTTGAGATATAAACCAGACGTGCCCCAATTTTTCGTGCAGCAGTGGCCATATTGCGTGCGCCTAATGCGTTTACCTTAAATGCGCGCTCTGGCTCTTGCTCACAGGCAGCGACATCGGTCATGCCCGCACAGTTGATCATCACGTCAGGATGCTTTAAATCTGCAAAGCCGATGACATCCTGTGCACTCGTAATGTCCAGATCCTCTAAATCGGTGCAAAGCAGCTCGAAATCTCGATCGCTCAGTAGCCTTGCCAGCTCCTTACCCAATCGTCCAGCTGCACCTGCAACCCAAACCCTATAAATCTTTCTCATATGCCAAAGCGCCTCCTTTTCCAATTCCAGGTCCTGTTTGAAGCACGAAGCAGCCGAACTTCCCCAGCAGAAAAAGCGGCAGTTTTCAGTTCCAAACGAATCCCAATCCATTTCTATTAAATATAGTGTACTATATCAAAGAAAAACTGTCAAACGCGAAGATACAGCC
>CAJUJI010000032.1 GCA_910586875.1 uncultured Anaerotruncus sp. | reverse complement strand
TTCATCGATGAAACCTCCTTATTCCTTGCATCCCCTATGGGATTATACTGAGCTGGACTTCTGTTGTCAATAGGGTCCAGCTTGCGCTATAGAATTTATTGATATCACTTGATTTTTGGTAAAAAAGTGCTATCTTTATTGGGGGAATGATACAAATAGACTGTAGTTTTGATTGTAAGAAAGGTTGCTGTTATCATGCAAAATCTGCTAGTTTGCATTTCGCTCTCCTTAATTGGAGGGCTTCTGATGTCGCGGCTTGCCAAGCGGGTGGGGCTGCCGGCTGTCACCGCTTATTTGATCACCGGATTGCTGTTCGGCCCTTATTTTCTAGGCCGGCTGGGACTTGCTGGCGTTGGCTTTCATTCGATGGCGGACATCCACGCAATGGGCATCATCTCCGACACCGCTCTGGGATTTATCGCATTTACCATCGGCAATGAGTTCCGGCTCGCCGATCTGCGCAGCATGGGACGGCAGGCGATCATTGTTGGCATTTTACAAGCTGTTGTCACCACCATTCTCGTGGACATTGCGCTCATCACACTGCACCTGCTTTTTCCGGCTGCAATCTCTCTGCCCTCTGCAATTACGCTGGGTGCTATCGCCGCCGCTACTGCGCCTGCCGCAACCCTTATGGTGGTGCGCCAGTATCAGGCGGACGGCCCGCTCACCCAGCTGCTGCTCATGGTGGTCGCCATCGACGACGCTGTCGGATTGGTGCTGTTTTCCGCCTCGTTTGGGATTGCCAATGCACTGGAACAGGGCGGCATCAGCGTGATTACCGTTGTAGTGGAGCCGATCCTGGAAATTGTTTTCTCGCTGCTATTGGGTATGGTCGCCGGAATTATCTTGAATTGGAGTGAGCGATACTTCCACTCCCGCGGCAATCGCATCTCTCTTTCGGTGGCGTTCGTGCTGCTGACCGTCGGACTTTCTATGATAGAGTTTGAAATTGGATCGATCCACTGCGGCTTTTCGTTGCTTCTGGTGTGCATGATGACCGGCACCATCTTCTGCAACATCTGTGAAACCTCCGCCACCCTCATGGGGCGGCTTGACCGGTGGACAACACCCTTATCCATCCTCTTTTTTGTACTCTCCGGCGCCGAGCTGGATTTGCAGATTCTAAAGAGCCCTGCTGTGCTGTTGATTGGTGCAGTCTATATCTGCGCCCGTGCCGCCGGAAAAATTTTGGGAGCATACAGCAGCTGTGCACTCACCGGCTGTGACAAGAACATCCAAAAGCACCTGGGCATTACCCTGCTGCCGCAAGCGGGCGTTGCTTTGGGCATGGCGCTGACAGCCGCCGCACTTTCCGACGGGGAAACGGTGCGCAATGTTGTGCTCTTCTCGGTGTTAATCTACGAGCTAATCGGACCCACCCTCACCAGAAACGCGCTTTTCTCCGCTGGAGAGCTTCATTCAGAGGACTTGCCACCCGCTAAAGCTTAAAATACGATCTCTAACACAGCTTCTATAGGGAAATATTTATGAAAACTGTTGAAATTATTTTTCTATTTCAACAGTTTTTTGTATAAAACCCAAAAATCACATTGACCATTGCTCCCTTTCTGTGCTATACTAATTTACAGAGTCTGTCGAAAATTGTCAAATGATACAAAAAATTGAAGGAGGGTTATCTCGATGGAAGAAAAATTAAAAGGACTAATTGAGGAATTGGTCAGAATCCCTGGGCCCAGCGGCTATGAGGAACAGGTCGCCGCTTATATGAAGGAAAAGTTTGAGCCACTTGCGGACGAGACCTATTTGGACAAATCCGGCAACTGTATCGCCAAATTCAACGGCACCAGCGGCCGAACCATCGCGGTACTCGGCCATATGGATGAGGTCTTTTTTGTTGTGGAAATGGTCAAGGATGGCTTGGTTTACCTGAAAATCGGCTGTGCGCTAGATCCGGATATTATGGACAGCGTCCCTGTACATGTAATGACCCAGGATGGGCGTCTGGTTCCTGGTGTGATCGGCTCAAGCACGGTTCACCTAAAAGAATGGGAGAACAAGGGTGATCTGTTCGTCGATGTGGGTGGCGAACTGGACGGTATTCTCCCCGGTGATCCGGTGATTTTTGCGCCGAACCTGTTTTGGATGAATGAGCACATTGTTGCGAGCAAGGCATTGGATGACCGGCACTCCTGCGCAATTCTCATTCAGCTTGCGGAGCGCTTTGCCGCCGAACGTCCACGGGACACGGTTTATCTGATCGGCACCCGCATGGAAGAGGTCCGGATGTGGGGCGGCGCAAGCTATATCGGAAAAACCATCGACGCTGACTTTTACATTGCAATTGACACAAATTACGGCTATGCGCCGACTCTGCCCATCAGTAAGAGCTGGAAAATCGGTGACGGCCCGGTGATCCGCCGCTGGGAGCGCTGCCGTCCGGCCTATACCCTGTGTTTCTCCAGCCGCAAGCTCACAACCGCGCTAGGTAAGGCAGGCGATGAGCTCAAGCTGCCTTATGGCTACGACATTGCGGACACCTTTACCGACAGCTCCGGCGTATACACCGAGCGCCCAGATGCTGAGGTTTGCGCCATCAATGTAGCGCGCCGTTATTCCCATTCGCCGCATGAGGTGGTCGACATCCGTGACGTCGCCGGTTGCCGCGATATCGTCTATACCGCTATCCAGAAATATATCTGACCCTGTACGCGAAAGCCCCGCAAAAAGAGGAGGTGTCATTGTTGGAGGATATTTTAAAGGTTGCCAATAGTTGGCCAATTTGGGCCGCTGCATTTGCTTTGGTCAGCATTGTTATCATCCAGTCTGTTTTATACATTCGCCTAGCTTTTAAAAACGCTCCGCTGGTTGGCGTTACAAAAGAGCAGTGTAAAGAAAGTGTGCGCTGTGGTATGATTATCTCCATCGGCCCTACCATCGCAATTTTCATTGTTGTAGTCAGCATGATGGTAGTGGTTGGCGCACCAATCACCTGGATGCGGCTTTCCATGATCGGCTCGGCCAGCACCGAGCTGACTGCCTGCACGCTGGGTGCGGAGGCTTATGGTGTGGAGCTGGGCGGCGCAGGCTACAACCTGACCGCAATGGCAACCGCTTGGTGGGCGATGTCGGTCAACGGTGCAGGCTGGCTTTTGATCGCGGCCTTCTTAACCCCGCATCTGGAAACCGTCCGTTTACGGATGGGCGGCGGCGATGCAAAATGGCTGGGGCTGATCACCAGCGCCGCCATGCTAGGACTTTATTCCTATCTGCTTTCTCCTTATGTTGTCAAGGTGGGGAAACAGGCGTTTGCCGCATTGGTCGGCTTTGTGATTATGTATATTCTGCTGAAGGTTGCAAAAAACCGCAAATGGCTGAAGGAATGGGCGTTGGGCTTTGCCATCTTGGGCGGAACGGTCGCAGGCATTCTGCTGCGCTGAAGGAGGGACTATAACAATGATGATGAAACCGGGACAAAACGAAGCTTTTTTCAAATCCTGGACCCTTCCAACCGTACGTATCGGTTTTTGGACGCTGCTGCTGGCCTGTGCTGCAAGCTTTATGCCCAGCGTGCTGTTGTTTTTAATCCACGGCGTTTTTCCTCCATTTGAAATTGCGCTGAAAGCTTGGGGGCTCATTATCGTGGCCTATGGCGCATTCCATGTGATTGAACCGATCTCCTTTTACAGCGTTTATGGCTTGACAGGTACTTACATCAGCTTTCTTTCGGGCAATAACGGCAACATCCGTCTGCCCGCCTCGTCCACCGCGCAGGACATCATTGGCGTGGAGCCTGGCTCCGATCAGGCGGAAATTGTTTCTACCCTGGCAATCTGCGGTTCGGTCATTGTGAATCTGGTGATTCTGTTTGTCGGCGTACTGTTTGGCACCCAAATTATTGCAATGATTCCGCCGGCCATCAAAGACGGAATGGCAAACTATATTTTACCGTCGCTATACGGCGCCATCTTTGCCCAGTCCGCAATCCACCACCCGAAAATTGCCATCTTTGCATTCGCGCTTTGTTGTGTCTGTTCCTGGTTGGGACTGTCTTCCTGGCTGCGGGTGATTCTCGCCGTATTTGTTACCATCGCAGTTACACGCATCCTCTATCAAAAAGGAATCCTAGATTAACACAGACCCCCTCCCTGAAAATCAGGGAGGGGGCTTTCTATATCCTTTAAAAAACCAACTGTACCAGCAGCATATAAAAAATTGTCCCGCCAGCGATAGAAAGCAACATCTGCCGTTTCCAAAGATGGATTCCAATTACCGCTACAATCGCAAGCAGCTCTGGCACTCCGCGGCTCCCTGCCAATAGGCTGACATTGCGCAAACAATACACAATCAGCAGGCCAAACACCGCCGATGGAAGCACTATCCCTAGATACTGAATGTATTTTGGGGTGGGTTTTCCTGCGGGAAAAAATAGGAATGGCAAAAAGCGTGTTAGCATGGTTCCTAAAACCACCATGCCTATGGTAATCAGCTGTTGTGTCAGTGTCATGCTTTGCCCACTCTCCCTTCAAGCAACCCTTTTAGGCCGGTTAGTACGGCAAGAATCAGAAACATCGCTGGAAGCATAAACTGTTCTGGACCGAACGCCAGCAGGCAGAGCAGCGAAAGTCCAATTCCCACCAATGCGCTTATATGCTGCTTTTCCTTGAGCCATTGCTCCATGAAAATGACAACAAACATCGCGGTCATCACAAAGTCTAGCCCCTCGGTATTGAACTGCAACAGCGAACCGCAGATGCCGCCTAGGGTCGCGCCAAAAAACCAGTAAAAGTGGTTGAGCAAGGTTACAAAGAACATAAACCAACCTCGGTCTATCCCCTCAGGAATTTCCGCTGTATAGTTGATGGAAAAGCTCTCATCGCACATGCCGAAAATGAGATAGAGCTTTTTTAGTCCTGTTTTGCGGTATTTGTCCAACATAGAAATTCCATAAAACAGGTGTCGCGCGTTAATCATCAGCGTGATCGCCAGCGCCTGCAATGGATTAAACGCGCCCAATAGGAGATTGACCGTCACAAATTCTATCGAACCGGCGAAAATAACCAGGCTCATCAGCATTGGATACCAAAAGCTGAAACCGGAAACATTCATATAAATACCATAGGTTAGCCCCAAAAACCAAAAGCCCGCAAAAATTGGGATGGTATACGGAAAGGCAGCGCGAAAAGCCTTTTTCAGCTTTTGCGTTTTGGGGGAGGACGGTGTCAATTGAGAACCTTCTGAATCGTTCATAGATGTTAAGTCCTTTCCACAATCAGCTGTACGCAACAATCTTTTCTGCGAAAAAACAACCTCTATTTTATCCCTTTCATGGCCTAATGGAACGAAATACGGCGTTTATTTTGCAGCAATTTTTATAAATCATTTGTGGGTATTTTGTATATTTTAATTGCATGATACCAGTAAATCAATAACCTGTCAAGGATTGCAAACATCGGAAAAAACTGTTATAATCAATACCATACATCGCCTATTTTTGGGGCTTATGTCAACCGTCCAAATTCAACAACAGGGAGAAATTACCATGCCAAGGAAGAAACTGCTGGGAGCAATTGCGGTCTTTGTTGCTCTGGCTGCCGTTATCCTGATCAGTCTATTCTATTCCAAATTTGCCTCCCAGCAAATCCACCAGGAAAGCGTGAGCCATCTGGATGAAATTTATACCCAGATCAATAGTATCTTCCGTTCCACCATCACCAAAAACTGGCGGCTTTTGCGGAGTTGGCGGTATTATATTTCCGACGTTGCCAATACCAACCCCGAGGAGTTTTCGACCTTTATCCTAGAAGAAAAGGCGGATTGGCATTTTGCAACCTTTTACTTCCTTGCTGAAGATGGCAGCTATATTACTGCACAGGGCCGCACCGGATCTTTAGATCTGGGAGACAGCCTGGAGCAGCTGGTAGTAAAACGCAAAAACATCGTGGCAGACAACACCCTGCCCACCACTGCACACATCACAATTTTTGCGGTCCCGATTGAGCCGGGAGAGTTTCAGGGCTTTGCATACACCGCTATCGGCATTAGCTTTCATACCGATGATATGCAGCGTGCATTGAGCATCAGTGCTTTCTCGGGCAAAAGCGATTGCTTTGTGGTCTCCTCGGATGGACATGTACTGTTTTCCTCCCAAAACAGCACCGAGCAGCCGAATAATTTTTTGGACTATCTGCGCGGCAAGGGCACCTTTTCGGAGGAGGAAATCACCTCTATCATCCAAGATTGGAAAAATGAAGAGCATCGAATCTCGACCTGTAAGCTAAATGGAATTTCGCATTATCTATCCTATCAGCCGGTGGGCTTCTCCGATTGGGTATTGGTGAGCATCGCGCCCATGCAGGTGGTAAATGCCAGCATGAATCTTTTTACCTTTGTGACCATGCTTGTGATGCTCTTTCTGTTTGGAACGGTTGCATTGGGTGCGGTCTTGCTTGTGATTCTCAACAACCGCCGCCATATCTGGGAAAAGAACCAGCAGCTTCATTCCCGTGAGAAGCTGTTCGATCTGTTGACCGAAAACACCGATGATATTTTTATTTTATTCTCCCCCAAGGACTTCACCGCTGAATATGTCAGCCCCAATTTAGAACGGGTGCTGGGACTGGATGTAGAGGAGCTTAAAAAGGATGTTCGTGGCCTGTTGTTTGAGCAGACGCAGGACCCTCACACAGAGGCAAGCCTTTGTGAACAAACGCTGGCGGCAATCCCCGTCGGCGACATGTGGACACAGGAGCAGGAGCTATTGCACACCAAAACACATGAGCTGCGCTGGTTTAAAAAGCTGCTTCACCACTGCTCGCTGGAAAAAGAAGATTGCTTTATTCTAATGCTTTCCGACCGCACAAAAGAGCATCGGATGTATGCAGTATTGGATGACGCATTGCAGGCTGCAAAGGCCGCAAACGAGGCAAAAAGCAACTTCCTTGCAAATATGTCACACGACATCCGCACCCCCATGAATGCGATTGTGGGCTTTTCGGTTTTGCTGGGGCGGGATGCACAAGACCCTGCTAAGGTGAGGGAATATACCCGAAAAATTGCCTCCTCCAGCCAGCATCTGCTCGGTCTGATCAATGACATTTTGGATATGAGCAAGATCGAAAGTGGAAAAACGTCGCTGAACATTACCGAGTTTAGCCTGCCGGAACTGGTTGACGAGCTATACACTATGATGCTGCCTCAGGCACGTGCAAAGGAACAGAGCTTTGAGCTGTACACCAAGGGGCACTTACCTGAAAGTTTGTTAGGTGATAAGCTGCGGTTGAACCAGGTATTGATTAACCTGCTTTCCAATGCGGTTAAGTATACCCAGGAGGGCGGCGAAATTGTACTGACTGTACAGGGACTTGAACAGGACAGCTCCGGACACTCCCATCTGCGTTTCACCGTTTCCGACAATGGCTTTGGTATGAGTGAAGCATTCCTGCAAAGCATTTTCGATCCATTTTCCCGCGAGGTCACCGACTCCACCCGTGAAATCCAAGGTACCGGCCTTGGCATGGCGATTACCAAGAATATTGTTGATCTAATGGGCGGGACCATCCTTGTACAAAGCAGAGTACATGAGGGCAGCACATTTACCGTCGAGGTTGAATTTGCCACCGTCAGCGCAACAAGAGATGCTACCTTCTGGCCGCGTCACAACATCACTCGTCTGCTGGTGGTGGACGATGAGGAGCAAATCTGCCTAAACATTCAAAATGCCATGTGTCACACTGGTGTTGAGGTTTCTTACGCCACCGACGGCCGAACAGCGATCGAGATGGCCGGTGCAGCATACGCAACCAACCAGGAATTCCACATCATTTTGCTGGATTGGAAAATGCCAGGTATTGATGGATTGGAAACCGCCCGGCGCATTCGGCAGGAGATCGACTCACAGGTGCCTATCTTCGTGTTGACCTCCTATGATTTGGAAGAAGCCAAAGAAGCCAGCACCGGCACTGAAATTGACATGTTCTTGCCTAAGCCGTTCTTCCTGTCCAGCTTCCAGCGCGCAATTGCACAGCTATTAGATGGCGAATCTGACACCGCAAAACAGCCTATATTGGAGGATTGCTCTTTAGAGGGATTAAAAGTTTTGGCCGCTGAAGACAACGAAATCAATGCAGAAATTTTAGTGGAGCTGTTGGATATTGAGGGTGTCCAGTGCGAGTTGGTCTCCAATGGCAAAGAAGCGGTTGAACGCTTTTTGTGCGCACAGCCGAATGAATTTGATATGATTTTCATGGATGTACAAATGCCGGTTATGGATGGTTATGAGGCGACCCGCAACATCCGTGCCAGCAATCATCCGTTGGCAAAAACCATCCCCATTATCGCAATGACAGCCAACGCTTTTGAAGAGGATGTACAGGCGGCTTTGTCCGCCGGTATGAATGCGCATACCTCAAAGCCGATTGATATGGATAAACTGAAGGCTACCATCATCCGCTTGCAGCTTCCATCCTAACCCCATTTCCTTTTACCAAATCGCAGCAATACCTGTCTTTGACCACAAAAAAGGAACCCCATGGGGACCAACTGGCAAAAATCCAGTGCAGCGTGTACCAGAGGGCTCCATCTGTCTCTAAAAAAAGCTTTTCAATCCCATGAGAATTAAAATCGCACCGCCTAAAATTCCCGCCTGCTTTTCCAATTTACTGCCAAAACAATATCCTATCCCGACTCCTGCCATTGAAATGAAAAAGGTCGTAATTCCAATCAATCCTGCCGAGGAAAGCAGCGGTGCATTCAGTGCTGCCAGTGTGATACCAACCGCAAAGGCGTCGATGCTTGTTGCAATCGCAGCCGGAAGCATTACAGCAGGGGTCAGCGCCGCATCCGCCTCTTTTTCTTCTCCTTTAAGTGTCTCCCAAATCATATTGATACCAATGAGACATAACAGCACCAACACCATATATCTTGACACCATTTTGATATACCTTTGGATCACCTCGCCGCAGAGATACCCTAAAACCGGCATAAGCGCCTGAAACCCGCCAAAATATATTGCAGAGATAAACCCTGTTTTCACCCAATTTGTTTTTGTGCTCAGACCTTTACAGATGGAAATTGCAAAAGCATCCATTGATAGTCCTACCGCAACCATCAGTAGATCGAATAGGTTCATGGTTATCAACATCCCTCTGCGGGCAGCGCCCGCCAAACACACCGTATCGTTTTATAGAGAAAGAAAAAAGCTCCGAAATGGGGCTTTTTTCTTTCTTTTTTATTTGCGCCTTTAGTCCTCGTCCGGCTCCTCAGGCATCTCCCAATTGTGGTAAACATTCTGCACATCATCATTCTCGTCGAACAGATCCAGCAGCTTTTCCATCTTCTTCAAAAGCTCCTCATCGGTGATGGCCGTTTTGGTCATTGGGATATATTCCGCCTCCGCCGAATCATAGGTATAGCCCAGCGCTGCCAGCTTTTCCGCAACCTTTGTAACATCATTCGCCTCGGTGGTGACGGTAATCAGGCCATCCTCAAAATTGAAATCGGTCGCACCTGCATCAAATGCGTCCTCCATCGCCTTTTCTTCATCAATTTTGCCGTCCTCATTGTCAATATAAATCATGCCCTTGCGCTCGAACAAGAACGAAACGCTTCCGTTCTGCCCCAGATTGCCGCCGCACTTATCAAAATAATGGCGCAGGTCTCCCGCGGTGCGGTTGCGGTTATCGGTCAGCGTCTCCACAATGATTGCTACACCCGAGGGACCATACCCCTCGTATGTAATCTCCTCATAGTCGTCCTTGCTGTCGCCTGCCTTTTGCAGCAGACGGTTGATATTATCGTTGGGGACGTTATTCGCCTTCGCTTTGGCGATCAAGGTCGCAAGGCGGCTATTGTTGCTCGGATCTGCGCCGCCCTCGCGCGCTGCCACCATAATTTCACGCCCGATTTTGGTAAAAATCTTGGCTTTTGCACCATCGGTTTTTTCCTTCTTACGTTTGATGTTGGCCCATTTGGAATGTCCTGACATATTGATAACCTCTCAATCTATAGAATCTAAATTTCTGTTTAGGATGTCCTGCGCATTATGACGCGCCCAGACAAAAAGATAACCTGCGTTTGATCTGCTGTCACACATCTACACTGCGCAGCTTAAAAGACTATTGATTCGGCCGGCGAATCATTGCACCCGCTGGCAATGGCTGGTCATACGGCAGCAGGTACCGGCGCATCGGGTGACAAGCGGCTTCCACCTCTGTTTCTTCTTCCAAATCAAAGATACCGGTAATTTCTAACGGTACCGGCTGCGCACGCGGCAGCATGACCTCTGCTGTATCGCCCACTGAAAACCGGTTGCGCTCGCTGACCAGCAGCTTGCCATCTTCCCAGCCCTCCACCACCGCGATAATATCCCATGCACGGACATAACCAGCATTCTGGTAATACTGGTCGGGACGGCCAAAGAAAAAGCCGGTAGAATAGGCGCGATGGCTCACCTTTGTGACCTCCTCCAGTGTCCAGGCGGGCGGCTGGAAATGCTGTGGATTATGCAAATACGCATCCACCGCGCCGCGATAGGCATTGGTTACAGCCGCTGTATAGTAGGCGGATTTCGCGCGCCCCTCGATTTTCAGGGAGGTCACACCCGCTTCTACCAGCTTGTCCAGATGCTCGATCATGCACAGATCCTTTGCATTGAGGATATAGCTGCCAGACGGGTCCTCCTGCACTGGGAAATATTGGCCTGGACGGGTTTGCTCCACCAGATGGTATTTCCAGCGGCAGGGCTGAGAACATTCTCCGCGGTTGGCGTCCCGCTGGGTCAAATAGTTGCTCAGCAGACAGCGCCCCGAAAAGGACATACACATTGCCCCATGTACAAAGACCTCGATTTCCAGCGCCGGTGGGGTATGCTCGCGGATATAGCGGATCGCCTCAAGCGACAGCTCCCGCGCAAGCACCACCCGTGCAGCACCAAGCTGATGCAGCTCGGTCGCGGTCAAATAATTAACCACTCCGGCTTGGGTTGAAATATGAACAGGGATTTCCGGCACCAGCCGGCGTGCCAGCATCAAAATCCCCACATCCGCAACAATCAGCGCATCCACCCCTGCATCACGCGCTGCCAGCAAAAATTCCGGCAGCTGCGCTGCTTGCTCATTGGTGGGCAGCGTGTTGCAGGTCAAATACACCCGCACATGATGCGCATGGGCGTAATCCACCGCCAGCTTTAGCTGCTCACCACCAAAGCTGGCGGAAGCAGCGCGCATCCCAAACTGGCTGCCACCCAGATAGACAGCATCTGCACCATAGCGCACCGCTGCTTCCAGCCGCTCTCTGTCGCCCGCAGGCGACAGAACTTCAGGTATTTGCAAAACAGATTCCCCTTTATGCAACCACGTCATGGTCGGCGTCGGTACCATGCACCTTCCCCTTGTTGGCAGCAACCTGTACATTCTGGTCGTGCTCTGCCTGGGTAGTGGCGTAGTAATACTGGCCTTCCTCATCGGTTACAAAGTAATAGTAGTTCGACTGCGCCGGTTCCAGCGCTGCCCTGATTGCATCCAGCCCAGGATTGCAGACCGGTCCAATTGGCAGCCCATTGCAAACATAGGTGTTATATGCGTCATACATCGCCTGGTTCGGGTCTACCGCGTCCGGATTCTTCTCTTTATCCACCGCATCCGAAAGGAAAGGCTTGATATAATTGTTGACATAGTCACGCGTAACATCCGATTGCAGCTTTGGAAGCTGGCTATCGCTGCTCAAACGGTTGTGGAACACCGATGAAACCATCGCCATCTGTTCGGGATCGCCCGCCTCACGCTGGATGATCGATGCCAGTGTGATGGTTTGGTCAATCGTGAGGTTATGTGCTTTCATCTTCTCCTGCAACTCTTCATCCATACGCAGGCTAAAGTTGTTAAAGAATCTGCTGACCACCATTTTCGGCCCCATATCTTCATAGAAGTTATAGGTATCGGGGAAGAAATAGCCCTCTAAAGCGCGGAAGCGGTTTGGGCTGTCGGGGATACCTTGGAGGAAATCGTAATCTGGCAGCTCGCCGCTCTCCAGATATTCGTACAAATCCTCCGCTTTGCAGACATTGCCCTCCTCCAGCCGGTTGGCAATTTCACTGAGCGTCATGCCTTCATAGAAGGTCAGCCGCACCTCCACCAGAATTTTGGAACCGGTGATAAATTTACTGATAATCTGGTCGTAGCCCATGTTGCTGTTGAGCGCATAGTTGCCTGGGATGAAGTCGCTCGCTTCCTTGCTCAGGCCCGCATAAAGCTGAAACACCAATGACTGTGTAATGACCCCTTTCTCCTTGAGGAGATGCGCGATCTCCGACATGGAAAGGTTTTCCGGCAGCACAAAATCAATCTCGTTATCCGGCTGCTCCAACCCGAACAGGTCACTTGCAGATTGCAGCGCAAAGAACGCCAAAAATACCGAGGCTGCCAGCGCGAGCACCAGTACCAGCAGCGCCTTTGCCCAGCGCCCCAGCCCGCTACCAGAATCCTCCGGCTCCTCCTCATAATCGTCATCATCGTCCCAGCCACGGTTACCGCCGGAGCCTCCCTGTGCAAGCCGCGCCGCCGCTTCGACATTGTGCTCCGAGCGGCCCTGGTAAGGCTCCTGCGGGCGGCGGCCCGAACCGCCTGCACGCTGCTGCGGTACCTGTACACGCGGTGCAGCAGCGTGGCGCACCTGTGGCGCTGCGGCGCTGCGAGCTGTTTGTGTCTCGCGCGCAGGAACCAGCTGGCGCTGCTCGCCTGCATAGGCGCGTCTTTGTTGTGTCGGACGGCGCATCCCCCGTTCGGAAGGCCGTCCGGAGCCTGTGCCACCCGCCCCGCCAATTTTATAGTCTGTAATCAGATCATCAAACCCGTCGTTATGCTGCATAAAGCCCTCCTCATAATCGAAATGCTTCAAAAGAATTCTTTTGAAGCCTGCGGCGAACGGTCGCAGGAAATCGCTTAAAAAGCACGCGAATCGTGCTTACTGGCGTTTGCCCGCTGCCTTAAAGCATTGCTTGTCAGGATGCTTTGACTATATCATACCGCAAATTGGGACAATAATCAAATATTTCCCGCAAATTTTAGTGAATTTTTTTTGAGCAGCCGGTTGTCACCCATTTGCAGCGGCGGGCATAGTATAAAACAAATCTATCAACAGAGAGGTGTCAACATTATGTATAACAATTGCTGTGGTTGTGGTATCCAGAATTCATGCTGCGGATGCGGCAATACTGGTTTTGGTTGTGGGAATAATTCCTGGTTGTGGATTCTCCTCATTATCATCATCCTGTTTGGCTGCGGCGGCTGGTGCTAAAGCGCAAACCTGTCAAACAGCTTGCACACGGTCTGTTTGATTCTACATCCCACGCACACAGCCAAAATCCCTATGCAAGCGGCTTTTGGTTGTGAAATCCGGCCCCAGGAGCGCTTTAGTGCGAAATCCTGCGGCGATTAGGAACGGGTCTGGGGCAAAACCCAGACCCGTTATTTCCGCTTCTCCTGCCGCTTATGCCGCAGAACGCCTGCTCTCGATACCAAAATTCGCTTTTCGGTCACTACCAGCTCCACCGGCACGTCAAACCGGCCGTGCCAAAGGTGCCTGCGCAAATTTTTCTGATAGGTGATACCCACCACTTTCCCTTGATAGCCCGACAGAAACCGGTCATAATAGCCCGCACCATAGCCCAGCCGGTAGCCCGCATGGTCATAGGCAAGTGCCGGCACCACACACAGACTCTCCTCGAACCGTTCCAACCGCTCACAGCGCTCCCGCACCGGCTCCAGTACGCCGAACATCTGCGGTGCAAGGTCCTCCAGCCCCTGTATCAGATAAAACTCCATCTGGCGGGTACCCTCCACGCAGCGCGGAACCGCGACCTGCTTTCCATCTATTTGCGCCTGTTGGATGAGCGCAAGCGTATCCACCTCAATCGGAAGCGATACGTAGGTCAGCAACAGCTTGCACGCTTGATACTCCTTTAAACGCAGCAGCCGTTGGGTGATGCGTTGGTCAGCGCTCGCCTTTTTTTCGGGCGGAAGGCTGCGCCGCCAGTCTTTGATCTCATTGCGTAGCCGCTGTTTGAGCGGTCGAATGTCTAGGCTCTGCATTGCAGCGTTGCGTGCAGCTCCTGCGCGCGCTCTGGCCCTAACAGCACCTCAACCAACCTGACGCCGAACTCCACCCCAACGCCCATTCCGCGCGCGGTAATAAACCGTCCGTCCTGGCAAACATACTGCTGCGAAATGTGTGCGCCCTCGAGCTGTTGCTCAAAGCCTGGGAAACAGATGGCCTCCCGCCCTTTAAGCAGCCCCTTGTGTCCCAGGATGGATGGCGCTGCGCAGATTGCCGCCACCCAAAGCTCCCTGGCCACCGCGTCCTCCAATAGCGACTGCACCTGCGCGGATTTTTCCAGATTCAGCGTGCCGGGCATTCCGCCGGGCAATACCAGCATTTCCATCTCAGAAGCAGATGCCTCCGAAAGCTCCAAATCGCACACAACCGGAATACCGTGCGAGCCTGTCACTGTTTTGCCGGTCACACCCACCGTTGCAACCGAAATTCCGGCGCGCCGTAAAACGTCCACCGGCGCAAGTGCCTCGATCTCCTCAAAGCCTTCTGCCAAACATACATAAACCATTTTTATACTCCTCTCGCTTTTATTTTCCACCGCAGCAATACAGGAACCGTTTCTCTCGCCTTTGCTTTGGCCTAAGAGCTGCGGTCAATCCAACACTAAGCTGATATACGGCGCGCCGCCTCCCACCTCATAAACACGGTTTTTCGCCGCATTGTCATACCAGCAGGCCGCGCCGGACGCCACCTGCCGCAGCGGGTAGGGGCATTCTATGTCCATCGGCAGGCGCAGGTGATATTCCTGTGCATGATATTTTTCCTCAAGCAGCGAAAGCGCAGTTTCAAACGGCATCCGGTCAAGCGCCAGCTCTTTAACCAGCACCTGCCCATTGTGGTTGTGACAAACTGCGACCGCATTGGCGCTACCTGTATTCAGCAGCAGCGTTTCGCCACCGTTAAACGCCGTCTCGGTCAGACGGTAGGCCAGCGCGTCCCCATCCCAACGCACAAACATTGTGCGCCCCGCAAACGCGCGCTCACGAATCTGCATAAACGCGTCAGGCGATGCCTCTGAAATAGCAAAGCTCCCGCGGAAAGGAAGGATTTCCGATGCAGGAACAATCGCCAAACCGGAATAAAACGCGGTATCAAAGCCACGGCGCGCGTAAAAATTGTAAAGTGGCCCATTCGCTGGCACCAGCACCGACAGCTTTACCCCGATCGATTTCATATGTTTATGGGCGGCCTTGAGCATCTTTGTGCTGATGCCGCGCCCGCGATAGCTTTGTTTGGTGGCAACCGCATAAATGTAACGCGCAGGCAGAATGCCCGCACGGGTAACAACCGTCATTGGCAGCAGTGAAAGCATTGAAACCGGATTTTCGCCATCAATGAACACCATCGTATGGCGGGAAATTTCATGCTGCGCAAAATACAGATCTACATATTCATTGCTGTCCCCAAAGCATTCCTGCCAAAGCGCTCTGAGCGTACCGCGCATACTTTCCTCTGCAAACTGGATCATAACCTAGCACCTCCAAAGGGTTATTTCATGGTGAGTGCATATTTTTCAAGCAGAATCGCTGGATGATAAGAAAGCTTTGCCTTGCGCAGTCCTTCATCTCCCACATCATCTTCACGATTGATATACCGAAAATCCGCGCAATTATGGGAAACAAACTGTTGGTTGATGGTGGGATAGGCGCCTGTCACCTGCGGGAAGGCTTTTTCAACATGCACAATAAAGGTATCCGCACACAGCGGCCGCCCCATCGTATAGGCAACCACCTCGTCTGCCACATAGAGCGCTCCGCCCAGCAGCCCCAACGCCTGGAAGTTTTCGAAGCAGTTGCGCACCGCGCACATCTCATCCATCAAGCTTGGGTCCTCCCCGCAGCCCATCTGCTCACACCATTTCAGGTTCATCTGCCAGCAATCCTCCAGATTTTCCGCTGTGATCGGTTCATATCGCCAGCGCCCCTCCTGCTCGGTTTGGAAGCGATTGATAAAGTTGCGTTTGCTGTGCAGTTTCTTCCCAGACAGGGTGATCAGCGCACTGCTTTCATAAAGGTAGTCGAAATTGTCGCGGACCTCCTGTGCCTGGAAGCGACCTGGAAACAGGCTTTCCACCACCGCGAGCTGCTCCTTTGTGACGCCATGCACCCGAAACGGCTGCCCGCGCAGTGCAGCGTCATCCATCATCGCCAGCAGCACCGGCTTGATATCTCCGCTGCCCGCGGGGAACAGATAGGAGGTCTCCTTTTCGTCCTTACCGGAGCGCACAATATAATAATCCTGCATCCGCGCCGCCCGGATATGGTAGATTTTCCGGTAGATATAATTGTTGGAAAAGGTATATTCGCTGCCGCGGTTGTTCCCCATTGCAAGCAGCGGCTCAATCCAGCTGCGGTCAGCAAGTGTGATCTCTTTAAATTCTAACATAAAATTCCTCTCTTTTTAGAGCTTATTTCTCAAGCCTTACGACCCGATAAATTTCCTCCGCGATCTCCTCAATCCCTCTCATCCTTTGCCCACTCGAACACTGCACCAAGCACCAGCCCTGCTGTCCGGCCAGCGTCAATGCACAGTCTCTGCACCGCATTTGATATTTCAAATCCGCCTCATGGATATCCTTCTTTTTCTCATCCCCATCATATCGTCTTTCCAGCAGTTTTCTGGAAACCTCCGGCTCCACATCCAAATACAGCACCAAATCTGGACGGGGCAAGCCCAGCTTATGGTACTCGTAATCCTCCAACCAATCGATAAACTCCTTCCATTGTCCGGACGGAAGCTTTGACAGCTGATGGACCAAATTGGAGGTTGTATACCGGTCAGCAAGTATAGTATGTCCCGAAAGGTAGTCCGCCTTCCAAAAGCATTGATAGCTTGCATACCGGTCGACCGCATAAAAGCTGCTGGCTGCATAGGCGCACACATCATTCGCCTTTCCATATCTTCCGGCAAGATACTCCTTCACCAATGCGGAGGACGGCTGCTCATAGTCCGGAAAGCTGACCTTGCGCACCGCAACGCCTTCCTTTTGCAGCCGCTCATAAAGCAGCTGGGTTTGTGTCTGTTTGCCGGACCCATCCAACCCATCTATTACAATCAACCGTCCGCTCATAGGTTGTCCCCCTGTTTCACCTGCGCAATATGCGCCTGCATCTGCTGCGGGCGCCCGCAGGACATCTTCCCCTCATGACATTGCCCGCACACACAGGAAGGGCCGGCTCCTGCAAACAGGGTCGGCGCAACCTCGCAGACCAATGCAAGCATCTGATCTGCTACCGCGCGGATCTCCCATTGGGCGCGATTGCAGCACCGGTGTGCGAAAAAGTTGAGCAAGCTTCGCGCGTTCATAGTCACCAACATTTTGGTATCACAGGCGTTGGGCAATACAAACCGCGCATCCTCTATCGCCTGCTTTTCCGCAGCGCGGGCAGCAGCTTTTTCCTCCATCCCCTGCGCAAGCAGCGCCGCCAGATGCTTTTCCTTCAAGATATTGGTCAGCCGGTCATAGCTCTGCTGTGCCGCCTGCATCGCGCATTCAAACTCCGCAGCGGCCTGCGGCACCGCCGCAATTTCCGGCGGCGTCACATATTCAAACTGCGTCTCCCGCACATACCGCTGACTTTGCACACTATACGAGCCGATGCGGTGGCGGGTAATCTGCGCCAGCAGCGAACGGGAAGCCCCTTCAATCCCAAATGTAAAGCTCGCGTGTTCCAGCGGGCTTTCGTGGCCCATTCCAGCGAGCATCCTTACAAACTCCGCTGCTTTTTCGTTGGTCAGGTTGTCCATTAACGTGTCAATCGTTGCTGGCGAGTAGCAAAGCTTTGCTGCTGCTGCAACGGTTTTTTCCGGCTCTGGTGTATAGCCAATCAGCGTGACCTTTGCCATCTTGATTCCTCCTATATTATAATTTTCGGCCTGTCCCCAAAAGCGGCGGAGGGGATGTATGCCCTACGGATCCGAAGGGGCGGGCTGCCCCTCCGGAGTAGGTACCATCCGCTGTCAGAGCTGTTCGGACTCCGATAGCTTTGGCGGGAAAAACTGGTTGACCGGAAATTTAATCTTTCTGAATACCTCGCATGGATCGTCGGTGGTGCTGGTGCTCTCCTTGTCAGGCACCGCGTAATCGTAAGCGGGAATCATCATCTGTACGCTGCGCTCAAGCTGCACAATCGTGAACAGGCCAATGGTGATTAAAACTGTTTTCTGCGGCTTGCAGCAGTTAAATTCACCATCAAACTTAGAACAAACCGACGAAGGCAGATTCACGCCGCTTTCAAACATCGGGCCGGCGCCGCACTCCACCAGCTTGCTGTCCAAACACATCGGGTCTACCACATGTACACTTGCTTTCGGCATATTGGTATTATCATGCTCACAGCAGTTGCGCGGGTCGGTGGAGCAATATACCTTGACGTTTCCGTCGCTGCCGTATAGAATTACCTTCTTAGAAAAGGCTGATACACCGACTACCGTCGCTGCCGGCACCGCTGGAGAGCTGTATACCCCCAAGGTCACCTTGAAGAAGAAGGTGATGTCCACCGAATAGAACCCTTTATTAAAGGGAACCGACTCGACATCTACATAGACGGTAATAATTTCAACATCCTTACATTTGACGCTGATTGCGCTGTCAATAACCGGCTGCACGCGGTCGGTAAAATATACCTGCAAATCCGTTAGGCAATCTTTATCGGTGCAGGAATCGTATATCCTGCCGGCGTCGATGCAGACAGCTTCTTTAAAACAATTCGCTCCAGCCGCTGTGACGGGAGCTGTTCTTTGCTCTGCCATATGAATCCTCCTAACTATGTTTTGAGCTATACTCAATAATAGTTTATGAGGCGTTCTCTTTTTTGTGCATTCATCGATCAAATTTTGATGATCCTGCGCGTAGCAAATAGCCCGATCCGCTGCACCTAACTATTAAAACTTTTTTTATTCTACCATGTTCCTCCAGGATAGTCAAACAAACCTACTGCCCAACTTCCTTATTTCTCTGATGATTTGCCGCAAAAAAACCATGATTGCCAAACCAAAAAAATTTCTATTGATTCAACAACGATTCTATTATTTGCTCAAGTAATTTTATTATAATTTCCAAAACATTCTCCGCTCAATTGGGAAAATAGTCCAAAGCATTTGTTATTTCTCATAAATCCTTGTATTTACAGCACACCTTTTCCATCTCTTTCTACCAATTTATGCTCCATCCTTTATGATGTTAAAGCGATTTTCTTTTTTGTGTTCGATCCGGTATGATAATGACAAAAGGGGGGATCTCGAATGCCGATTCCAAAGGTTGCTGTTGTACAGGATCTATCTGGACTTGGAAAATGTTCGTTGACCGCGGCAATTCCCATTCTGTCGGTGATGGGAGTACAGGCTTGTCCGCTTCCAACCGCAGCGCTCAGCAATCAGACCGGCTTTTCCAGCTATGCGTGTGCAGACCTGTCCTCACATCTAAATGCTTTTTTGGAGGAATGGGAAAAGCGGCAGGTGAAATTTGATGGAATTTTTACCGGCTTTTTGGATGGTGTCACACAGACCGAACGGCTTCACCACTGGATTGCACAAACCCGCACCACACAGACCTTGGTATTGGTTGACCCTGTGCTGGGGGACCATGGGCAACTCTACCCTGTGTTTGACAGGACAATGTGTCAGGCTGTTGGCCGGCTGGTTGAGCTGGCGGATGTTATCACGCCAAATTTGACCGAAGCGTGCTTGCTCACCGGGATGGACTATGCGCAGGCCGAACGCGCCGAAGGATTTGCGCTGATTGGGCAAATCGCAAAAAAACTGCTTGCCCAAGGCCCGCGGACGGTGGTCATCACTGGAATCCACCGTGATGGACAGATCATCAATGCCGCTTACACCCCAGAGGGAAGCTGGAGGGTGGGCAGCCCGCAAATTGGCTGCTCGCACTACTCGGGCACTGGTGATATTCTATCCTCGGTGGTATGTGCCGGTCTGGTGCGCGGCCAACCGATTGACCATGTGCTGCATAAAGCGGTGCAGCTGCTGGAACAAGGGCTGCGCCAAACCTGCCATGAGAAAACTGACCCAAACGAAGGCATCGCGTTTGAGCCCTATTTACGCGAGCTTTGGGAAAGGGAGGAGTAGCATGAATCACCAGACGCTCACAAAAAATGATTCCTACCGTCTGCTGACCACCAGCGGACTATTTGCCGCAATAATTGCGCTGACTACCGCCTATCTGTTTCATATTCCTATTGGCAGCAATGGCGGATACGTTCACTTTGGAGATGCTTTTATCTATCTGGCAGCCTCATTGCTGCCCATGCCTTATGCCTGTGCTGCCGCTTCTATCGGCGGTGGTCTGGCCGACTTTTTATCAGGTGTACCTGTCTGGGTGCTCCCGACCATGATCATTAAGCCGCTGACTGCCGTGTGGTTTACCCACAAGTCCGAGCGGCTGCTATGTAAGCGGAATACGATTGCGCTGGTGTTGGCCGGATTGGTGTCAACCATCGGCTACTATCTGGCCGAAGCGCTTTTCTGTGGCAGCTGGCTTGCACCGCTGGCCATGCAGTGGGGCGGGCTTGTCCAATCCGGCGGCAGCGCGGTGGTCTATCTGGCTATGGCAACCGCAGTCGATCGCACAGGCTTGAAAAAACAGCTTTTCCGCTGAGGGAGGAATCTACATGACCGAAATTCTCTACACCTATGGCGATAAACTTTATATCAATCTGACCAACCGTTGTCCTTGCCGCTGCACCTTCTGCATCCGCTCCCAAACCGATGGACTGGGAAGCGCAGATTCCCTCTGGCTGGAGCACGACCCCTCCGCTAAAGAGGTCATTGCTGCGTTTTCCAGCTACGACCTTTCCCAATTTCCCGAGGTTGTATTTTGCGGTTATGGCGAACCCTTCTGCGCGCTTGATCAGCTGTTGGAGGTCTGCCGTTATCTGCGCAGCAGCCACAAGCAGCTGAAGATACGTGTTAACACCAATGGGTTAGGCGATCTGATCCAGAAAAAAGAGACCGCTCCGCTGCTAGAAGGGCTGGTGGACAGCGTTTCCATCAGTTTGAACGCGCCGAATGCAGCACAGTATGCCGCTGTTACCCGTCCAGCTTATGGCGAAGCAGCATTTGACGCATTGCTGCACTTTGCTGTGAGCTGCAAGCCCTTTGTTCCAAATGTACAGTTTACGATTGTTGATGTACTGCCAGAAACAGAAATACAAGTATGCAGACGGTTGGCCGAGAAGCTGGAAATCCCGCTACGTATCCGGCACTTTTCGCAAGGGTGACTGCCAAATAAAAAAAGCCCGCTTACGGCGGGTTCCTCCTAAAATATTCTGCCACGCTCTTTATGAATGACCACATGACTTCAACCAACTGTACCCATTGACAAGGGCGGCCTTGAAGCTTGTTTTTCTCAAGAAAATCCATCCGGATGTGATTGTGCATAAACTCGCTGCACATGCGCTGCGATAATCGCAAGAAATTCCGAAACGGATGGATGCGTGCGCAAAGGATATCCTGCCATCTCTAAAAATTGACATCGAACCTCTTCTCGCCAAACCCGAGCAGAAATAATCGTCCGGATATTTCGCTCAATGTCACAGTGTTTGCAATTGCAAGCATCCGCCACCTTCCAATAGACCTCCTTCGTGATATGTCTTAGGCGGTCCTCATCCTCGAGAATCAGCTCAACCGCATAAACCGCTTGCATATATCCCCGAAAGGTTTTTGGAATCCCCAGGGCCTGAAATGTTTCGTGAATCAATTTTGTCATAATAAGAACCTCCTAAATTAAGCCCATCTAAGAAAATCATACGATTAAAGACAGGAAAAAGCAATAAAATCGACTTTTATCGACAAAATTTAGGATTATTGAGCGTATTTTGCTACTG
>CAJUJI010000031.1 GCA_910586875.1 uncultured Anaerotruncus sp. | reverse complement strand
ATTAAATTCTGTAAAAAATAATAGGTGCAGCGCCAATCGTTCGCATTGACGCTGCACATTTTTGTGTAAAGCTTTGTTGCGGGTTGCCACAGAAAATTATTTAAGTTTGAGTGATTTCAGATAGAGCTTGCCATCTGCGGTTTTACAGACCTGGGCCAGGTAGTGCGGCAGGCGGTTTTTCAGCAAATCCTGCACCTGCGGGTCATCCTTGAGCAGAGGCTCTCCCATTTCGGTATACTGTGCATAATCAAGCCAATCGCCGTTCTCATCCTGATAATTGCCCATGCCCAGACGCAGATAGACCAGCTCAACCAGATAGCCCTCTGGCTGCTCCTGCACCGAGAAAAGATACGGCTGCACCACCATTACGCCACCTATATGCGGCGGAGTATACACCCCTTCGCGGGCGTGCCATCTCCATTTCCAAACATGCTGATGCTGCACAGAAGTGTCCGGCCCATAAAGCTCCTGGACCGCTTGTTCCACCCATTCGCGCGGGACAAATTCTGTATCCGAAACAGCCTGTGCAATCGGCGCGGCCTGTGGGAAGGAAAATTCATTAGAATAGGCGGCAGCGGAGGATTGCGCAGTAGCAAGCGGCAATGCCGACAGCGCTTGCTGGAGGAAAAAGAGGTTGCTAAATGCGCCATCCTCTGGCACACCCGCAAGTGTAAGCAGCTTTGCCAGCTCTGCCAGCTGCATTTCCTGCGGCACGCTGCTGTCATAACAGGGCAGGTCGCCCCAGCGCATCGGCTCTTTAAGCGGCGGATAGGTCATCTGCTCACGCAGACTGCGGTACTGCTCGTCAGTGACATTGGAATAAAGCGGTGCGGCTTCAAAGCTGCCATAGCCATCAGCCTCCAAGGTAAGCGCGGGCGTTTTGAACTGGCCGCCGTTCATGGTGAAGCCCACATGTGTAATGCTGCTATGCGCCTCTATTAGCGAACGAGCGACCGAATCCAAATAGGAGCGCGTCTCGGAAAGGCCGCTGAAATAGGGTTCAATGCGTTCCGGGTCGATTTGGAGGTTGACAATTGCCATGTCTTTTTCCTGCCGTACTGCGTCAATCTGCATGATCGAGGCGTAATAACCAAACGGGTCGAGCGCGGTCTGTGCAAGCTGCCGCAGGGTAATTTCCTGTTCTGGTGCGGGCAGCAGGTAGGCGGAATACTGTGCCGCGTCGTAATCGTATTTGTAAATCCGGACAGTACTGGTTTTCTGCCCATTCCAGTCTACCACAGGGGAGTTATCCCCATCCAGCGGCAGCGCATAGGAAAAGCTTTCGCTCTGGGTTACATCGATCTCCTCCAGTAGCCCGATTGCCTCAGAATCAGGTTCGTCCGGCTGTTTTAGCGGGGTGAAAGTGCTGCCAGAGGAGGCTGGATTTTCGTCTTGAGAAGCACTGCTGGACGTTGTTGCAGAACTGTTTGTGCTGCGCGCCTGACAGCCGGAAAGCAGAAGCAGCACAACCAGCAATGCTACAAACCGCTTCAATCGTAATGCTCGCATGAGTCCTCCTCCTCTTTATAAGAGTCTTTCGATTTTCGCAAAAAGGTATAATTGTGATTCCAAAGGGTGGTAAGGACCATCTGCGGCAATAACTCCAGAATCTGTTTCGGAGTGATAGCGTCCTCGCTGATGGTAAGCTGCTGCAATTTTTCCAGTGAGGCAAGCGCCTCCAAATGCAGCAGGTTCGGGTTGTCCGCCAAATTTAGCTGGGTCAGCTCGGGAAAGTTTTCCAACAGCTGCAAATCTTCAAAGTTGGTGTAGCTTAGGTCCAGATGGGTTAATTTTGTGCAGTTTTTCAGTATAGAGAAATCATTGAGAATTCGGTTGGAAAGGTTGAGCTTTTTTAGGTTGACCGCCCACTGTAAGGCAGAGAAATCCCCCTCGCCGCTCAAAAAGGAAAAGTCCTCCACCAAACGGCACTGGTTGGAGCAGTCGAGCTGGCACAGCTTTTGCATATCATAGCGCACGCTGGGAAAATGGCCGAGCGCGTTGGCGATGCCGCTGAAAAGCCAGCGGTCGCGGATATTGAGCTGTTGCTGGGAGGTTCCGCTTTTGGATTTTTTCTTGTTGCGGGACGGTTTGTATTCAAAGTGGCTGAAGGACTGAAACTGGTCGGGCGTTTCGGTCGGCAGCAGGTCGAATACAGACACAGTAAGGGTGAAATAAGGCAGGTGCTCCAGAATAAACGCCTCATCTGGTACCTGGCCGGGGTCGATCATCAGCTTTTTGAGCTTTGGCAGTCTATGAAGTACCGAAAAGTCTTTTATCTGGTTGTTTGCAAGGTGCAGGTGCTTGAGATTTTGCAAACTTTCCAACGGCGAGATGTCGGTGATTTGGTTGGTGTGCAGCACCAGTTCACTGAGCTGGGTGAGTCCGGACAGGAAGGAGAGATCGCGCAGCCCCATGTTGCTCAGCGAGAGGAATTTCAGCTTGTGGAAATTTTTTAGCTGCTCAAGCCCGTGCACCTTTTTGCCAAGGATGTACAGGGTTTGGAGTGTATCAGCGGAGGGCATCAGCTGGGAAATCGAGGCGAGCTGCCCAGGCGAAAACGAAAGCCGCGTCTGATTTTCATAGGTTTTCAGCGGCAGGGACGGCAACTTTTGCTTGAGGAACCGTCCAACCTTGCGCTTGATGACAACCATCTGTTTGGCAAGGTACATCTCGCGGAATTGCTCCAGCTGCTGGCTAAGGGTGTCGTACCGCTCCTTATACAACAGCCCTTTTGCCTGGGCGAGTCCGACATAATGGCAGAGCGCCCGGTAAAATTCGGGGTAGGGCATGGTGAAAAATTGAGAGGGCGTTTCGTACAGGCGCACCTCCTTTTCTAAAAAGCCGATTTTTCGCTGGCTTTTTGGAATTTCAATGCGGGTGCGGTGCCCGTCTATCATGGTGATTTTGTAAACGGTGCCGGACTCCCGCCAGAGCTCCTGCCAGTAGCTCTCCCGCCGCACCGCATAATAGAGCAGGTTACAAAGCTCGCTGGCGTAAAGACGTTTGGACTCCGGCGAATACTCTATCCCATCAAAGTCGGTGAACGAGTGATAGAAAAATGCGTCCAGCTCAGGAGAAGGCTGGTAGCCGTCCGACCAGACAAGCGCATTTCGCTTAGTCTGCTCCTTGCAAATGCGCTCGAGCATCGGCCGCAGCGCCAGGATGCCCGGATAGGTGTCGGAGTTTTTGTCCAACGCGTGCAAAATAGCCTCCGCCTGCTGGTGGGAGGGGTGCATAAAATTGCTGTGCCACCGGCTGAGTGCGTACTGCGCTTTCTGCTGCAAATTTGGGTCCGGCCAACGGGAAACGGCGAACAGATAGGGAAGATTTTCCCAGCAGTCAGCGCGGATCAGCAATTCCAGCAGCCGGTTTTGCACATGTGGGATGGTGGCAGTGGAAAGCTTGAGGAAAATTTCATTGCAGGAATACAGCGAACAGGAGTGCTGGATAGCGAGCAAGGCCGCCTTGGAGACGCTGTCGTCCGGAGATTGCAGATAACGCAGGTAAAGCTGACGCTGCCGCGGACCGATCACCCGTGCAAGCGCGCCCAAAACCGCCCGTGTCACCTGCGGCGACTCCCCCAGCAACCCCTTGAGCCAGGTACAATCCTCCTTTTGTGCGACGTCGCAGAAGCCCACCAGAGCTGCGGTGCGGTTTGGTCCATGCAGCTGCGAGCGATAGAAGTCGCGGGTGTCCACCTCCATCTGCCGGTAACGGTAGAGAAACTGAATGTAGGAGCGTATTGCGGCGCTGCGGTCCAGCAGGAATTCCTGTTCACTGCCATCCAGCGGGCAGCCGCGGGTTTCATATTGATAGCGCAGCGCGGTGCGCCGGATTTCGTAGCTGCGATCATGCAACAGCAGCCCGAACAGCGGCGGATGCTCCCAAAAGTGCGCCAGATTGCCTGAAACCAGCAATAGGCGGCAAAAGGGGTCGCGCTCCCCATGCAAAAGCTGTGCAAGCTGCTCATCCGGCAGCGATGAGCAGGTCTGTGCGAGCAGACGATAGCAACATTTGCGGGCGTCGAGGTTTAGCTTGCGCAGTTCGTTTGCACTGAGGTGCTCCACCTCCTGAAACAATCGATTCTGTATATACGAGATGACAGCTTCAGCATCCTGCTGCTCACGCCTTGCACCATGCAACAGCCGGTTTGCATATGGCAGCGCCAACACCAGCTCGGTAGTGCTGCATGTTTTGAGCGCGTCAAATGCCAGCTGCTTTGCCAGCAGACGAATCCCTTTGATGTGGTCGTTCATCGCCAGCAGGTAGACGTTCAGCCCCTGTGCGCCGTACGGCGCGAGCGATTCCAGGCAGGACATACGAAAGTAGCCGTTGCGATGCGCGGTACCCAGCCGTACAATCCGCAGCCAATCCTCCACCGAGATGCCCTCGCAAAGCTCCTCCGGACATAGGTTGCGCCAGGCTTCATAGGACAGATAATAGGCGCCCCCCTGGTGCAGCTGGCGGGCCAGATTCATCCAACGGGCGGGTTGCTGTTCCAGATGAGCGAGCGGCTGTACAAGCGCCGCCGCAGCCGCTAAAATCAGCTTGCTGTCACCGGTGCAAAAGGCCGAATATATCCCAGGGATCAAATGAGCCGGCTTCGTTTCAGGCTGGGAGAACCGCTTGAGCTCCTCCCAAATCCAGGCGTTGGGCGAAGCGTTTGATTGCTTTTGCAGCACAAAAAATCACCTCTATCATTCCTTAAAGATCGTTTGCTTTGTGAATATCTTAGCACAAATGAACCAGGTAAACAAGCAGCTCCTAGTGAAAGTCCCATTTTTGAGGCGGAAATTTTAGACAAATTGACAGAGAAAATCAACTTGTATCTTGGAAATTTGTGTGCTATACTAAATGCAAATAAACGATTATCGATAATCGTTTATTTGCAAAAGCGTGTGACAAAGGAGGATTATTATGAAAAAGGCGCTCTGTATTACCTTAATAGGTTTGGTTGTTCTAGGTACCCTGGCAGGTTGTACCTCAAAAACGCCAGGTTCCCAAACTAGCAGCGGTCCACCGCCTGTTTCTCAGCCGTCGTCCAGCAGCGCGGAGGAACCGGCGTCGAAAGAAACCTTTGTAATTCGCGTGGGGTTGCCCGAAGCGTTGGAAAATCCGATTGGTGTCATGTCACTCCAAATTAAGGAGCAGGTGGAAGCGGACAGTGCAGGACGCCTCAAGCTGGAGCTTTACCCCAGCAACCAGCTCGGCGGACCGCGTGAAATGCTGGAAGCGGTTGGATTGGGAAATTTGGAGATGACCGTCTGCACGCCAACCGATCTGACAAGCTTTGTGCCGGAGATGGGGGTACTTACCTTTCCCTATCTATTCAAGGATTCCGAGACCGCCTATAAGGTCCTGGACGGCGAAATTGGGCAGGAGTTAAGCGGTTATGCGGAAAAGGTAGGGTTCAAGGTACTGGGTTATCCAGACATTGGCTTTCGGCATATCACCAATTCACTGCGTCCGATCACCTGCCTGGAGGATTTTAGCGGGATAAAACTGCGGACCCGCGGCGTACCAGCGCATTTGGCGACCTTTCAGGCGTTTGGAGCGAATCCGGTGTCAATCAGCTTTTCCGAGCTGTATGCAGCACTTGACCAAAAGGTAGTGGATGGACAGGAAAACTCTGCGACGAATATTTATTTTAACAATTTCTTTGAGGTACAGACATATCTGTCGGTGACCAATACCTTTTACGAGTCGTGGTCGATTACCATAAACAAGGACTATTTTGCGCAGCTGCCAGAGGATTTACAGGAGATTCTTCAAAAAGCGATTGATGACGGCGTGGCGCAGAACCGCAAGGCGACGACCGAGGAGAATGCGCAATATCTGGAAAAGCTGAAGGAGAAAATGAGTGTCAATGAAATTGCGCCAGCAGAAATGGAGCGTATCATCCAGGCGGCCCAGGACCTTTATCCACAGTTTGCCGCGGACGTTGGTGAGGATATTGTAAACCGAGTGCTAGAAACCGTCCGCTAAATCAAAAACATGTGCAGAAAGGAATGGTACAGGATGGAGAAAACAACGATTGGCGGCAGTTTAAACCAAGCGTCTGCCGAAAACATGCTTCCCTTTGCGTTGGGAACGCAATTGGATCGCCTCATTTTTCTATCGGGAATGGTATCCAAAGATCTAAAAACAGGACGGTATATCGGCGGAACGATTGAGGAGGAAACTGCGCAGGTGCTTGAGAACATCAAGGTACTATTGGAAGGTGCAGGCAGCTCAATGGATAAAATTTTAAGAGCGACGGTGTTCCTCGCGGATATCGGGGACTTTGAGAGGATGAACCAGGTTTATAAGCGGTATTTCCCGACACAAACCGCCTTGGCAGCCCGTTCGACCGTGCAGGCAAAGCTGGTTGGCGCATTTCAGATAGAGATTGAGGTAACAGCTTTTGTTTAAAAGTGGGAGGGAGAAAAATGGAGAAGAAACCTATTTGGTGGCAGGAGTTATCCTGGCCGGAGGTTGCGCAGCTCATGGAAAAGACCGACACGGTGCTGCTGCCGATTGGCAGCACCGAGCAGCATGGCCGTCATCTGCCGTTGGGGGTTGATGTGTTTATTCCGATGGGGATTGCACAGCGGGTTTCGGCACAGACCGGTGTGCCCATCCTTCCGCCGATTTGGTATGTGCCCTGCGCATGGCATCAAAGCTTTCCCGGCGCCATTCACGTTTCGGCGCAGACGGTGATTGCTCAGATCGTCGAGATCTGTGATAGTCTGAGCAAATACGGGGTGAAGCATGTCATTGGAATCAACGGACATACCGGAGGCTGCGACTCCACACTGGTGGTTGCCGCCGACCAGGTGCTTGAAAAAACCGAGGCACGCTTTTGGATTGCAAGTGTCGTAGAAGTTGCCAACGATGAAATTCTTGCGCTTTGTGATTCTCCCGTTTTGGGACATGCAGACGAAATTGAAACCTCAAAAATGATGGCACTGCGGCCGGAGTTGGTGCATCTTGAGGGGGTAGAGCCGAACAACCAGCAGCCACGCTCGGCATTTTTATCGGTGAACTACAGGCCCTGTAGTGCAAAGCTTCTTTACCGGATGAGCAAGGAGGATTGGCGATCGGTGGCGCCGGACGGGTATATCGGAGATCCCTTAGCGGCAACGCCGGAAAAGGGGGAGCGGATGCTTTGTGCGGCTGCCGAAAATATTGTAAGGTTTATCCATGAGCTTGAGGGGTGGAATGGCAAAATAGAGCCATCCACAAAAATTGAATGAGCTTCCAAAATATGCTATACTTTCGGTAATCTATTTTGCTGGAGGAGAGTAAAAAATGATGGATTTTTCCTTGACCTTGTCTGCACAGATTGCCGAAGCGATTATCGAATTGATTTCCCAAAATGAAATAAAGCCTTGCTCCAGATTGATCGAACGCGATCTGATGGAACGCTTTAAGGTCAGCCAAACGGTGATTCGAGAGGCGAGATTGCTGCTAGAGTCTAAAGGCGTTGTGACCACCATCCCCAGAAAAGGCAGCTATGTGAATCATCCTTCCGGCGCGGAGCTTTCGATGCTGTTTGAGATGCGAAAAGCGCTGGACATTTTTGTAATTGGAGAGGTGGCGCTACATCACACCGCCCAGGATATGCAGGAGTTGCAGGAGATCAGCAGTGCAGCGGAAAAAGCCTATCAAAAGAAGGACCTCACACAATTTTTCCGCCTCTCCAAAGACTTTCACCGGAAAATCTATCGGTGCTCAGGATTTTTGTGTCTGGAAAAGATCTACGACAGCCTGACCACCCTGACCGATTTGTTCCATTATAATGCGCATACCTCCAGGAATATCGAGCTTGAAGATGATGTGATCGGACACCGGCGCATTTGCGACGCCATCGAAAGCGGAGATGTGGAGCGATGCAAACAGGTCGTTTGCGAGCATATTGAAAAGGTTCATTCCAGCGATTTAAAAATTATAAGCAGTTCTGACGTCTGAAAAATGGTGCTGAACGCTTCTAAGCGGATGGCATCGGACGCCGCCTGCTGTATGGAGGAAGCGATATGAAGACAAGCAAGCTGTTCACCCTGCTGGACGGTGTGGTAAACACGATGATGTATTGGAACTGTCTGCTTGAAATTTTGCTCGGTGCTGCACTGTCGATTCTGTTGCCTGTCGAGGTTTTTTGCAGATATGTGCTGCAATCTTCCCTGATCTTTTCGGAGGAGCTTTCCCGTCTGCTGTTCATCTGGTTTGCACTGCTGGGGGCGACCGTTGCGCTGCACCAGGGCGCCCATGTGGGCTTTGACCTGCTGAAAAAACGCTTTCAAGGCAAAACAGCAGCGGTAGTATCTGTGGTTACCAGCCTGTCAATCCTGTTTTATGCCGCCTTTTTGTGCTATGGCTGTATTACCATCCTGCCTAAACAGCTGATCCAAAGATATGCGGCGCTGAAAATATCCCTTTTCTGGTCCTATTTGTCGGTTGCGGTTGGCATGGCGTTTTTGTTCTGCCGCGCACTTTATACCTTTTTATGTTTGGCTGCAAGCCGGCCGGAAAACCTTCGCTCGATTGAGCAGATGTTCTCATCAAGAATGGAGGCGAGGTAGATGCTGGTAATTGCTGTGATCTTTGTAATCGCGTTTCTGATTGGAATACCAGTCGCCTTCAGCATGGGAATTGCGGGGGTAGCGGGACTGCTTGTAGCAACCAATACCGCCCCGAATATGGCCGCAGTAAAAATGTATACCTCGTTGGACTCCTTCGCGCTTCTAGCCATTCCATTGTATGGGATTATGGGCTATATCATGGAGCGCTCGGGTGCTCTGGCGCGATTGACCGGTTTTCTGAAAACCTTGCTGGGACCGGTTAGGGGCGGTATGGCCTATTTAAATATTTTTGCCAGCCTGATGTTTGCGGGAATCAGCGGAACAGCGGTGTCCGATGTGTCCTCTATGGGGTATTTGGAAATTAAGATGATGGAGGAAACCGGCCTGCCCAGGGACTTTTCCGGTGCGTTGACAGCGGCCTCCGCGGTGGCAGGTCCGATTATTCCGCCCAGTCTGGCGATGGTGGTATTTGCATTGGCAATCGGCGGCGGGATCTCGGTCAGCGGATTGTTTGCCTCTGGTGTCATTCCAGGGCTGCTACTAGGGCTTTTTCTGATTTTGATTTCCTATCTTTCTATCCATAGAAATGGGGCTTTCCAGAATCTTGTCACATACCCAAAGCCGTCTTTTAAACAGGTGCTGCGCGAAACCTGGTCGGCGCTGCCGGTGTTGTTTCTTCCGCTGCTTGTCATTGGCGGAATTTTGCTAGGGATCTTCACTGTGACAGAAGCGGCTGCGGTCGGAATTGTCTATTCACTTCTGGTGGGTTTCCTTGTCACAAAGGAGCTAAAAATTTCGCATCTGCCGCTGATTATTCTAAATGCAGCCTCCATTACAGGTTCGATTGCAATTATTTTCGGCGCCAGCAGCCTAATTTCCTGGATGCTGACCATCAAACAGATTCCGCTGCTCATTGCGAATGCAATCATCTCGGTGACTGCCAACCAATCGGTATTTTTGCTGCTGGTGGTGCTGCTGATGCTGCTGGTTGGCTGTATTATGGAGCCGAATGCAGCGCTGATTATGCTAGCGCCGATTCTTTACCCGATTGCGATGCAGCTGGGAGTTCATCCGTTTCAGTTCGGCCTGATTTTTGTGATGACGGTGGAAATTGGCCTGCTGACACCGCCGGTTGGGGTTTTGCTGTTCATCACAAGCAATGTCGGAGAAATCGAATTAAGCAAGCTGATAAAAAGAATCTGGCCGTTTTTTCTTGCAGAGGTGCTGGTGGTGATTCTCGCGGTGTTTTTTGCGCCCATTACATTATGGGTGCCAACAATCTTTGGATACTGTTGATTTTGTATTTGGGAGATTGATATTCAAATGACAAATTTAGAAAAAAAGGTATTATCTCTAATTGATGAAAAAGAGGTCATCGAGTTTATGCAGCAGCTGATACGCTGCAACAGCTGCTATCCGCCGGGAAACACACTTGCGGTTGCGCAGGTCTGCCAAAAGAAGCTAAAGGAAGCGGGTATAGAGGTGCAGCTTGTCACTCCGCCGCCAGAGATCAAGGGGGCGATGGAGGATCAGGTGGATAACCGAAACATCCCAAGCGTACTGGCCTGGCTGCGTGGTGAGGGAGAAAGGCAAATGCTGTGGAATGCGCATATCGATACCGTGCCGGTAGAGGATGCGCATAACTGGCGACATGATCCCTTTTCGGGGGTGCTTGAGGAGGATTGCTACCTCTATGGCAGAGGCGCCGGAGATGACAAAGGCTCGGTGGGGGCCCAGGTGATGGCGGCGGTAGCGCTCAAGCGCTCCAAAGTGAAGCTAAGGGGCACGCTGGTGATCAATCCTGTAGCAGACGAGGAGGGACATGGGCTGCGAGGTACCGCATGGCTGCGTGACGCAGGGTATTATAAGCCGGATCTGGTGATTATCGGGGAGCAAACCAACAACAGGGTCGCGATTGCCGAGCGCGCCTATATGTTTTTTACGGTCATCATCAAAGGAAAAGCCTGTCATGGCGCGATGCCATGGAATGGAAACAACGCGGCGGTGAAAGCAGCTCGCCTGATCGATCTGATCGACAGGGAGCTGGTGCCTGCACTGGAAAAGCGGACCCATCCATACCTGCCACACTCGACCATCAACATCGCAAAGGTATATAGTGGCTGCAAGGAAAATGTGGTGCCAGAGCTTGCACAGGTGACGATTGACCGCCGTATTGTTCCTGGGGAAACGTTGGAGGGTGCCGCGCAGGAGGTGCGTGATTTGTTGGAACGGCTGAGGGCCGAGGACCCGTTTGAATATGAGCTCCGGTTTGACTATCGCTCCGGCGTTCCTACCGACACAGCGCCGGATGACCCATTGGTGCAGGATATGCTGTACAGCGCAGAGCAGGTGACCGGCCAGGCACAGGAGCCGATAGGCTACCAGCAGGGGAGCGACTCAAGGTGGTTTGCCGGCATGGGAGTTCCCATTGCAATTTTTGGACCTAGTGATCCTGCGGTAGGACATGCGGCGAATGAGCGGGTGGCTGTCAAGCAGGTGGTGGATGCCGCCAAGGTCTATGCGCTCACCGCAATGCGTGCCCTAGGCGTCTGTGAGACAGAGTAGGTGCGCAGGCTTTGCAAATAAAAAAAGCGCCATGGCTTTTAAGCCATGGCGCTTTTATTATGTAGCGTCATCTTACAGGGAGAAACTGCCGGATTGCCTGAGCAACTGCATCGTGGTCGCAATCTGCAACCACGGCATGGGCAAGTGCCTTGATTTCTTCGGTAGAGTTGCCGGGTGCAACCGCCAGCCCCGCATATTCCATCATTTCCGTATCGTTTTCGTTGTCTCCCATCGCCATAACCTCCCCAGGCAGAATGCCAAGGTGCCGGCATAGCTGTGACAGTCCATCCGCTTTGTTGCAGCTTTCGCTGTTGATCTCGCAATTAGAGGGCAGCGAGGAAACCAGCTTAACCCCCTTTAGTGCGCGCAGCGCCTGCCAAACGTCGTCCAGGAACATCGGTGGGATGTAGGGCATATGGATCTTCTCGATGCCAACAGGCTCGTGTGCCTGCTCCAGCCAGTGGTACAAGCTATCGACAATCCGGCGGGCGCGCGGCATCATTCGTGCCTGCCAGGGGCGGATTGGAAAGCGTTCGGCCGCAGCGATGCGGGCATTTTCGGTGTAGGAATAGCCATCACAATAGATTTCCAGATAGAAAGGAAAAGCCGCCATTGTTTGCAGTACCGTTCTGGTGGTATCGGTTGACAGCGCATTGAGGTATAAAACCTGGCCGGTATGGCGGTCGTAAACGGCAGCGCCATTTGAAGTGACCCAATAGCGGATTTCCCGAATCGCCTCCAACTGTTCGGGAATGCGGCCCCGCATCCGGCCGGTGGCCAGCACCACCTCTATGCCCGCGTCAATCGCTGCATGGATCGCAGCGCAGTTGGCGGCCGAGAGGGTCGAATGGTCCTCGCCCAAAGCGGTGCCATCCAAATCCAGGGCAAGCAGTTTGATCGGCATGGGATTGCTCCTTTCTGAAGGTGCGCCTTTGCAGCTTTGTGCAGCGATACAATCTTGCATTACCAATCCCGTTCCCGGATGGCGGTCTCGATATCGATATCAATTTGGAACCAATGCAGAATATAGTCTACCGTCGATCCGATGCTGTCCCGTGCGACCGTTTCAATTTCGCTGTCGTTCTCCTCGAATTCCTCTTGCAGATTGTTGATCGAAATGGTCATCTCATCCAATGCCTGCTGGATTTTTACAAGGTCTTGCTCCCCGCCTTCTAATAGGGCAATTACCTTCCCGATCAGCCCCTTTATCTTATCTACCAAAACGTCAGGGTAATAATGGTCGCAATACATGTCCGCAAGCAGGACATAATTCTCGTCAAATTTTTTCATTTCTTATACTCCTTCTCAACTCTAATAGTTATTATTTTATCATATTCGTCAATCTGTTACAAGGGGCAGATGGAATTTGTCTGGGGTTCCCTTGAATTCCACAGATGGACATGGTAAAATAAACAAAATATCAATGGAAGGGGCCTGCAAAATGGCTGGAATTTTTGATGAAGGCAATATGATGCAGATTTTGGAAGGTTGCATTCCAGAAGGAGAAACTTTTTTGGCGGGGGTACATGGTATCACGCTCCAGGTGAACAAGAAAAAGACCTCCGTCTTTGATGTATATGTCGGCATCACCGAGCATTATCTGCTTGTGGCCGAATGTGAAGAGCGCAAATATTTAAATGAATTCTATCGCATTGCTGACCGGAGAAAAACGGTGGAGGAGGATCTCGGCACCTGTTTGCCGCTGGCGCAGATTCAAAGCTGTGAGATCAAAAAGGCGATTATGGGTGCGGTTAACTGCTCGATTACCTTGAGGGACGGCAGTTTCCTCAAGCTTCAGCTGCCAAAGCGCGGCGGGCTAGGCGGCGGTATGCCGCATCATGCGGAGTATCGGGAAAAGATTTTGGAGCGGTTAGAGCGTATCGGTCAATAAAGTAGAGCGGCTGCTATGGCGGCGCAGAATAGGGGTAGGGATGGACTGTAGCTGGGTGCTGCCGCTTTCGCTGGGAAGCGGCTGGCAGATCATCAAAAACGACATGAGACAGGCGGTGCCATTAGAGCTTCGGTATCGATACCGCGAGCGCAAAAAGAAATTTTCCTTTCAGGAATTTACCCTGTTTTTGGGGATTGAACGGTTCGCGGAGGCTTCGGAGGTCGGCTATCAGATTACCGTTTGCATAAAGCTCTGCGACCAGTGCCTCTACCCAATGGAGCACGCGCAATGTACCGAGCTTTCTGCTGCTGTGGAAAAACTCCATCGGTTTGCCGCGCAGTATGTCAATCCATGCTGCTGGAAAGCGGAACAGCTCGCCTGGATTATCCCGATTTGGGAGCGGGAAAGGGCCGCGCGCGGGGTAAAACAGATGCGCAGCTGCCGCGAGATGGGCTGTCTGCACGAAAGCAACCGTTTTCTTCCTGTCAAGGTGCCAGCGGGATGGCACATACTGCTTGGGTCGTTTTACGCAAATGATGTTTATAAAGCGCCTCCCAAGCAGCCACATGCAGCGCTGCAATTTGTTTGGGAACGGGATATTTCTGTCTACCAGCGGGAATCCTTGGATGGTTTTATCTACTATGTGGAGTTGCAGGAGTACAGCAATTTTGATACACGAATAGCGCTGTTATGTGTCGAAGTCTATCGCGACAGCAAGGACAAAACGATTCTTTTTGAAAGGCTGGACCGTGTCTTTTGTGAATCGAGCGGCGAGGCGCAAAAGAGGCTGGGCGAAATGCTGTGGCGTTATCAGGAGGCCGGCGAATGACAAAGGTATATCTGGCGTATACACAGGCGGAAAATTTGTCCTGTGCAGCAAGGCTGCTGTTGGCGCAGGCGTTGGGGTTTGTGCCGCAGCTGAGGGCGGGAGACCATGGCAAGCCTTATCTGGTGGGACATCCAGAGATAGAATGCAACCTTTCCCATACCAAAGGGTTGGTGGCCTGTGCGATTTCTGAGTGGCCGGTGGGGGTGGACGTCGAACAAAGCAACCGGCAGGCGCTACGGATAGCGGCGCGCTTTTTTACCCCATGCGAGCGCGCCGGTGTGCAGAACAACGCGGATGCAGTGCGGGTTTGGACCCGCAAGGAGGCGCTGCTCAAACGGGACGGACGGGGCATTTCGGTGCAGCTGGATACTGTGGAGACGCAGGATCATCCGGAGCTGTATACCTGGCAGCTGGACGAGTATTTTTTGTCGGTTTGTTGCAGTGGCCCCGCGCCAACCCTTTGGTGGCAGGAAATTTGTGGAAAGCAGGTATAAAATCAAGGTATGGAAAAAAATCTCACAAAATAAATTGCATCTTGCGGTGGAATGATGTATTATATAACTAGAATCGTGCAACGAAAGCGAGGGACCAGGATGCTAGAAGAAACGAATCTTGGGGCAAGGATAGAAAAGGAAAAGTGGGATGAACTTTCAAAGCCGCTGAAATTGCGGCTGGGGGTGCTGCAACAAAAGATGCGCACCATGAAAATCCCGATGCTGATTGTGTTTGAAGGATGGGGCGCCTCTGGTAAGGGGAGTATGATTTCCCGCCTAATTGCCAATCTCGATCCGCGCGGTTTTTCGGTATACAGCATTGATGCGCCAACTGCGGACGAAAAGCGCTATCCATGGATGCGCCGTTTTTGGCAGAAGTTGCCGGCTTACGGGGATATCGCTATTTTTGACCGCAGCTGGTATCGTTCGGTAACACTTGCGCATGATGAGGAGGATCTTTCTCATAAGGAGCTGGACCGCCGCTTTGAGGAGATCGCTGATTTTGAGCAGCAGGTAACCGACGACGGCTATCTTCTGCTAAAGTTTTTCCTGCATATCTCCCAAAAGGAGCAGAAGAAGCGCTTTAAGGCGCTGGAGTCGCATAAGGAAACCCGTTGGCGGGTGACAAAAGCAGATTGGAAGCACAATGCACAGTATGACAAGCAGCTCACCTATTTTGAGGAAATGCTGTACCGCAGCGACCATTGCAATACCCCCTGGACGGTTGTGGAGGCGACCGACAAACGCTATGCAACCCTCAAGGTGTTCACGACGGTCATCCAGGCGATAGAACAGCGGCTTGCACAGATGGAACAGGAGAAGCCGCAAGCTTCCCCGATGATACGCACCTCGGCGGATATTGTGAGCAATCCCACCCCGCGTTTGTGTGACATCCGTTTGGATTGCCGCATTGAGTCGGAGGAGGAATACCGAAAGGAGCTCAAGGCCAGCCAGAAGCGGCTTGCAGAGCTGCACAACCGGCTGTATCAGCGTAAAATACCGGTCATACTGGCTTATGAGGGCTGGGACGCGGCCGGTAAAGGCGGCAATATCAAGCGGATTTCACGAGCGCTGGACCCGCGCGGTTACGAGGTGGTGCCAATCTGTGCGCCGACCCCAGCGGAAAAGAACCGGCAATATCTCTGGCGGTTTTGGAACCAATTGCCGCGGGACGGGCATATTGCTATTTTTGACCGAACCTGGTATGGTAGGGTGATGGTCGAAAAGCTAGAGGGCTTCTGCACCGTGGAGGAATGGTCGCGCGCTTATGATGAGATCAACCGGTTTGAGCGCAGCCTTGCCGATTGGGGCGCGGTGATCATGAAATTCTGGATGCAGATTGATAAGGAGGAGCAGCTGCGACGCTTTACCGAGCGGCAAAATACGCCGGAGAAACAATATAAAATTACCGATGAGGATTGGCGTAACCGTGAAAAGTGGGAGGCTTATGAGCAGGCGGTGGATGAGATGCTGCTGCGTACCAACACCAGCTATGCGCCGTGGATTGTAGTGGAATCGAACGACAAATGGTATGCGCGTATCAAAGCAATGCGTACAATGATCGATGCACTAGAGAATCGATTAAACAGTCTATAAAAATTTGTATTCATCAGATTGAATACAGGTTCTAAGATATCTTGTGACAGAAATGGAGGATGAAGGATGGAGACAATTTTAAAAAATGCAATGGAGCTGATTGTCCAACAAAAGCTGGAAGATATGCTTCCAAAGATGGATTGCTGTAAATGTGATATTTGCCGGATGGACGTTATGGCAATCGCGCTGAACCGGCTACCGCCCAAATATGTGGTCAGCACGCAGGGAGAGGTTTATTCTCGCGCGGCCGCGATGTCGGTGCAGCGCTCCACGGATATTACAGCCGCGATTGTGGAAGCAATTCAGCTCGTAAAGGAAAAGCCACGGCACGACTAAACGCAGTAAACTGCTATAATCCAAAAGGTCCTCCTGAACTAGTTCAGGAGGACCTTTCTTTATTGTAAGTAAGAAGTCTCTGCGATGAGGATGGAGCAAAACTCGCCGTCAGGCGGCAGGAGACACACGTAATTAGTCATCCTCTAGGCGCTCCACCACAAGCGGCTTTTCGGAGTTGCCATCAATTGCGACGGTTGCCAATAGCTGCCCAACCAGCAGCTTAAAATTGTTGCTCGAAATGGTGGCACCCGCTACATTGTCCACCTCTGTGACCTTGTGCTGCGACGAACGCGCCAGCCGTTTGGTCAGCTCTTGCACCGCATCAAAGAAGGTGATGCCTGTGCGCTCTTTCATCTGTTGGGACTGTTGCGTATCCATAGACTTTGTGCGTGTTTCATCGTCCTTATGGATAGCGTCAAACTCCTTAACAGTAACCTTACCATTGCGAATTTGGAGGGTGACAAAATCCTTCCAGCCAAACTCATCGAAATCCTCAAAAATCGCGGTGTATTCGCCATCGGTCAGGCGTGAAGCGGTGATCTGCTTTTCACCGCCAGAAAGCATACTCACCAACATCGGGCGCATCAGCTTTTCAAAGGTTTCATCCTTGGCGGTCATTTGAGCAAGCTCCTCGCCATTGTCGATGAAGTTTTGAGAAATCTCATTATATTCTAACATTTTAATCGGATCATCCGCAATCCGTTTATTGCGGTCTTCCTCATTGATGGCGTTGTACTCCACAGAATCAATCAGGCCGTTGATGACCGTTGCGCGGGCAAATTCTTTCCAGCCGTCTTGGTTAAAGTCCGGCATGATAGACTCATATTTGCCGTCCGCATAGCGGCCCAGCACGATTTCAGAGGAGGAGTCCCCGCTTTCTGCAAATTCTAATGCGGTGCGCATCATGCGGATGAAACGGTAGGTGTGCTCCTCGGCGCCCTCCACCGGCTCCATCAGCTCCAGATCCCCCTTGCAGTCCTGATACTCCGCTAGAATTTTTTTAGCGGATGCTTCTGCGAGCTGTTCGGACTCGGTAGGGCCGACCCGCTCCGGTGCAGAGGGCGCAGAAGAAGCAGAAGGTGCATCCGACTGGGACGACTCCACTGGAAGCGCTTCGGATGCAGCAGCGCTGCTTTCAGAGGAAGACTCCTCCTCAACCGGGCGGCTAACCAGTGCGCTCAGATCCGCTTCCAATTCCAGCTCCTTCATTCCATAATCTACAATCTCGATCTGGTCGGAAGCGATCGAGATGGTCAAATAATCCAGCGTGCGGTCAGAGGCGATCACATCGTACCGGACCGAGTATTCACCATCCACATAGCGCAATACCACCGGCTCGGAGGAGGACGGCGGTTCCTCCTCCTTCGGTTTTTCCTTTTTACAGCCGGATAACCCGCCCAGCGCCAAAGCCGAAACGAGCATCCATGCGATCCAACGTTTCATCCTGAAATCCCCCACTTTGAAAACGGTTGTATAACATTCAATGTACGCAAGTATACCATATTTAAAGCGGAAAAGTCAACGTCGGAGCGGTCGCGCATAGATTATGACTGACCTTCCTTTGTGCTTGAGTCTTCTGTCAGCGAGGCATAGTGAACCTCAAAGGCTGCACTTTGCGGCGGCAGGCTGCGGGTAGAGGCGGGAGAGTGCACCACATGCAGCAAATCCCCCTCTTTCAGCGAGGAAAGCTCCATATAAAACTGTGTTTCCGGCGAATAATGGAAGGTATAGCCCATGTCTTCCTCGGTCAGTCCCTTCAGATACAGGGAGCCATAGCCTTTGTTTTCCTTGTCCTGCTCAATCTGTGTCAGAACACCGTTGTAGATGGTCAGGTCAGGGGAGAGCAGCTCGTTGATGGCGATTGCTTCTATCAGTCCATATTCATCCGGCTCGCCACTGTAATAAACCTCTAAATAGGAGCCATTCCCGATTTTGGAATTGTCAGAATTAAAGCGAGTGCTGTCGGTGATGACCGCCTGCAACCGTGGGTATTGGTAATCGGAACCTTCCACCTTTTCCAAAATCCAGGCGGTGCGTCCCTGTTCATCAACCGAAAGATCCTGTAATATGCCGCGGTATACTGCTGCATCAGCCACAACAATCCTCTCCTTTTCTTCTAAAGTTCCTTTGGGTTCCTGTTCGGATGACGCTCCCTCCATAGACACTGCTTGTGAGGAAACATCCATGGTCGATGCCTCCGAGCTGGAAACCGGCTGAGACGACGAGCTAGGTTCGGATGGCGCGGGCTGTTGACTGGTACATCCAACCAGCAGGGCAAATAATGTAGCAATGAGAATAGAACGGTATTTCATAAAAATCCTCTTTTCTTAATAAATTTGTTACAGTGAAACTGTTTGACTGCAATTACTAAGTGTGGGAAAACCTGCAAATTACTGCATGAAAAAAATACTGTTGAAAATAGTCGTATGGTGTGGTATGATGAGGCTTAGGAAAAGGACAGGGGGCTACTATGCCAAAATTGAGTTATGTGCTCCGGCGAATTGCGGGGATGGATTACAAAAGAATGTGGGAGGTAGCCCGACAGGTGCACCAGAGAACCGGCAAAAATACGCTGGGAATTCTGTCGGACATTATTGCTTGCGGGTTTCGTTACCAGGCGGGGTATATGGACTACCTGGTATTTGAGATGTATTCGCTGAATGCAGCGCAGCGCAGCACCTATATTACCCGCGGCAAAAACAATGAATATGTACGCCAGCTCAATCCGCAGCAGCATTGGCATCTGATTGAGGACAAGGTGGAGTTTCTCAAGCGGTTTGACGGGTTTCACGGGCGGGAATGGCTGGATCTGCGGGAGTGCGATGCTGCTGGATTCGAGGCATTCTGCATAGCGCATCCCAAATTTGTTGCAAAGCCGCTGGAAGGCACCTGTGGCAAAGGAATCGAATTTTTTGAAATTTCCGAAAAAAGTAAAATTGCCGGCCTTTATGAGATGCTCAAAGCGGGCGGGCAATATCTGGTAGAGGAATATATTGTGCAGCATCCAGCGGTCAGCGCGATTTATCCGCTGTCGGTCAATACCCTGCGTTTGGTCACCATTCGCAAGGGGGAGAAGGTGCATCTGGTCTTTTCCAGTATGCGCATTGGCAATGGTAAGCAGGTGGATAACCTCAACAGTGGGGGCATGGCGGTGATTGTGGACATGCAGACCGGTCGGATCAGCACGCCAGGAGCGGACAAGGATGGCAAGGCGTATCAGCAGCATCCGATGACCGGTGTGACCTTGATGGGCACAGAGATTCCACACTATCATGAAGCGGTCGAGATGGTGAAACGAGCGGCATTGCAAATTCCAGAGCTGGGTTACATAGGCTGGGATGCGGCAATTACCGAGAAAGGTCCTGTCATTATCGAGGCAAATCATTTCCCGGGACATGACATTTATCAATTCCAGGTGCATTTGGGAGCGGATAAGCTGGGGCTCGCGCCGCGGTTTGACGCCGCCTTGCGGAGCTAAAAAAGCCCATCAATATATCAAAAGTTTCGCCGGCCTTTTCAAAGGCCGCAGGGACCAGGGGCAGCGCCCCTGGTCGCGCAAAAGAAAAAGCCCCTTGAAGGGGCTTTTTCTTTTGCGCGAAACGCATCTTTCTCGTGAAAGCGCGGCTTTGCAAAGCCGCAAGATTTCCCAGCAAGCACCGTGCCAAATTTTAATTTGGCGCGATGTGCTTGCATGAGGCCGCCCGCGCAGAATGCGGGGCGGCCTCTCCTTTTTCCCAATTTGCGCAAAGCAGCAAACAAAAGAGGGGGCTTTTTTCTTACAAAAGCCCCCCCTTGCGCTTTGCGCTGCAAGCCGCAATTCACCCCAAAATGCGCCCAAACGAAAAAGACGCGTTTCGCTCTGTGCAAAAATCCAGAGGATTTTTGCACAGAGCGACAGGGGCGCTGCCCCCTTGACCCCTGCCACCTTTTAAAAAAGGTGGACGAAAATTTTTGTATATTGCCGCGCAAAGTCGAGGCGAGATTTCTTCGTTATTCCCAATCCTGCATCATCGCGCCTTCATTGGCGGGCAGACAGTATTTTGCATAGCAACGCATAAATCCTTTTTGGATCGGGCAAGCAGGCAAAATCAATGCTTTACGGCGATTCTCCAACTCTGTGTCGGAGAGCTCCAATTTCAATACACGGTTTTGTACATCAATTTCAATCCAGTCTCCATCCTGAACCAGTGCAATATTGCCTCCTTCAGCGGCCTCGGGCGCGACATGCCCGACCAGGATGCCATAGTTAAAGCCAGAAAAACGTCCATCTGTGATGAGCGCAACACTGTCCGAAAGGCCCAAATCGACCAGTGCATCTGCGGCAAGCATTACCTCAACCATACCCGGCGCACCCTTTGGCCCACAGTACCGCAATACGACAACATCACCAGGCTGCACCTTGCCAGCAATAATCCCCTCAAACGCTTCCTCATCGCTGTTGTAGACCTTGGCTTTTCCACGGAAGGCAGCGCGGTTATCCCCGATGGTGGAGGTTCGCATAATCGCACCATGTTCAGCGAGCGAGCCGTACAGTACCGCCATGCCCCCCTCTTTTGCAATAGGATCTTTCATGCTGCGAATAAAGTCATTGGGAGCGTCTGGCACCTTCGCGAGTGTTTCACGCAGCGGCTTGCCAGTGCAATCCAGCACGCTGGTATCTAAAACCGGTTCCAGCTGTTTGAGCAGCTGAAGGATGCTGCCATATTCATACAATTCGTCCACAGTGTAAGGTCCGACCGGCGCGATGTTCAATAGGGTGGGGGTGGTTCGGCTCAGACGGTCAAAGTCAGAAAGGTTGATGTCAATATCCAGCTCTTTGCCAAGGCTGATCAGGTGCATAACCGCATTGGTGGAACCGTTGATTGCAAAACTGGCACGGATGGCATTTTCAATTGCGCCACGGGTGACAATTTTGGAAACGTTTAGCCCTTCTCGCACCATCTCCACAATCCGGCGGCCGGTCTGCCGCGCACTGACCATTTTTTCATTGAGGTAGGCGGGAATGGTGGAAGCGCCCGGCAAGGTTAATCCCAACACCTCACAAAGCGCCTGCATGGTATTGGCGGTGCCCATCACAGGACAAGCTCCCATAGTGGGGCAAGCATTCTGCTCCATCATACAGGCTTTTTCCTCATTGTAATGATCCTGTGCAAAACGGCCAAATACAATTTCATCCACATCTGGCAGCATGAGCTTGTCACCGGTTTTGGTTTTACCGGCCATCATTGGCCCGCCGGTGACAATCAGAGAAGGGATATCCAACCGTCCGGCGGCGATCATCGCACCAGCGATAATATTATCACAGCTTGCCAAAAAGACCATGCCATCGAATAGCTGGATACGCCCGACCAACTCGGCGCTGGCAACATAAGCATCCCGCAACGCCAGTTCATAGCGCAAAAATTCGGTTCCCATCGAGACGGTGCCACAGGTAGCAGGCAGCCCGAACTCGAACGGAACGCCACCCGCCTGCCAGATAGCGGCTTTGACCCCTTCCGCCAGCTGTCGTAGGTGCGCATGTCCAGGGGACATCTCCGAAAAGGCGTTGGCAATTCCAATATGCGGGCGGTTTAATTGGGAGGTTTCGTAACCACAGCCCTTATAAATTGCCCTGCGGTGGAGGCTCTGCCTTCCGGTGAACTTTTCATTTTGATAATTGGTCGCCTGCATCATAACCCCTCCTAAAATAAACCGCTGAATCAAGCGGCAGTTTTGCGGTATAAGATCGGTAATACCGCGGGAAACCAGTGGTACAATCTGTCAAAATGCACAAAGAAAAAGGTTTTTTGACAGATTGTATGCAAAACGATATAATAG
>CAJUJI010000030.1 GCA_910586875.1 uncultured Anaerotruncus sp. | reverse complement strand
CTCCCAAACACTGTGGAATACTTGAATCCCATCACAAAATATGCTATACTGGATAAGTTACGAGGTTGTCAAAAACCTGTGGAAAGAAATCCTCTACACGTAAATTCAAACAGAATTCCACCATTTATTCACGTAAGGAGCGGACAATTATGGAATCCTTCGCTGACCTTTTTGCGCTTGTTCTGGAAAGCTGCCGCGGGAAAATGTCAGAAGTTGCTTTTAACCTCTGGCTAAAGGATATCTCCCCGATCCGTTTGGATGGTTCGGTTGCCTATCTGCGTGTTAACTCCGAATTTAAAATGAACATCGTTCGAGAAAAATATACCTCTATTCTAAAATCTACCTTTGAGGATACCCTCGGTTTCCCGGTAGAAATTAACATCTCCTGCGACATGCTCTCCCCTGAAGCGCCTTTTACAGCAACCTCCTCCGCTCCTGTACAGGAGGAGCTGGACCCCACCGGCAACAATGGCGAATACGATTATACCTTTGATACCTTTATTGTGGGTTCCTCCAATAAATTTGCACATGCAGCATCGGTAGCGGTCGCCGCAAATCCTGCCAATGCGTATAATCCCTTGTTTATTTATGGCGCATCCGGCCTGGGAAAAACCCACCTGCTACATGCAATTACCGCGGACATCCATAAAAACCGTCCCTCCTATAACATCGTTTATGTAAAGGGCGACGAGTTTGCAAATGGAATTATCACCGCGATTCAGGATCATACCACCCCTGCTTTTCGAGAAAAATACCGTCAAGCGGATGTTTTGTTGGTGGATGACATCCAATTCATCGGCGGTAAGGAAAGCACCCAGGAGGAATTTTTCCATACCTTTAACACCCTCTATGAATCCGGCAAACAAATTGTACTTGCTTCCGACCGTCCACCAAAGGAGATTAAAACCCTTGAGGACCGGTTGCGCACCCGTTTTGAATGGGGGCTTTTGGCAGACATTCAAACGCCAGACTTTGAAACGCGCATTGCAATTATCCGGCGCAAGGCACAGCTATTGGATATCAGCATTCCGGATGATGTAGCGGAATATATCGCGAACCGGTTAAAGACCAACATCCGGCAGCTGGAAGGTGCGGTCAAAAAAATGAAAGCCTACAAGCTGCTTCAGGGAACCAACCCTTCTATTGTGATTGCACAAAACGCAATCCGTGATATTTTAAACGATAACCAGCCTGTCCCTGTCACCGTTGAACGGATTATTGCTGAGGTGGGCCGTACCTACGGGATCTCTCCACAGGACATCCGTTCCAATAAGCGCAGCGCCCAGATATCCTCCGCGCGGCAGGTTGCAATCTATATTGTGCGCGATATCACACAGATGTCAATGGCCACCATCGGCGAGGAATTCGGTGGACGTGACCATAGTACCATCGTGTATGCGCTTCAGCAGGTGGAGAAAAACATGAACAACGACCTGCGTTACAAGGAAACCATTGAGGACATCATCAAAAACATTCGAGATAGTTAAATTTACTGCAAATCTTCTTATTTTCCACAGTTCACAATCCTCTGGTTGTTGAATTTGTGCATTAAAACAGAAGGTTTTCACGCTTTCCACTGAGTTTTCCACATTTTCTTGACTTTCCAAGGTTTTTTTTCACGTTTTTGTGAACAATTGGATTGCATTTCTTCTTTTTCACAAGTTCACAACAATCCAAATTTTGTTTCTGTTTTTGTGCAAACCCCTTCACATCGTCCTTTGGGAGCTTTTCCACTTTTCCGGTTTTACTACTACTACTACTATTTTTATTTTACTCACTCTAACTGATTTTCCGTTTTCCTTTACCTTGTGGAAACGAGACTATAACGGAGGTATTCGCTCAAATGAAAGTAATCTGTGAAAAACAACGATTGGTTGACGCAGCTGCAAACGTTTCCCGCGCGGTCTCTGCCAAAAATACGCTAGCTGCGTTGGAGGGAGTACTGCTGCGCGCACACGGCAACTGCCTGTCCCTGACCGGATATGATCTGGAGCTCGCAATCTCCACCGATATCCCAGCAGAGGTGATCGAACAGGGAGAAATTGTACTGTCAGCACGTTTGTTCCTGGATATGATCCGCCGGATGCCCAGCGAGGAGGTAAGCATCCATTCGGATGAAAAGCTGCTCACGATTATTAAAGGGCAGATGACCGAATACACCATTTTGGGCATCCCTGCATCGGAGTATCCGGAGCTTCCAGCGGTTGCGCAGGCGGAAATGTTAGAGCTGTCACAATCGGTGCTCAAGAATATGATCACCCAAACCTTGTTTGCAATCGCAATCAGCGATAGCAAGCCGGTTCATACAGGCTCTCTGTTTGATATTCAGGATGGAGAAATGAATGTGGTATCGGTAGACGGCTATCGGTTGGCACTCCGGCGGGAAAAGATCAACTATGAGAAAGCGCTCTCCTTTATTGTGCCTGGAAAGTCTCTTTCTGAGGTGGCGAAATTGCTGCGGGATGAAGAGAATGAAATTGAGGTCAATGTTTCTAAACGGCATATCATCTTCCGGATCGGCAATTATCATGTGGTGTCCCGTCTGTTGGAGGGTGAGTTCTTAGATTATAAAGCAGCGATTCCAACAGGTGGGCAAACTTCGATCCGCATCAGCACCCGCGAATTTATCAGCGCCATCGATCGCGCTGCACTGTTGATCTCCGACAATATTAAGAGTCCGCTGCGCCTGCGCTTTGAGGACGGGTTGATTAAAATTTCCTGTTCCACTGCAATCGGTAAAGCATACGACGAGATTGGATGCAGTCAGTCGGGAGACAATGTAGAAATTGGTTTTAACAGCCGTTATATGCTGGATGCACTCAAAGCAAGCGAGGGGGACGAAATTCAATTGGTGATGAATGGGCCGCTTTCTCCGATCAAGCTGATGCCGCTGGAGGGGGATAGCTTTACCTTTCTGGTGCTGCCGGTTCGCCTCAAAAGCGAATGATGGGGGATTGCATGGAACGAATGACAGTGCAGATTCATACAGAATTTATCAAGCTGGACGCGCTGCTGAAATATGCAGGGGTCGTGCAGACCGGTGGACAGGGGAAAGAGCTGATTGCAAGTGGCAGTGTTTTCCTCAATGACGAGGTCTGCACCATGCGCGGCAAAAAAATTTGTCCAGGCGATCTGGTGCGCATTGATGACAGAATGATCGAGGTAAAACGTGAGAATTAACCGCATAAAGCTATGTGATTTTCGCAATCTTTGCCAGCTGGAGCTCACCCTTTGCGAACATGCAAATGTGATTTATGGGGATAATGGCCAGGGCAAGACCAATTTTATTGAGGCTGTTTGGATGTTCACCGGTGCAAAGAGCTTTCGTGGTGCAAAGGACCAACAGCTCGTCCGGTTCGGTTGTGCGCAGGGTACCGCCGAGATGGATTTTTTCGCGGGGGAACGAGAGCAGTCGGCGACGCTGACCATCGAAAACCGGCGTTCAGCAGTGCTCAATGAAATTCCGCTAAAATCGCCTACCGAGCTTGCAGGACATTTTTGTGCAGTGGTTTTTTCTCCCACACACCTCTCTTTAATTAAAAATGGTCCACAGGAAAAGCGAAAATTTATTGATACCTCCATCTGCCAGATCAAACCGAAATATATCCATATGCTCAGTCAGTACAATCGGGTGTTGGACCAGCGCAATCATCTGTTAAAGGATCTGCAATATGCGCCGGGCTTGATGGATACGTTGGATATTTGGGATCAGCGGCTTGCTGCTTTTGCGGCGGTTGTACTGAAAACGCGTGCTAGCTTTGTGCAGCGGCTTCGGCCGTTTGCGCAACAGACCTATGCGGGCATTTCTAACAACCAGGAGGTATTGGATTTTCAATATCTGTCTACTTTGGAATGCGATTTGGAAAAGGATATCCCGGAGATTGAAAAGCAGGTGTTTGCTTGTTTGCAGCAGCAGCGAGAAGAAGACCTGCGCACCCGTAATACCAACTATGGGCCGCATCGGGATGACATCGAAATTTTATTGGATGGAAACAGCGCCAGAGTATTTGGCTCTCAGGGACAACAGCGCAGCTGTGTGTTATCGCTCAAACTGGCGGAATGTGAGATAATCAAAGAAACAATAGGAGAGTATCCGGTGGTACTGTTAGATGATGTCATGAGTGAGCTGGATGAAAAAAGACAGGATTATCTGTTAAATCATCTGAAGAACCGTCAGCTTGTGATGACCTGCTGTGATCAGACAAATTTGCGAGGGTTGCAAGCAGGGGTTGGAATACAGTTAGAAAATGGGAGAGTAGCGAATTACCAAGAATTTTCATTTTAAAGTGTGTGGTAATCTTTCAGTAGAAGGAGGCAAGTGTATGTATCTGCATCTCGGGCAGGACACTATTGTTCGTACGGAAGAGCTTGTAGGAATTTTCGATTTGGAAAATACATCGATTTCAAGAATTACAAAGGAATTTCTGGCGAAATCCGAGCAAAAGGGCAGGGTAGTAAATGTCTCCTACGAGCTCCCAAAGTCTTTTGTGATCTGTGCTAAGAAAAAACAATCGACCGTTTATATTACCCAAATATCCTCTGCGACATTAAAAAAGCGATCGGGGTTTATGGATGGAATTTCTAATATAGAAAAATAGCAGAACTGAATAAATCGATAGAGACAAACTTTTAAGCCGGCGCAAATGGAATTGGGAAAGGAAGAAAAGGAGGACTTTATGGCTGAACAGGTAAATTTGCAGCAGGAGCAGGAATATGATGGAACACAAATCCAGGTATTAGAGGGACTGGAGGCGGTCCGAAAGCGACCTGGTATGTATATTTCTACGACTGGGCCAAAGGGTCTGCATCATCTAGTTTACGAAATCGTTGACAATTCTATTGACGAAGCACTCGCTGGGCATTGTGATAAAATTACAGTGGAGATTTTACCGGAGAATATCATCCGCGTCAGCGACAATGGCCGCGGAATTCCTGTTGGAATTCAGCCTCAAACAGGGTTACCTGCGGTGACGGTTGTGTTCACCGTCCTACATGCAGGCGGAAAATTTGGCGGCAGTGGTTACAAATTCTCTGGCGGCTTGCATGGTGTGGGTGCATCGGTGGTAAATGCGCTCTCTGAATGGTTGGAGGTTGAGGTTTGCAACGGGGAACACCGCTATTTCCAGCGGTATGAACGCGGCGATGAAACCGGTCCCCTCAAGGAAATCGGGGATACAAACGAGACTGGTACCACCGTTACCTTTAAAGCAGATGCGGAAATTTTCCAGGAAACCACCACCTATGATTTTGATACGCTGCTCCACCGTATGCGGGAGCAGGCTTTCCTCAATGCGGGGACCTTGATCATCCTAAAGGATCTGCGTGGTGTTGAACCGGTTGTAAAGGAGCTTCGTTATGAAGGTGGTATTTGCAGCTTTGTAGAATATATTCACCAGCGTAAGGGGCTGGAAACACTGCATGATGAGGTAATTTATCTTTCCACCCAGGATGGGGACAGTAGCGCAGAGCTGGCGCTACAATATAACGACAGCTATAATGAGCTGATACTTTCGTTTGTCAACAACGTGCATACAACCGACGGCGGCACCCATGAGGAAGGGTTTAAGCTGGGGCTTACCCGCGTGATGAACGATTATGCACGCAAGTATAACATCCTCAAGGACAGCGATAAAAATTTGACCGGTGAGGACGTCCGCGAGGGCTTGACGGTGGTTCTGTCGGTGAAGCTGACCGATGCGCAGTTTGAAAGCCAGACAAAGGTCAAGCTGGGCAATACCAGCATGAGAACGCTTGTGAGCGGCATGGTTTATGAAAAGCTGATGGTTTATTTTGAGGAGAACCCAGCGGTTGCGCGCGCGATTTTGGATAAGTCGTTGAATGCAGCGCGCGCACGTGAGGCCGCACGCAAGGCGCGTGAGGTTGCACGCCGTAAATCAGCTTTAGAAAGCGCTCAGCTACCTGGCAAGTTGGCTGATTGTTCACAGAAGGGCGCGGAAGGCACCGAAATTTATATTGTTGAGGGAGATTCCGCAGGCGGTTCGGCAAAGCTCGGACGTGACCGCAAGTTCCAGGCGATTCTGCCGCTTTGGGGAAAGATGCTCAACGTCGAAAAGGCACGGCTGGATAAGGTATACGGAAATGAAAAATTGATGCCGGTTGTTACAGCCTTAGGCACCGGCCTTGGAGAAGAATTTGACCTAACCAAACTGCGGTACGGAAAAATTATTATTATGGCGGATGCGGATGTGGATGGTAGTCATATTAGAACACTGCTACTCACCTTCTTTTTCCGCTTTATGCGGCCGCTGATTGAGGAGGGACATGTTTGTATTGCCCAGCCACCGCTGTTTAAAATTAGCCGCGGCAAGCAGGTGCGGTACGCTTTTTCCGAACCGGAGCGTGACCAATATATTCGCGAGCTCTGTCCGGATGGGAACGGAAAATGTGAGATCCAGCGGTATAAAGGTCTGGGTGAGATGGACCCTGAGCAGCTTTGGGAAACGACCATGAATCCGGCTAACCGTACAATGCTACGGGTTTCGATGGAGGATGCAGTAAAAGCAGATGAGATTTTTACCATTTTGATGGGGGATAAGGTCGGCCCGCGCCGTGAGTTCATCGAGCAAAATGCTCAGTATGTACAAAACCTGGATATATAAGGAGTGTATAAAATGACAGAACAGGAAAGGATGGACGACCAGCAGCCGGAGGAGGAGACTGCCTCTGCACAGCCGGCGGCAGAAATCGAAGCTGTTGGCGCACCGGTAGAGGAGGAGCAGCCTGCGGTTGCGCAGACAGCGCCGCCAGAGCAGCAGGGTGACGGTTTGGAAAAAGAGCTGACGCTGCGGTATCGGATTGGACTGGAGGATTACTTTCAGTTTCATAAAATTACAGGTGCACCAGTCATTGCTAAAAATAAGAAAAAATTTACCCTCATCGGCGGCTTTGAAGTGCTGTTTGGGGCTGGTTTTCTGATTTATCTGCTGGTGATGGGCGAGAATCTCAAACAGCAGCGTAATATCGGAATCAGTATTTTGCTGGCAGTTCTGATGCTTGCGATGGGACTGTATAGCCTGACCTTTTACCGCTATTTTTATGAGGGTGCCTTGCGCCGCACGCTGAAAAAGCAGTGTGCGAAAACGCCTTATCTGCAAAATGAAATTTGTGTGGATTTGTACCCCAATAAATTTGTGGAGTATAATGAAGGCAAGGAATATGAGAATTTCTGGCGGGATATTTTCGAGGTACGGGTGAGCGATACCTTATTTATGGTTATGCTGACCGCTACCCGCTGCTTGTTGGTGCCGAAAAATTCTATTCCAGAGCAGGTGGAGGAATTTGACCAATTTTTGGGAAAAATTTGTACCAACTTTGAAAAACGGAAGGTGCGCATATGAGCGAAATAGTTGAGCAGACAGGGAATCTTGAAATCTCCTATCAAACCAAAGCGGAGGATATGTTTTGGGCTGCGTTGGTGGTAGATAAACAGAATGGAACTATTCGCCGGCGTAATATCGAATCGTTTTTACTGTTTGGTATCTTTTTATGGATGGGCTGGCCAACGATCGATGGAGAATATGACCCGTTTAATATGGCGGTTTGCGGGATTATGCTGTTGGGGCTGTTTATTTTATGGAAGCTGCCGCCGTTTTTGAATCGAAGATTTGCCTATTCTAAGGAACGCAAATGTCCCGAGGTGCAGATGTCGTTTCAGCAGGATGGCATACAAGTGCAAGAGGGCGGCGAAAGCTATTTTATTCCGTTTGAGGGCAGTCTTCAGATCTATGATTTTCGCAATGTAATTGTCATCAGCCATGGTAAAAATCGGGTGTTGGCGATTCCACGCAATCAGATGGAGCGAAAGACGTTGGAGCAATTGGTTGCATTTTTTAAAGAGCGGTTGGGTGAGCGGTATACCTTTATTGTAGATAAGGTGAGATATGGAAATAGGGTTTCCTGGCTACAGTGATGGATACGCCTAGATAAGCTGGCTGACGCATAAAAGATGTTCGCTGTAACTGTGTGGCAGAAAGCTCGCGCTAGCAGCGCGCAGGTACCAAGAAAGGATTGAATATCTTCATGAAGAAAAAGAATCAAGAGGATGCCCGTGACGCCCTGTTTGAAGAAGAAATTGTAGAACAGCGGATTCATTCGGTGGATATCCAGAAGGAGATGGAAAAATCTTTTCTGGAATACTCGATGTCGGTCATTATCAGCCGTGCATTGCCGGATGTGCGCGATGGGTTAAAACCAGTGCATCGCCGGATTTTATATACCTTGCATGAAAACGGGCTGACCCCTGATAAGGCTTACCGCAAATGTGCGGATACGGTTGGTGCTGTGCTGGGACGTTACCATCCACATGGTGACGCCTCGGTTTATGACGCAATGGTACGGCTTGCGCAAGATTTTACGATGCGTTATCCGCTGGTGGATGGACATGGAAATTTTGGTTCTGTTGACGGTGACCCGGCTGCTGCATATCGTTATACCGAAAGCCGGATGAGCAAAATTTCCCTTTCTATGCTGACCGACATCGACAAAGAGACGGTCGATTTTATGCCAAACTTTGACGACCGTTTGCAGGAACCCCGTGTGCTTCCCTCCCGTTTTCCAAATCTCCTGGTGAACGGTTCGGTTGGCATTGCTGTCGGTATGGCGACCAATATTCCGCCACATAACATTGGCGAGGTCATCGATGCGGTGGATCTGTTGATTGAACAGCCGGAGGCGACGCTGGAAGATTTGATGCAGCATGTCAAGGGGCCTGATTTTCCCACCGGTGGTGTGATTATGGGGCGGGCAGGTATTCGCGCTGCCTATGCGACCGGCCGCGGAAAGATTACCTTGCGTTCTCGTGCAGAAATTCAGGAGATGGATAACGGCCGTGAGCAGATTGTTGTAACAGAAATTCCTTATATGGTCAACAAAGCGCGGATGATTGAAAATATCGCCGAGCTGGTAAAAAATAAGCGGATTGATCAAATTTCTGATTTGCGGGATGAATCCGACCGTGAGGGCTTGCGGATTGTTATTGAGCTCAAGCGTGATGCGAACGCCCAGGTGGTGTTGAATCAACTGTATTCATACAGCCAGATGCAGGAGACGGTTGGCGTCATTATGCTGGCGTTAGCAGATGGTATCCCGAAGGTAATGTCACTCAAAGAGGTGTTACAGCGGTATATTGACTTCCAGGGGGAGATTATTACCCGCCGCACCCAGTATGATCTGCGCAAAGCAAAGGAACGCGAACATATTTTGGAAGGTCTGAAGCTGGTTAGCGACCACACCGATGAGGTTATCTATATCATTCGCCATTCTAAAGATCGCAGCGATTCAAAGGTGAACCTGTGCGAACGATTTGGAATTACCGATTTGCAGGCGTCAGCGATTGTGGCGATGCAGCTGGGCCAGTTATCCGGTATGGAGCGGATCAAAATTGAGAGCGAATTGGAAAATATTTTGGCGCGGGTGGCGGAATACGAATCTATTCTGGCGGATTATGGGAAGGTTATGGAAATTTTCAAACAGGAACTCGCAGAGATCCGCGCAAAATTTGCCGATGAACGCCGGACAGAAATTGTTTCTGTAAGTGGTGAGGTAGATATTGAGGACCTCATTCCGGTTGAGGATTGTGTGGTTACCCTCACGCATTTTGGATACCTCAAACGGCAGCCGATGGATGCCTATAGAACCCAGCGGCGCGGTGGACGTGGCGTTTCAGGGATGAGCCGCCGCGAGGAGGATTTTGTAGAGGAGCTGTTCATCTGCTCAACCCATGACTATATTATGTTCTTTACCAGTAAAGGACGTTGCTTCCGTTTAAAGGGCTATGAAATTGGGGAGGGCTCCCGTACCTCGCGGGGGACCAATATTGTCAATCTGTTGCAGATTGATTCGGATGAAAAGGTTACCTCGATGATCAAGGTCAGCGAATACGATGACGAACATTTCCTAGTGATGGTCACCCGAAAGGGAATTATCAAACGTACCCCACTTTCGGCGTATAAAAATGTCCGGCGGATGGGACTCATTGCAATTGGGCTGAACGATGATGATGAATTGGCATGGGTGCGCCAGACAAACGGCAGCAATGAATTGATTATTGCAACGGTAAATGGTATGGCAATTCGGTTCAATGAGCAGGATGTCCGCCCAATGTCCAGAACCGCGCGCGGTGTGAAGGCGATCACGTTGGATAAAGACGATGAGGTTGTCGGAATGGCAAGGGTGCGTGAGAATGCAACCTTCCTGACCGTGTCGGAAAGCGGTTTGGGACGGCGTACCGAGCTCGAACAGTATCGCTTGCAAAGTCGCGGCGGCAAGGGAATCCGAAATTATTATTGTGACCGTAACGGGCCTGTAGCGGGTGTTAAGATGGTAGACGCAGACGATGACGTAATCATGATAACCGATGATGCTGTGATCATCCGCATCCCAGTAGGGGAGATTACCGTTCAGTCGCGGTATGGCGGTGGCGTAAAAGCGATGCGGCTTTCGGAGGAAAGTCATGTGGTGACCGTAGCGCGTGCGCCGAAGGAGGAAGCTAATGACGTCGAGGGGGAACAAATCGAAGGAGAAAATATAGAACAAGAAAACGTAGAAGAAGAAGCGTAGAATACAGGTGTAAGCTTGCTTTTATAAGCGTTCTTTTTGAAAAAACAAGGCTCATAAGGGCCTTGTTTTTTTACGGAGATTGCCTTGGAATAGCAAGGGTGGAAAAGTTGGCGAAAAAATATTATAGAAACTTTCTTTTCCACCAATTTTCCTGTATAATAGGCATAGAACAACAAAGGAGTTTCTTTATGCAGCAGGATACAATTGCGGCGATTGCAACGCCGCTTGGAACAGGCGGAATTGGTGTCATTCGGATTTCCGGCTCTCAGGCAATTTCTGTCGGGGAAAAGGTATTTGACAGTTTTCATGAGAAACGGCTTTCCTTGATGAAGGGTTACACCTGTGCTTATGGGACGGTTCACGATGAACAAGGTAAAATAGATGAGGTGGTGGCGACGGTTTTTCGTGCACCACATAGCTACACAGGAGAGGACACGGTAGAATTCGCAGCGCATGGTGGCGTTTATCTGCTCAATCGGCTTTTACGCGCTTGCTGTGCGGCTGGAGCGCGATTGGCACAGGCGGGAGAATTCACGCGGCGTGCGTTTTTGAATGGGAAATTGGATTTGACCCAGGCGGAAGCGATTGGAGACTTAATTGCAGCACAGGGCAGGCAGGCAGCGCAGGCGGCCTTTGCCGCGCGGGAGGGTGCTTTGTTTCACAAGCTAGAGGGAATTTCAAACCGATTGGTTTCTCAAGCAGCACATCTTGCGGCCTGGATCGACTATCCCGAGGAGGAAATTTCAGAGCTGGACCCAGTTGCTCTAAAACAAGAGTTGGGGGATTGTCACCTACAATTGAAACAGCTTCTTGCATCGTATGACACAGGAAAAATGGTGCGCGAGGGAATTCAAGTGGCGATTGTTGGGCGGCCAAATACTGGAAAGTCAACCTTGATGAACCTGTTAACAGGATATCAGCGAAGTATTGTCGCAGATTTGGCGGGAACGACACGGGATATTGTCAGCGACACCATTCGATTGGGAGATTTGATTCTCCATCTATCGGATACGGCAGGGATTCGCAATACCGATGATCCGATAGAGCAGGCAGGGGTACAGCTGGCGGAGGGACAGCTACAGCAGGCACAGCTTGTCTTGGCGGTATTTGATGGCTCGGATTTGCTGAGCGAGGACGATCAACGGGTAATTGCACAATGTCAGCAGTTGGATTGTATTGCGCTGGTTAACAAGAGCGACCTGCCACAGCAGCTGCAATTGGAGCTGTTACAAGAGGCTTTCCAGGATGTGCTGGTATTAACGGCAAAATCTACAGATTCGCTTGAACGGTTGCAAGAGGCTATCACCAACAAGCTTGCGCTTGGAAATTTTGACAGCGCAGCAGCGATGCTTGCAAATGAACGGCAGCGTCAGGGTGTTTCACGTGCACAACAGGAGCTCGGGGAAGCGATAGATGCGTTGCAGCTTGGCGTTTCTTATGATGCAGTTTGTGTTTGTATTGAAAATGCAATAGATGCGTTGTTGGAATTGACCGGTAAACGTGCCTCACAGGAGGTGATCGATCAGGTATTCGCAAATTTTTGTGTAGGAAAGTAGAGTTGATTTATAGGGATGAACTATCAGGCAGGAAGTTATGAGGTAGCGGTGATCGGTGCAGGACATGCCGGAATTGAGGCAGCGTTGGCCGCGGCACGGTTAGGCGCGTCTACCATCCTGTTTACCATTTCACTTGACGCGATTGCAAATCTGCCCTGCAACCCGTCGATTGGCGGAACTGCAAAAGGGCATCTGGTGCGGGAGATTGACGCGCTCGGCGGCGAGATGGGACGTGCCGCGGATGCGACCTTTATTCAAAGCAGGATGCTCAATCGGGGAAAGGGTCCCGCAGTTCACAGTCTGCGTGCGCAGATTGACCGCAAGGCGTACCATCTTTATATGAAGCATCAATTGGAGTATCAACAGGGCTTGGAGATCAAACAGGCAGAAATTGTAGAGCTCCAGGCGGAAAATGGACGGGTGAGCGCTGTTGTAACCGAGCTGGGAGCGGTTTATCAGGCAAAGACGGTCATCCTCTGTACGGGAACCTATTTAAAAGGCAAAATTTTTGTTGGAGAATATAGCAAAGAGAGCGGCCCGGATGGAATGCACCCATCCAATTTGCTTTCCGCGTCCTTGCAGCAGCTGGGAATTGTATTGCGCCGTTTTAAAACCGGCACACCTGCGCGGGTGGATCGCCGGTCGATCGATTTCTCTCAGATGGAGGTACAGCAAGGGGACGATCCGATTACACCGTTTTCGTTTGAAACCGATCCGGCGACGCTGCACAATCGTGAGGTTTGTTACATGACCTACACCAACGAGCAGACCCATCAGGTGATTCGGGAAAATATCGGCCGTTCGCCGCTTTATGGCGGCAAAATTGAAGGGGTAGGGCCGCGCTATTGTCCCAGCATTGAGGATAAGGTGGTCCGTTTTCATGAAAAACCGCGTCATCAGCTGTTTATTGAACCGATGGGATTGGATACCAACGAAATGTATTTGCAGGGGATGTCCTCCTCGCTGCCGGAAGAGATACAGGTGGCATTTTATCGCACAATTTCTGGATTCGAGCAGCTGAAAATCATGCGCAATGCGTATGCCATCGAATATGATTGCATCAACCCGACCTGTTTGAAAGCATCGTTAGAGTTTAAAGAGATGGCTGGGCTGTTTGGAGCAGGCCAATTTAACGGGACCTCTGGCTATGAGGAAGCAGCAGCACAAGGGTTGCTTGCGGGAATTAACGCAGCACGTCAGGTGCAGGGAAAGCCGCCGCTGATTTTGGACCGTGCAAGCTCGTATATTGGGACACTGGTGGACGATTTGGTTATAAAGGGATGCAATGATCCTTACCGGATGATGACCTCCCGTTCGGAATATCGGCTATTGCTGCGACAGGACAATGCGGATGCGCGCCTAACACCAGTCGGCTATGAAATCGGGCTGATTGATGCAGCACGGTTTGCGCGGTTTCAGGACAAGCAACAGCAGATTACAGATGAATTGGAGCGGCTGCGAAAAACCAATCTCCCGCCCAGTGAAGCGTTAAACAAGCTGCTTGTTTCACGTGAAACATCCCAAATTACAACCGGCTGCAAAGTGTCTGAACTGATTCGACGTCCGCAAATTTCTTATCAGGATTTGTTGCCGTTTGATTGTGCTCGTCCAGAATTGCCGGAGGATGTGCGAGAACAGGTGGAGATTTCACTGAAATATGAAGGATATATTCAAAAGCAGCGCGCACAGGTGGAGCAAATGCGCCGTTTGGAGGGGAAAATGTTGCCGGAAGGATTGGACTATTCGGAGATCGGTGGGCTGCGGTTGGAGGCAGTCGAAAAGCTAAACCAGCTGCGGCCGGTTAATATTGGGCAGGCATCCCGTATCAGTGGGGTGAGCCCGGCGGATCTGTCGGTATTGTTGGTTTGGTTGGAACAGCATCGTAGAAGGGGGGAAGGGATATGATAAATTTGGAAATGTTGCAGCAATCTGCGCAGCAAATTGGAATTTCTTTGTCGGAGCAGCAGTTGCAGCAGTTTGATCAGTATGCACAGATCTTAGTCTCGTGGAATGAGAAAATCAACCTGACCGCGATTACCAAACCGGAGGAGATCGTAGTTAAGCATTTTATTGATAGCTTGTTATTGCTCAAGGCGGTGCAGCTAGAACAAAATGCGGCTGTAATTGATGTGGGCACAGGGGCAGGTTTTCCAGCAGTTCCGGTGAAGATTGCACGGCCGGATTTGCAAATAACGCTGCTGGATAGCCTCAATAAGCGGATCACCTTCTTAAAGGAGCTTTCACAACAGCTGGGACAGGAGAATCAATGCGTCCATGCCCGCGCGGAGGAAGCGGGCAGACAGGAAAGCTATCGAGCACAATACAGTCTGGCGACTGCCCGTGCTGTGGCACATTTGCGGGAGTTAAGTGAGTATTGTCTGCCATTTGTGAAGGTGGGGGGAAGATTTGCGGCGTTAAAAAGTGGCGCGATTCAGGAGGAAGTTCAGGAATCTAAGAAGGCAATTCACCTATTAGGTGGAAAAATCGAGAAAATTTGGGAGTTTCAACTGCCAGATCACAGCGCAAGGACGATTATTTGTATCAAAAAAATATCGCAGACTGCGACAATATATCCAAGGCCATCAGCAAAAATTGCAAAAAAGCCGCTAATTTGACAGTCAAATTGGCGGCTTTTGCAATTTTATGCGATGAAAACTTCTGGATTTTTGGAATATTTCATGGTAAGATAGAGTCACGGAAGCGGACAAGGTAGGAGGTAGAAAACTGGTGGGGATTTTCGCAAAGCAAAAAGTAATCAACAAAGTTTTGCTGTTGCCGATCCAAGAAATTTCTGCAAGTCCTTATCAGCCGCGCCGTCAGTTTGAACCGAAAGCATTGCAGGAGTTGGCGGACAGCATCCGGGAAAATGGACTGTTGCAGCCAATAACCGTCCGGCAGATGGAAAATGGGTACGAACTGGTTTCCGGTGAGCGTAGGTTGATGGCCTGTAAGCTGAACAAGATGGATCGAATTCCTGCAATTGTGGAGCATTACGATGACACACGTTCTGCAACCTTCGCGTTGGTGGAGAATTTGCAGCGTAGGGATTTGAACTATTTTGAAGAAGCAATGGGGATCCAACAGCTCATGCTGCAAGGAAATTTTACCCAGCAGCAGGTCGCTGAAAAGCTGGGGAAGGCACAATCAACGGTTGCAAATAAACTGAGGCTTTTGCAGTTCAGTGAACCGCTTCAACGGCAGATGTTGGACAATGGGTTAACCGAGCGTCATGCGAGAGCGCTGCTCCGGCTGGCTGATGAACAGCAGGTACAGGAAGCATTGGTTCAGATTGTGCAAAGCAGGATGAATGTGGGAGAAACCGAACGGTTGATTGCCCTTATCCTTGCGCGCGGCCAGGAGGAACCCAAAAAGGCAACCAGACTTTTTATTGTAAAGGATATGCGTATTTTTATGAATACCATTTCCAAAGCAGTTTCGACAATGAAGCTAGCTGGAATCGAGATCGATACCATCCAGGTTGAAGACGATGAGTATATCAACTATACGATGAAAATTCCTAAGAAAAGCGCCTATCATGCAGCGAAAGGCAGCTGAAACAATTCATTTGGAACCAACCCACAGCGTGGATGTACCGCGCGGATTGGTAAAAATAAATATACGTTTCCCTGCAACAAGGCCGTCCGAAAGGGCGGCTTTGTTGCGTCAGGGAATCGGTCACGATAGGAGTTAGGGGAGGGGGATGATGCAAATAGCGAGGCTAGTTTGTGTGCAGTGGTGTTTCACGTGAAACATTGGCAGGAAAAGTTTCACGTGAAACATAAAATTTGCTGGAAATTTGCGAAATTACGGGAATAACTCTTAACAAAGGGGGAACTTTGTGGTATACTAAAGAAAATAAGATACTCTGGCTATTCGATTTTGTTGGATTCAATCTAATGGTTGGAGTAAATTGGGAACAATCGACAAAATGGAGGGCAGCCTATCATGGGAAAGGTGATTGCGATAGCAAACCAGAAGGGTGGCGTTGGAAAAACAACTTCTGCGGTGAATTTGACGGCGGCATTGGGCGCAAAGGGGTTTAAGATGCTGTTAGTGGATATCGATCCGCAGGGAAACTCCACCTCGGGATTAGGGGTCAATAAGCGTGGGCTAAAGCTTTGTAGCTATGATTTATTGACCGCAGACACGCCTGCGGAACAGATTATCGTACATACACCGTTTGAAAATGTGGACGTGCTGCCCTCGAATATTGATTTAGCTGGTGCCGAGATCGAGCTTGTTGAGATGGAGGGCCGTGCTCTGCGCATGAAAAATGCGTTGGTGAAGGTAAAACAGCGATATGATTTTGTGATGATAGATTGTCCGCCATCGCTGGGGATTATTCCATTGAATGCGTTTGCTGCTTGTGATACGCTTCTAATTCCCATTCAATGTGAATATTATGCGTTGGAGGGACTTTCTCAGCTGATGTCTACCTTGCGGCAGGTCAAACGGCTGTATAACCCCAACATTGAAATTGAAGGGGTACTGTTGACCATGTATGACAGCCGCTTGAATTTGACCGTTCAGGTGGTGGAGGAGCTGAAAAAATATTTCCCGCAGAAGATTTACCGCACGGTAATTCCACGGAATGTGCGTTTGTCGGAGGCTCCCAGCTATGGACAACCCGTGATGTATTATGATCGTGCGTCAAAGGGCTGTATGGCTTATGAGGAACTCGCAATAGAATTTTTGAAGAAGAATAACCTGAGGCCGAAAAAATAGGAGGAAACAGCTTGGCAAAGGCAAGAGGTGGACTGGGCAAGGGCCTAGAAGCGTTATTTGTAGATAATGGAACAGACACGGCTTCCACTTCGGTGTTGGCAATCAATGAAATTGAGCCGAATAGAGACCAACCTCGCAAGCAATTTGATGCTGCCGCTCTGTCGGATCTGGCAGATTCCATACGGGAGTATGGGGTCCTTCAGCCATTGGTGGTGCGGCCGTTGCCGGATGGTGTTTATCAGCTGGTGGCGGGCGAACGGCGCTGGAGGGCAGCTCGCATGGCGGGACTTTCAGAAGTCCCTGTCATTGTCAAGGAGCTGACCGACCTTCAGACGATGGAGCTCGCACTGATTGAAAATTTGCAGCGCGAGGACCTGAATCCGTTGGAAGAAGCGCGCGGTTTTCGCGATTTGATGGAGAAATTTGGGCTGACGCAGGAGCAGGTTTCCACACGGGTAGGGAAGTCGCGCCCGGTAGTAACGAACGCAATGCGGCTGCTACGGTTGCCAGAGGAAGTGCAGCAGCTGGTGGAAAGCGGCAAAATTTCTTCTGGACATGCGAGGGCGCTGCTCTCGTTGGAGGATGACGACGCCATTCGTCAGTTGGCACTTGAGATTGTAAAGCGCGGACTTTCGGTGCGCCAGGTAGAGGGCTTGATTAAGCGGATAAAGCAGGGGGAAAAACTGGAAAAACAACCGCCGGCTCGTGCTGTTGCGTGGGACAACAGCTATTTTACCGAGGTGCAGCTCGCGCTTAGTCAGACACTTGCGCGCAAGGTGAAGGTGGAAGGGGAAGGCAGCAAGGGGCGTTTGGTGATCGAATTTTACGATGAGGACGATTTAAAGACGATTGTGGGACTTTTGGATAAGGAAGCAGAATAGGAGAGATTGATAATGGCATTAACCTGTACGCGCTCGCTGGCGGTCATCGAGCCGGAGTGCGATATCCAGCGTCGGATGACCCTGGCAAATATTATGCGCCATGCACAGCAGATGGGAAGCTATCATCTGGCCGAACTGGGGTTAGGTTATAAACGGTTGTATGAGGATGGCATGGTATTTCTGGTTTCCAAGATGAAGGTGACGGTTAATCGCCGGCCAGAATTTGATGAACAGCTGCAATTGGTCACCATTCCAAAGCAGCCAAAAGGTGCGCAGTTTATTCGAGATACCATTTTTAAAAGCGCAGCAGGGGAAAAGCTGATAGAAGTCAGCATTGCATGGTTGCTGGTGGAGCCGGAAGAGCACAGGATTTTGCGCCCTTCGGTATTTCAGGTGTATGGTCTGGAAATGACGCCGAATGATGGGGAATCTATCACAGGCTATCGGATTAGAAAGCCTGCACAGGATGGAACGTTGCATATGCGGCAGGTGAAATATAGTGATTTGGATTATAATGGACATGTAAACAATGCGATTTATGCGAATATGATTTATGACGCGCTGCCAACCGAAGTGACCTTGCAGCATGAATTGGAAGAATTTGGGATTCTATATCAAAAGGAGGCCAAGCTGGGACAGGTTATCGAGCTGGAGGTAATCCAGATGGATGAAAAGGGGCTGGCTTATTATGTTGGCGGAAAGGTAGAAGACGGGCGCTGTTTTGGGGCGGAAATAAAATTTCAATAAATTTGGTGAATTGCAAGTAATATTGCGAAAAAAATTACTAAAATAAGAAAATTCATCTAAAGTTACTAAATTAGAAATAAAAACTTAGCAAAAAGGACAATGTTATTCCCGAAACAGGCGATAACACTGTCCTTTTTCTTATATCAAAAGCCAAAATAAATTATTCCGTCTCGCTGGAGCTACTGGAACTATCTACATCACTGGAATCACTAGAGCCAAAAGGATCTGTAAATTCATAAGGCGTCCCGTCAGGATTTGTAACCATATCTTTAAAGCGTTCAGGATCAAACGGATCTGTAAACTCAACATTAGACGCAACATCTGGATAATTTTCGGGGTCGAATGGGTCGGTAAATTCGTAAGGTGTCCCGTCAGCGTTTACAGCAATATCATACGCTTCGTCCGGAATGGTAAAATTCTTTACCGATTTTATGACTATTGGAGCAATTAAACCACAGTTCACTAAAAATACAAGACAGATTAAAACATCAACGATTTTAGCCGCCGTTGGGGAACGTTTTAAAACCATGCGAAAAATAACTCTAAATATTGAGAAAATAAGGATAAGTAAAACAAAAGGCAAAACAACCTTTAAAAAAATGGGTAAGAAAACAGTTTTTAAAGGCGCTTCAAGGTCAATCCGTGGTAAGTCCGTCATTTCAAAACACGTCCTCATAATAATTTTTGCAAATGCTCCCTGAAAAGAGCATCAGAACAACGATAGTTTAAAATCTTGCGGGGATAGTGGTTAATCCAATCTTCTATTTGCTGAATTTCTTCAGTACTGTAATTTTCAATCGCGGTACCCTTGGGAATGAAACGGCGTATTAGGCGGTTCGCATTCTCATTAGAACCGCGCTCCCAGCTGGAATAGGGATGACAATAATAAATTTTTGTGCGTGGTGTCTTTATACGGCAGGAACGTTCCATTCCGGCACAATCCATAAATTCCGCTCCGTTATCAACCGTAATAGTTTGAAAGAGCTGCCGGAAGCACTTTCCATAACGGCGTTCCAGTCTATTTAAAGCGGCTATTACTTCTTTTGCTGTTTTGTGCTTTAATTTCAAGATAAGCTCCTGACGGGTAGCACGCTCCGTTAAAACTAAAAGCGCCTGGCCTTGTCCTTTTGCTTTTCCTATTACCGTGTCCATTTCCCAATGGCCTATAGTCTCACGTTTACCTGCCACTGCGGGGCGTTCCTCTATGCTGGTGCATAGGGGATTTTTTATGCGGTAGGAATGGACCTTACGATAAAGGCGCTTATGCTGCCTTTTATGTAGTAAGTGCTGGTTCGTGACCTGCAAGAATATCTGTTGGTCAATGTAATTGTACAATGTCTTAACACAAATGGAGGTGCGAAACCGTAAATTCTTAGCCTGGATTTCTCCCAATACGGCCGCTGGTGAGTAATGCTCCTCCAGGATTTTCTGCTCAACGTACGATAAAAACTTAAAATCATCTGCAATTTTAAGCGGTGCACCCTTTATAGTCGCTTTATAATCATAATCATTCTGCGCAATGTCCGCACTGTAAGAATCTATGGCTTCCCAGTTTTTGCCCAGCCTTTCATAATGTCCTCGCTTTAGTTCCCGATAGATCGTACTGATAGAGCAGCCTAACACCTGTGCAATCTCTTTAACTGGTCTCCTAACCCTATGTAGCGCCTCCAGCTTGATCCTGTCTGAATACTTTAAATGCCGGAAAGCCTTCTTGTCAGCCACATAAAACACCTGCTATATCGTTTAAATTGTTGCATTTGAGGCGGAGCTTACCACAAGCCTCCTGTGCCATATCCCGCGCAGAAAATCAATAGTTTTCACAGATTACAAAACAGTTACAAATTGAATGCTTTGTATGGGTAAAAGACTATAAATTGCCTTTTGCAAAGAATCAGAGACGCAGATTGCACAATTGGGGAAATAAAACAGGGAAAATATCAGCCCGATTTCCTCACAAAAGCGGAAAGAGAAAAATTCCTGCAAGGAATCAATGAGGTTTTAGAACCACTCGCGTACTTTTTGGGACAGGAACCTGAAAGTATAAATCTCTAAGAAAGGAATTTGTGCAATGGAAGAAGCAATTTATAGCAAAATCTACCCACGAACAACAAGAGACTACCGCTACAATTACACAACACAAAAATTAGAGCGCATAGAAAAGCGCGTCCGCCTAAAAGAAATCAAAGGTATAACATGCCCTGTTGTAGAATCCGAAATTACAGCGGAATTTGATATTCGGCACCAGCTTTGGGATAAAACGCCGGAATATTGGGTACAGCTATGCGACAGCAAATAAAAGAAAAGACCGCTTCGGCGGTCTTTTTGCTTTATGTGTCGTTGCGGTCCTTGCGCGGAGAAAATTGAATTTTTTCCATCCTGCGGATTTTCTCGAAGGTGTCATAGCAGGCGCGCAGGGCGTCCGATTGCACAAAGCTGGACTTGCGCAAGGGTCGCACTTTGCGTTTTACAGCAACTGGATTTTCTATCACCATAGCATATCGGAGTGCGTCATATTCGCGATTTTTGGTCAAACGTCCGGCAAAGGTGCTGCAACTGACAACCGTTGCTGCCTGCTCGCGCAGAGGCTTTGCAACCCGTGTAAAAAACTGAGCGGTTGCAACGATCTTCACCCGTTGTTTGCGCTGCTGGGAGATCTCAGAGAGCAGCGATTCTGGAATGTCGTTCCAGCTTTTTGCAGAGTACTCAGAATGAATTTCATCAATTGCGAATACAATTCCGTCTGTACCATTGCGCAAGGTTAACATGTCCCGCCAGCTTGTCATGATGTGGTCAGAACGATAATAAGCGAAGTTGGTTACAATAATGCACTTTGGATAACGTTCTTTAATAAGTTCCAGGTAGCGCACCATGGAAATCGTTTTTCCAGCTCCTTGCCGGCCGACATAGAAGGTAAAGCCGTATTCGTTAAACTCTCCTTTATGTAAATCACGTTCTAAAAAGTCCACCAGCAGCCAGCGGAATAGATCGAGCCATTTATTTTTTATATAGGGTTGGCGCAAAACGTCTGCATTCAGCCGGAGCGGATTAAACCGATACCGCACGAAAAAATAAACGAGTCCAGCAACAACCAGACCGAAAAAGCCACCGAAAACAAGCTTAAACAGCAGCCCGAAAAAAGCACCGACCGGTGCAAACATTTTTCCAAATATAGAGCCCATGTCAATCATTAGGAAACCCCCGGTATCTTACGCAATAGCCACATTAAAATAGACCATACGAATTTTAAATTATAGATTATTAGAATTGTAATCAGACATTTGCTGAGAAGGGAAACAGACACAAATAAATTCACGAATTTCACCACATAAAGCAAAGGGGACAAAGAAACATTGAATTGTGCAAAGGAAGGAAATTTGGGAAATAAATTGATTAAAAAATGAATCAGTGAAAAGAAAAGGTTGCAGAAGAATTCAATAATCAAAATTATTCCCCCTCTGTAAAGAAATGTCGCAATTTATGATAGCAGATGATCGCCGTCAACAGGCAGGCGCTGGCGTTGAGGACATCGCGCAAAAGCTCAATATAGGGTCTCGCAGACAACAGAAAATCAACCTTTGTCCCACGATAGCCAGGGAATAAAAAATTGCTGGGAATGGTTAAATCAAGCCTGGCTGTTGGTGCATCTTGCAGCTGCTGGAAAAAATGATTGATCATCTGGTACAATTGTCCCAGTCCTGCAAACCGGCTGTTAATGTGGTCGTTCAGGCTGGAAAGCTGGTTGTTAAAATAGTTGCCATCTGGTACGAATAAGTCTCGAATGAAAATACCAATGTCCAGAAGGCTGGAAAAAATACTGCGGCTTTCTCCTTCAGTAG
>CAJUJI010000029.1:20064-22619 GCA_910586875.1 uncultured Anaerotruncus sp. | reverse complement strand
GCTCGTGCAAGAAAGTAACCAAAGAAGCACGCCAAAGGGGACAAAGGTGCGCAGGAGTTTCGGCCCCCGTCCGAAACTCCTATAACTCCTCGCTGCTCGCCTAACGGCTCACCCGCGCTCGTCGCGGCGCACCTCATGGAGGGGGAGCAGCGCGTCCCCCTCCATGGACCACCCCCTGGCGAGGTAAAATTTCCCTGACCCGCTTTGGGAGTAGTTCGTCTGCCCTATTCCAAAGGGCTGCTTAAATTACACAGGCGGGCTCGAAATTATTAGGGTGCACTGCGCACCTGTCGAAACTTCTGCGCACCCTAGGAAAAGGAGACTAGAATGAAATCCAATTCCCGCATGATGCGTATTATTTTTTTGGCGGCAGTGGTAATTTCGATTCTGCTGCTTTATTCGTTGCGCCTGATGGACTTTCAGGTGGTCAATGGTGAAATGTACGAACAAATGATTGAGCAAAACTGGGAGTCGGTTCAGACCATCAAGGCGGCGCGCGGGGAAATCCTTGACCGCAACGGCCGGCCGCTGGCGATGAACACCATCGGCAGAGACGTTGTCATCGATCAGGCGTTTTTGGAGCCAGGTACCACCAATGCGGTCATTCTGCGGCTAATCGGCATTCTGGAGGAGGCGGATGAGGACTGGATTGATAATCTGCCCATTACGATGGAAACCCCGTTCTCCTTTATTACAGGGTACGACAGCGCGGATGCGGCGGTGCTGCGTCTGAAACGCTTTTTGGGGCTGGCGGAGTATGCGACGGTGGAGGATGTGGTTTATCACCTCAAGCGGCGGTATCAGCTGGAAAGTCATGGCGACGATGAAAACCCCATCCCCTACACCGACGAGGAGTTCCGTAAAATTGCCGGCGTGCGCTATGAGATGAGCCAGCAGGGGTTCTCTTACCGCACCCCGTACACCTTTGCAAGCAATATCAAAATTGAAACGGTTCCGCTGATTAAGGAGCGCAGCTTCGAGCTGGCGGGGGTGGATGTGGTGGAAAGTACCATCCGCCAGTATGTGGCGGGCGATATCGCGCCGCAGATTGTGGGACAGATCGGAAAGATCTACCAGGAACAGTGGCAGCAGGCGGCCAAAGAGGGTGGCTACACCGAAATCAATGGAATCAATCACGTTACCATCGATGGGCAGCTCTATTCAATGAACGATGTGATCGGCAAGGATGGCGCGGAGCTGGCGTTTGAAGGCTATCTCAAGGGTAAGGACGGCGAACGCAAGGTCATTGTCAAGGGGCAGGACGTCATCGATGTGCTGGATACCAGCGAGCCGGTCCCTGGGAATACGGTGGTGCTCACGATTGATTCGCGCATCCAGAAGGTGGCGCAGGACGCGCTGGAACGCAAAATTTTGTTGCAGCAGGAAACCTATCCGGAGGGCCGCGGCAAAGAGGCAAACGCGGGCGCGGTGGCGGTGGTCGACTGCAAAACCGGTGAGGCGCTGGCGTTGGCCTCCTATCCCTCCTACAGCTTGACCACCTATCAGCAGGATTACCCCGAGCTGGCCCGCTCCGACCCGCCGCGGCTGATTAACCGCGCGGTATCCGGCCGGTATACCCCTGGTTCGATCTTTAAGCCGCTGGTCGCAACCAGTGCGCTGGCGTCTGGCGTGACTACCCCGCTCAAGCAGGAGTCGTGCGGGCTGGTTTATACGCGCTTCCCCGACTATCCGGCGATGTGCGAGGGCTCGCATGGGCTCATCAACGTGATGCAGGCACTGCAATGGTCCTGTAACATCTATTTCTACGAAACCGGCTACAATATGGGCATTGAGACGCTCGACCGGTACGCGGAGCAGTTTGGCATCGGGCAGCCGACCGGTATCGAGGTGGGCGAAAATGTAGGACAGATGTCCTCGCCCGCGCTCAAGCAGGCTTTGCATAAGGACGACTCGGAGTGGCAGCCAGGCGATATCATCCAGACCTCCATCGGCCAGCTGGATACCATGCTCTCCCCGCTCCAGATGGCCAATTATGCCGCAACGTTGGCCAATAACGGCCAGCGTATGAAGGTGACGCTGCTCAAGTCGGTGAAAAATTATACGCTGGATGAGACGATCTATGAGCATGAGCCGGAGGTGGCCGCAACGGTGGATGCCTCCCCAGAGGTGTTTGCAACCGTGCGGCAGGGTATGGTCAACGCCTCGCATATTGGTACTGCGCGCGGTACGTTCGCAGGCTATCCGATACAGGTCGCCTCCAAAACCGGCTCGCCCCAGGCGCCGGATGGCATCAATTCTACCTTTATCGCCTACGCGCCTGCCAATGATCCGGAAATCGCGGTGGCGGTGGTGATGGAAAAGGGCTGGGAGGGCTTTACCAGCGCGCCTATCGTCAAGGAGATTTTTGATGCGTATTTCTTTGGCGGCTCGGGAAAAACCAGCGCCCCAACGGAGTTTGGCGTTCTGTTGCCATGAGCTGAGGCCGGAATTTTGGCGCTAAAGTCACCGCCCCATGCACCGCCCACTTGACACACCCCCAAAAACCAAAAGTTTCGCCGGCCTTTTCAAAGGCCGCAGGGGACTAGGGGGCAGCG
>CAJUJI010000029.1:0-19964 GCA_910586875.1 uncultured Anaerotruncus sp. | reverse complement strand
CTCCGTCGCCTCGCAAAACCAAAAGTTTCGCCGGCCTTTTCAAAGGCCGCAGGGGACTAGGGGGCAGCGCCTCCGTCGCCTCGCAAAACCAAAAGTTTCGCCGGCCTTTTCAAAGGCCGCAGGGGTCGAGGGGGCAGCGCCCCCCGTCGCCCTGCAAGAAAGAAAACCGGAGGCTTTTCTTTCTTGCGGGCGAAACGCGTCCTTTTCGTGAGGGCGCATTTTTGGGTGAATTTCGGCTTGCAGCGCAGGCCGAAAGAGGGGCTTTTTGCAAGAGAAAAAGCCCCTTTGCACAAAGGGTGCCTCCATCGCTTGGGGCGGCGAACACGCGGGCTGTGTCTGCGAAGGACGCGCACCGGCCGCGCTTTTGGGGCGGCGAACCACACGAGCCTTGGCCGCTGGGCGCCTCGCTGGCTGGGAAGAAACGGACGTTGAGGATAAAGAAGGGGAGAATACATGGCACAGGTAATTTTAATCACCTCTGGCAAGGGAGGTGTGGGAAAATCGACCGTTTGTGTGCAGCTGGGCAGGGCGCTGGCTGGCGCAGGACAGCGGGTGCTGCTGGTGGAGGGCAGCCGGCGCGCAATGGACGTGCTGTTTGGGGTGGCTGACGATGTGGTATTTGACCTGGCGGACGCCGCCGCCGGACGCTGCGGGCTGGAGGACGCCATCCTAAATGTTGGCTGCAAGGGGCTGCTGCGGCTGATCTGCGCGCCGGTGGGGGCGCAGCCCGCTCTTGACGCGCCACTCTATCAGCAGCTGGTCGAGCTGCTTGATGTACACTTCGACGTGATCCTGATAGAAGCCGACGGCACCGTCGCAGAAAGCTTAGAGCCGTTCATGAAGGCCTGCGACCGCGCGGTGATCCTCTCGAGCGCCGACCAGGTGAGCGCCCGCGCCGGCAGGCTGGTCTCGGACTACCTGTACGAACAGGGGATTGCGGACATCCGGCTTTGCATCAATATGCTGCCGCCGGATTTTGCAAAGCAACGCCCTGTTCCACATCTGGATTGGATGATAGACCGCATTTGTGCACAGTTGATTGCGGTCGTGCCGTTCGATGCAACACTTTTCTGGTCCGGTGAGCCGGTAAAGCCCTCCGATTTGTCTAATCTAGCCAAAATGGTATTTGACAATTTTGCACAAAGAATCCTTGGAAACTATATTGATTTATTAGTCTAATAAGTGTTATAATATAGATTATAGTTTAGATGAATTACCAATATTAGTAAAAACGACTTCACCGTTTTGCTGGATATTGTAGGTGCTTGTTGGTGGAAGAAATCAAAAAAGGAGGGCTGCAATTATGAACATCGCGTTGATTGCACACGATTCTAAAAAGGAACTGATGGTGCAATTCTGCATCGCATATTGTGGGATTTTCAGCAGACATAATATCTGTGCGACCGGAACGACTGGTAAGATGGTGGCGGATGCGACGGGTCTAAGCGTGGTCCGGTTCCTTGCAGGGGCACAGGGCGGCGATCAGCAGATTGCCGCGCGCATCGCCTGCAATGAGATTGACCTGCTGCTGTTTTTCCGCGACCCTATCCGCTGTAACCCGGGCGAGCCGGATGAGGCGGGGCTGATGCGCCTGTGCGATGTACACAATATTCCGGTGGCGACCAACATTGCGACCGGAGAGGCGCTGATCCACGCGCTGGAACGTGGAGATTTGGATTGGAGAAATATTCTTAATCCCAACCACTAAGGCTGCGGCGGATGCCGCCGGTGAACAAACATATGAAACAGGCTTTGACATGGGAGCAGTACCCATCGAGCGGCGCACAGAGAGGACGCAGGCAGGCTGAGATGCGCCCGCGCAAGCGCTCGATGGGGAAGGACACCCATTTAGCCCGCCGCAAGAAACGGCGCGTAAATCCTGCGTTAAAGGACACATCGAGTGGGGCAGCTTTGCCCAAAAAGGGTGGTACCGCGTGGAATTTTCCTCGTCCCTGTTTACGGTTTCGTATGCAAGGACGGTTTTTTTATGTATGCCCTCTATGGGAAGGATGAACCATTTTGGCACGCCAGATCATCTAAAACTATAACAAAGAAAAGGGGCGTTTCTATGGCAATATTAACAAAGGCGCCGCGCGGTACACAGGATGTACTGCCTGCGCAGAGCTACAAGTGGCGGGAAATGGAGCGCATGTTCATGGAGACAGCGCAGCTGTTTGGATTCCGTGAAATCCGCTTCCCTGTTTTTGAGCACACCGAGCTGTTTAACCGTTCGGTCGGGGACACCACCGATGTGGTGCAAAAGGAGATGTACACCTTTGAGGATAAGGGCGGGCGCTCGCTCACCCTGCGTCCCGAGGGGACTGCCGGCGCGCTGCGCGCGGTGCTGGAAAACGGGCTGCTCAACGAGATCCTGCCGCTCAAGGTCAGCTATTTGGCCAACTGCTTCCGCTATGAGAAGCCGCAGGCCGGCCGGCTGCGGGAGTTTCACCAGTTCGGGGTGGAGATGCTGGGCGCAGCGGACCCCGCCAGCGATGCACAAATGATCGCGCTTGCGCGCACCCTGCTTGACAATCTCCAGCTGCGCAGACAGGTGCAGCTGGAGATCAACTCGATTGGCTGTCCGGAATGCCGCGCGCACTATCAGCAGGCGCTGCACAAATACCTGAGCGCGCATTCGGACGGCCTGTGCGACACCTGCAAGCAGCGGCTGGAAAAAAATCCAATGCGCATCTTCGACTGCAAGAACCTGGAGTGTGCCACGATAGCAGGGAACGCGCCCACCATTCTGGAGTATCTGTGCAAGGATTGCGACGATCACTTTGAGGAGCTGCAAAAGCACCTCAAGGCGACAAAAATCAACTTCTGCGTGAACCCGAAGATTGTGCGCGGGCTGGATTACTACACCCGCACGGTGTTCGAGTTTGTCAGCTCGGACATCGGCGCACAGGGAACCGTCTGCGGCGGCGGCCGGTATGACGGCCTGGTTGAGCTGCTGGGCGGACCGCCGACACCGGCGATCGGCTTTGCAATGGGGCTGGAGCGGCTGCTGATGATTTTGGAGAAAAGGAAGCGCAAGTCGGTATTCCAGGCTCCCAAGCCGTGCAACCTGTACATCGGCAGCACCGGAAAGCTCACCCAACGCAGGTCGGAACAGCTGTGTATGGCGCTGCGCGCGGTTGGGCTACAGGTCGAGTCGGATACGATGGGGCGCAGCGTCAAGGCGCAGATGAAATATGCCAATAAGCTCGGCGCACAGTTTAGCTGTATTTTGGGCGAGGAGGAGATCGCCAAAAAGCTGATAGAGGTGCGGCGCATGGAGGACGGCAAAATTTTCGAGGTGCCGTTGACCGATTTGGCGATCAGCAGGTTCCTGTACTGTACACACAACTGGGAGGACGGCAGACAGGACAGGGGCGGCGACGAGGATTAGTAGCAAACGAGAGAGAAGGGGACTGATAAAGATGGATACCATGCAGGGGCTAAAGCGAACCAAATATTGCGGTGATTTTACCGTTGCAGATATTGGCAAACAAGCGGTTGCCTGCGGTTGGGTGCAGAATGTACGCGACAAGGGAATGCTGGTGTTTATCGTGCTGCGCGACCGCACCGGCGTGTTGCAGCTTGCGTTTGATGACCAGAGCGAGGCGGCGCTGCGCGAAAAGGCGCAGTCGGTGCATTCGGAGTATGTGCTGATGGCGCAGGGGGTGATTCGCCGGCGTGAGTCGGTCAATCCTAAGCTGCCGACCGGAGAGCTCGAGCTGTATGTCAGCGACCTGCGCATCCTGGCCGCGGCGCAGACACCGCCGTTCGAGATCAACGACCGCATCAATGTCAAGGAGGAGCTGCGGCTGCGCTACCGCTATCTCGACCTGCGCCGCGCCGAGATGCAGCGCAACCTGATGCTGCGACACCAGATTGTCAAGGTCGCACACGACTATTTTGACCAGAACGGCTTTTTGGAGATCGAAACCCCCAACCTCATCCGCTCGACGCCCGAGGGGGCCCGCGATTATCTTGTGCCCTCCCGTGTCAACCCAGGATGCTTTTATGCGCTGCCGCAGTCGCCGCAGCTGTATAAACAGCTGCTGATGCTCTCGGGCTACGACCGCTATATGCAGATTGCGCGGTGCTTCCGCGACGAGGATCTGCGCGCCGACCGCCAGCCGGAGTTCACCCAGATTGACGTGGAGATGTCGTTCGTGGACGAGGAGGACGTGATGACGGTGAACGAGGGCTTCATCAAACGGGTGTTCCAAGAGGTCCTCCGGATTGACATTCCCACCCCGTTTTTGCGGATGCCCTACCAGCAGGCGATGGAGCGGTTCGGCTCGGACAAGCCGGACACCCGCTTTGGGCTGGAGCTGTGCGATCTGTCCGACCTGCTCGGCGAATGCAGCTTTGCGCCGTTCCAGAGCGCGCTGGCAACCGGCAGCGTGCGCGCGATCAATGTAAAGGGCGCCGCTGCGCAGCTCACCCGCAAGAAGATCGACAAGCTCGCCGAGTTTGTCAAGACCTATCGCGCGAAGGGGCTCGCGTATACCCGCCTGAACGGTGCGGAGGAGACCTCCTCGTTCGAGAAGTTCCTCACCGAGCAGGAGAAGCAGGCGGTGCGTGAGCGGCTGGGCGCACAGGCGGGCGACGTGCTGCTGCTGGTCGCCGACGCCAATCACCAGGTCGTCTTTGACAGCCTGGGCGCACTGCGCTGCGAGCTGGCGCAGCAGCTGGACCTGCTGCCAAAGGGGGTCTTTCACTTCCTATGGGTCACAGAGTTTCCGTTGTTCGAGTATTCGGAGGAGGAGCAGCGCTATGTCGCCAAGCACCATCCGTTTACCCATCCGGCGCTCGCGGATTTGGAGAAGCTGGAGAGCGACCCTGGCAGCTGCCACGCGCGCGCCTATGATATGGTGCTCAACGGCTGCGAGGTCGGCGGCGGTTCCATCCGTATCAATACGCTGGAGCTGCAAGAGCGGATGTTCCGTGCGTTGGGGCTGGAGCAGGAGGTCGTGCAGGAGCGGTTTGGATTTTTGCTGGATGCGTTCCGCTATGGCGCGCCGCCGCATGGCGGTATGGCCTACGGGCTGGACCGGCTGGTCATGCTGATGCTCGAGTTGGGCTCCATCCGCGATGTGATCGCCTTCCCGAAGGTGCAGACCGCCAGTGAGCTGATGACCCGTTGTCCGGCGCCGGTGGACCAGAAGAGCCTGCAAGAGCTCTCGATCCGTCTGGAGCTGCCGCAGACAGAGAACTAAACACTTTGGGGGGCGTGTCGTATGGCAGGCCCCCTTTTCATAGAAAAAGGAAGGGATCGTATGAAACGAAAATGCCGGTCCTGCGGCAACTATTTTCTGGAGGATGGGAGCGGACGTTGCCCCTATTGCGGCGCGCAGGGCACACCTGGGCAGGCAGGACATAAAAAAGGCGGCAACGGGTTCTGGGGAACCGATGCCGCGACCTATGTGCTGATGCCGGTCATCCTGCTGGTGATCGTTATTGGCGCGCTGGGGTGGCACCAGTACCAGAAGATGAAGCTGGAACAACAGCGGATTGCGTTGCAGGAGAAGGAGGAGCAGGAATACTGGGAGCGAAAGCAGTATGCCGAGATGGAGCAGGAGTTCGAGCAGGCGAGCCAGGCAGCAGCCTCCTCGAAAAGCGAGGCGGAGCGCGCCGCACGTGAGGCCAGCGAGTGGGAGCAGGCACAGCCGGCCATCCGCGAGCAGGAGCTGGAAAACCATCTGCCGGAGAAGTATACCGCCGAGTTTGAGCAGTGGTCGATCGAGGCGGACGGGATGCACCTGACGGCGATCGCTGCGGGCAGAATCGACACCAGCTACATCAGCTACTATCTGAATCCTGGCGAGGAATGTATCTTCCTGGATTTTGAGGCGGAGGTGTTCGATCGGGAGGCGTTTGAGGAGAACGGACCGAACGTGCCGGTGGTGACGGTGGGACAGCAGCAGGCGCGAGAGCTGTTCATCCCGCATATCGACCTGCTCAAGGACGAGGGGTTCGTCCTGTTTGATACCGAGAAGCTGCGAAAACAGGACTTTGCAGCAGGCCAGCGGGTCTATGCGGTGCCGGCGGGCACGGTCGAGTTCATGCTGCGCTATCATGGGCGCGACGGCTCGATGCACGCGCACCGGCTGTTTGCGTGACGTCCTAGCGGGCGAAACTTTTGGTACAATCTGTTGCCGCAGGCGGCAAAAGCCTGCGGCAGCTGACAAAACAGTAAAGAGAGGGTTTCATGAAACAAACGAGAGATTTTGCGAAGATTGTTGTGAGTGACAAAGCGGCACACTCGGTACAGGCCGGTCATCCTTGGATTTACGATACCGAGCTGCGCCACACCGAAGGCGTGCCGGAAAACGGCGGTCTGGTCGACGTACTCAGCGAGCGGGGCCGCTATCTAGGTACCGGCCTGCTCAGCGAGCGCTCAAAAATCCGCATCCGCCTGATATCCCGCAACGCGAACGACCGCTTTGACGCGGCCTTCTGGGAGCGGCGGCTGCACTACGCCTGGGATTACCGCAAAACGGTCATGCAAAAGGACTGCCAATGCTGCCGCGTCATCTTTGGCGAGGCGGATCATTTCCCAGGTCTGACGGTCGACCGCTTTGGAGAGGTGTTGGTTGCCCAGACCCTCTCTTTGGGGATGGAACGGCTCAAGCCGCTGCTATTCCCGCTGCTGGTGCGAATTTTGCGCGAGGACGGCCAGCAGATCCGCGGCATCTACGAGCGCAATGATGTGGCCATCCGCGCGCTGGAGGGCCTTTCCCAGCAAAAGGGCTGGTACCCGCTGGAGGGGCGCACCGACTTTGGGCCGACCCGGACCACCATCGTGGAAAACGAGATTTCGTATCTGGTGGATTTTGAAACGGGGCAGAAGACCGGCTTTTTCCTGGACCAGAAATACAACCGGCAGGCGGTCGCGCGGCTGGCCGGCGGCAAGCGGGTGCTGGACTGCTTCACCCACACCGGCTCCTTCGCGCTGAATGCGGCGCGCGGCGGAGCGGCGCAGGTCTGCGCGGTGGATGTCTCGGAAAGCGCGGTTGCACTGGCGCGGGAGAACGCCCGCCGCAACCAGCTGGAGGACCGGATGGAATTTGTGGCGGCGGATGTGTTCGACCTGCTGCCCGAGCTGGCGTCACGGGAAGGGCAGCCGTTTGATTTTATCATCCTCGACCCGCCCGCCTTCACCAAGAGCCGCCGGACAATCGAGAGCGCCGCGCGCGGTTACAAGGAGATCAACCTGCGCGCGATGAAGCTGCTGCCGCGCGGGGGCTATCTTGCAACCTGCTCCTGCTCGCACTTTATGAGCAATGAGCGGTTTGTAAAAATGCTGCACGCGGCCGCAAAGGACGCCTGTGTTTGCCTGCGCCAGATCGAGGCGCGCCAGCAATCGCCCGACCACCCCATCCTATGGAACGTGCCGGAGACCGACTATTTGAAGTTCTATCTGTTCCAGGTGGTCTGAACAGCGGCGCGGGGGCAGCTGATTTTGTGATTTGGAAACCGAGCATACCGGCGTATACGGGTGCAAATCGATGAAAAACAGAGCACGCAATTTGTAAATTAAATTTTTTATAAAAAAGTGTTGACAGCGCCGGTGCAAAGGGGTATAATTTGATAAAAAGAATGATTTTGGAGGAAACGGAATGTCTACTACAATGCCTAAAGTAGCTGAAATTACCCGTAAGTGGTATATTCTGGATGCTGCTGACAAGCCGCTGGGACGTACCGCTGCAACCGCAGCGATGATCCTGCGCGGAAAACATAAGCCTGATTTTGCCCCGCATGTCGACTGTGGCGATCATGTCATCATTATCAACGCAGAAAAGGCGGTTCTGACCGGCAAGAAGCTCGACCAGAAAATTTACTATCATCACACCGGTTGGATCGGCGGTCTCAAGCAGGTAAAATACCGCCTGCTTATGGAGCAGAACCCCGAAAAGGCGATGATGCTGGCGGTCAAGGGTATGGTACCGGATACCACCATCGGCCGCAAGGCGCTCACCAGATGCCGCGTTTTCCGCGGTACAGAGCACACACATGCCGCGCAGAAGCCGCAGGCATGGACACTGTGAGAAAGGGGTAAAAGTAATGTACGAGTCTAAGCCTTATTTTTACGGCACCGGCAGAAGAAAGCATTCTGTTTCCCGTGTCCGTTTGTATCCTGGCACCGGCACAATTACCATCAACGGCCGTGACATTGACGACTATTTCGGCCTGGAGACCCTCAAGCTGATTGTGCGGCAGCCGCTCGCACTCACCGAGACGGTCGGCAAGTTCGATGTCGTCTGCACCGTTTCTGGCGGCGGCGTCTCCGGCCAGGCAGGTGCCATCCGCCATGGAATTTCCCGCGCACTGCTCCAAAACGGCGAGGAGATGCGCCCGATTCTGAAAAAAGCTGGCTTCCTCACCCGCGATCCTCGTATGAAGGAGCGTAAGAAGTACGGCCTCAAGGCGGCTCGTCGCGCTCCGCAGTTCAGCAAGCGTTAAATTTTATCAAAATGGCTCAAAAAGCCCGGAAAATCAAGGTTTTCCGGGCTTTTGCTTTTGATAAGGTTTGATGCAGTTTGACGCTAAAAAGCCATTTTTCACCAAATTTATAGTGGTTCCCAATAGGATAACCGAGAAAAAAGAGGGTAAAATGAGGGTCAAGTGGTTACAAAATAGGATAACCACAGCTCTGTTTTTGGGGTATTTCAGAGGTGATTTTTACTCCCTCTCTCCCCTCGATTTATACGAGAACAGTTTGGCATAGTTTGACCGAATTTGAATAATTGAATATGATTCTAATGCAGGCACTCAGTATTTTTTACTGGGTGCTTTTTGCATTTCCAGGAAACTGTATTCCGGGATCAGAAAAAGCCGTCACTTTTCAATTTATGAAGTGGCGGCTTTTTCTATTTCCAGAAGCAACCACAACGAATTAGAAACGAGGTGATTATCTTGAACACGCAAATCATCGCCATCGCCAACCAAAAGGGAGGTGTGGGCAAGACCACAACCTGTGCCAACTTAGGGATAGGACTGGCGCAGGCCGGAAAGAAAGTGCTTCTCATTGACGGGGACCCGCAAGGGAGCCTGACTATCAGCCTGGGCAATCCCCAGCCGGATAAGCTGCCCTTTACCCTATCTGACGCGATGGGCCGTATCCTGACCGATCAGCCGGTCCGCCCCGGCGAGGGGATTCTGCGCCACCCGGAGGGCGTGGAACTGATGCCAGCGGATATTCAGCTGTCCGGCATGGAGGTATCGCTGGTAAACGCTATGAGCCGGGAAACGATTCTGCGGCAGTACCTGGACAGTGTAAAGGGGCAGTATTCCCATATCCTCATAGACTGCCAGCCCTCCCTGGGTATGCTCACCGTCAACGCCCTGGCCGCTGCCAACAGGATTATAATTCCCGTCCAGGCGGAGTACCTGCCCGCCAAAGGGCTGGAACAGCTGCTCTCTACGGTGAGCAAGGTCAAGCGGCAGATCAACCCGAAACTGCAAATAGACGGTATTCTGCTGACGATGGTGGACAACCGCACCAACTTCGCCAAAGAGATCGCCGCCCTGCTGCGGGAAACCTACGGCAGCAAAATCAAGGTGTTCGGCACAGAGATTCCCCATTCTGTCCGGGCAAAGGAAACCAGCGCGGAGGGCAAGAGCATTTTCGCCCATGACCCAGGCGGCAAAGTAGCGGAGGGTTACGCAAATCTGACTAAGGAGGTGTTGAAACTTGAAAAGCAGCGCGAAAAAAGTAGAGCTGGCATCGGTCGATGATCTGTTTTCCACCGAGGAAAGCCGCGCCGATGCGGGGCGGGAAAAGGTGGTAGAAATTCCTTTGAGCGAGCTGCACTCGTTCAAGGGCCACCCTTTCAAGGTCAAAGATGATGATGCCATGATGGAAACAGCGGACAGCATCCGGCAGTACGGTGTTCTGGTCCCGGCGATTGCCAGACCTGACCCGGAGGGCGGTTATGAGCTGGTAGCCGGACACAGGCGGCATCGGGCCAGCGAACTGGCGGAGAAAGAAACCATGCCGGTGATTGTCCGGGATTTGGACGATGACGCCGCCACGATTATCATGGTTGACAGCAATTTACAACGGGAAAGCCTGCTCCCCAGCGAGAGGGCCTTTGCCTACAAGATGAAATTGGAGGCCATCAAACATCAAGGAGAACGGTCGGATTTAACTTCTCGCCAAGTTGGCGAGAAGTCCAGCACTTCTATTCAGCTTGTCGCAAATCAAGCTGGTGAAAGTCAAAGGCAGGTGCAACGCTACATCCGCCTGACCGAGTTAATCCCCGAACTGCTGAACATGGTGGACGAAAAGAAAATTGCCCTGAACCCAGCCTATGAGCTGTCCTTTCTCAAAAAAGAAGAACAGACACAGCTTTTGGACGCTATGGACAGCGAACAGGCTACCCCTTCTCTTTCCCAGGCCCAGCGGCTCAAAAAATTCAGTCAGGAGGGGCGTTTATCCATAGATGTAATGCGGGCGATTATGGGCGAGGAAAAGAAAAGCGATCTGGACAAGGTGACGTTTACCTCCGACACCCTGCGGAAGTATTTTCCCAAGAGCTACACCCCAGCCCGGATGCAGGAAACCATCATCAAACTGCTGGAACAGTGGCAGAAAAAGCGTCAGAGAGATCAGGAACGCTGAAAGGAGCGCTTATGAGAGATCACGTTGCCAGGGAGTTAAAGGGCCACAACATACTGGCTGTGGAACGGTTTCAGGATAAGACCCGCTGGATGGTGGAGTTTTCCGTCCTGCGGCCCCGCACCGCCTACGGCGCACCCGGCGATGAAACGCGCCTGTTTCTGGACGAGGACGGCTACCAGGCCGTTCTCGCCAGCCAGAAACGCCGGGACATCAAAATCAAACGGTATGCCCGCGTCATTGAGGGGCATATCCTGGACTTCAAACCCAAAAAGAAACGCCACCCGTAAACCCGACAAATTGAGAGGAAGGAATGAATATGTGTACCGTTAAGGAAATCAGAGAAGCCATCCGGGAGGACTGCCGCTCCCAGCGAAACATGGAAACCATTGAGATCGACCGGATTTTTCAAACCCTGACGTTTCCGCAGTTAGAGAGCCTGTTTGACAAACCGCCCATGCCGCCGTTTTTTCACCGGTACAGGCAGAAGTCAGCCAGCAAATGAACGCCGCAATTCTTTTTAAGGGATTGTGGCTTTTTTCATGCCCTGGGAAACGAAAGGAGTGCAGAAAATGGCCGTTTTTCGCGTAGAACGCACACAGGGATACACCGTTATGAGCAACTATCATCTGCGGGACAAGAGCCTGAGCCTGAAAGCAAAGGGCCTGCTGTCCCAGATGCTCTCACTGCCGGAGGATTGGGACTACACCCTTTCCGGCCTGGCTGTTATCAACCGGGAAAGCAAGGACGCGATCCGCTCCGCAGTCAATGAGCTGGAAAAGGCGGGGTACATCAAGCGCCGCCAGACCACCGACGCGGGCGGCAAGTTCAGCGCCAACGAGTATGTGATTTATGAGCGTCCGGTAACAGAGGAACCGCCCGCCCAACCGTTGCCTCCAAAACCGTTGTTGGAAAAACCGTTGTCGGGTTTTCCGACAACGGATAATCCGTCAACGGGAAAACCGTCAACGGAAAATCCAACGCAAATAAATATAGAGAAATCAAATACCCAAAAATCAATTACTGACGGATCAATTACCGATTCCCTTCCCTTCCGGGGAACGGCGGCAAAGCCACCGGAACCGAAGCGAAGGGAAACGATGTCACTGACAGAGATGGAAAGTTATCGGGAGCTGATTTTGGAGAATATCGAGTATGACTGCCTCAAACAGCGGTTTGGAACCTACCGGGAGGACTTGGACGAGATTGTGGAGCTGCTGGTGGAAACCGTCTGCGCGAAGCGTAAGACCACCCGGATTGCCGGGGCGGACTTCCCCCATGAGGTGGTGCGTTCCCGCTTCCTGAAGCTGGACAGCTCCCACATCGAGTTTGTCATGGACTGCCTGCAAAAGAACACCACCGAGGTACGGAACATGAAACAATACCTTTTGACGGTGCTGTTCAACGCGCCCACCACCATGAGCAACCATTACACCTCACAGGTCAACCACGATATGTACGGCGGCTTTTGAAAGCAGGCCGTTTTTGTTTGCCCGGAACTGCCGGGAGAAAGGAATCTGTTATGAAACGACCGCTTGCGTATATCACCGCTCCCTGGAGCAAGAACCCCCACGAAAACGCGGCAAGCGCCGCCAGCTACTGCCGCCAGGTGTATGATGCCGGATATTCCCCCGTCTGCCCCGTTTTGTTCCTGCCGCTGTTTTTGAAAGATGAAATCCCCCAGGAACACAAGGACGGAATCGACATCGCCAGAGATTACCTGCGCCGCTCCCATGTGCTGGTGGTCTGCGGCCATGCAGCCGATGAAACGGTGAAAAACGATATTGCCACCGCTGAACGCCTGCGGATCACCGCCACCACGCTGGACGGGATTCTGACGGTGAAAGGCCAGGGCCGGGAGAAAGGGGGCGCGGATCATGCCTGAGCAAAAGACCATCGGCCAGCTGATGGAGGAAATGCGGCTTAAAGCCGGGGCGCGGGAGTATTCCGGTCATGGCTACATGGACTTAAACCGGTTCGCGGAGGACACCCGGCACATGATTATTTTTGATACCCTGACCGTTGATTCCCCTATCGGCTGGAAAGGGGAACGCAGCCGCGCCTTTCTCACCGAGGAGGGATATAAAAAGTCCCTGGAACGCCAGGAACAAGGGCATATCAAAATTGTGAGCCATGCGAAGGTCCGAAACGGCCATCTGCACTATGACCGGCAAGACCAGCTCCGATAGAGAAACCATGCAGAAAATCCATAGAGAGGAGGCGAAACACCCATGCAGGACGAAGTGGAAAGCAAAACCCTGACGCTCATTGTCAGCGGCACAAAGTTCACCGGCAGGCTGTTCAAAGCGGCGATTATGAAGTATCTGGCGCACCTGAAAGAGCAAAAGATGCAGAAACAGCGGGAAAAGGGCGCGGAGGTCAAGCCCCAGGGCAGGCAGACGGTGAAGCAGCTCATCGGGCAGAACCAGGGCGTGTCCAATCTTGAGATCACAGACCCCTCCATCAAGGCGTTTGAACGGGTTGCCCGGAAGTACGGCGTGGATTACGCGGTAAAGAAGGACCGCAGCTGCTCCCCGCCCAAGTACCTGGTCTTTTTCAAGGCCCGCGACGCGGACGCGCTGACCTCGGCATTTACCGAGTACACCCAGAAGAAGGTCCGCAAGGCGTCCCGCCCGTCTGTGCTGGCGAAGCTGAACCAGTTCAAGGAGCTGGTGAAAAACGCAGTGGTGGACCGCACCAGGCGAAAGGAGCTGGAACGATGAAAAAGCCTTTGAACATCAAAAAGCTCGTTTTGCTGAACCTTCCTTACCTGCTGGCGGGGCTGTTTGCCACCAATTTCGGGGAGGCATGGCGGATGGCCCAGGGTGCGGACGCTTCGGAAAAGGTGCTGTCCCTGATCTCCGTCCTCCCGGCGGCCCTTAGCAGCTTTTGGCCCTGCCTTCACCCCTTGGACCTGCTGGTTGGACTGTGCTGCGGCGCGGCGCTTCGGCTGGCGGTCTATCTGAAAGGCAAAAATGCAAAGAAATATCGCCACAATATCGAGTACGGTTCGGCCCGTTGGGGAACCCATGACGATATTGCCCCTTATGTCGATCCGGTTTTCCAAAATAATGTCATCCTCACCCAGACGGAACGCCTTACCATGAGCAGCCGACCCAAGAACCCCAAGACTGCCCGTAACAAAAACGTGCTGGTAATCGGTGGTTCCGGCTCCGGCAAGACCCGGTTCTGGCTCAAGCCTAACCTGATGCAGCTCCATAGCTCGTATGTGGTCACTGATCCGAAAGGTACAATCTTAATCGAATGTGGAAAGCTGCTCCAGCGGGGTGCGCCCATGCTGGATAAGGACGGAAAGCCCATGAAGGACAAGAACGGCAAAATCCTCTATGAGCCGTACCGGATTAAGGTGCTGAATACCATCAACTTCAAAAAATCCATGCACTATAACCCATTCGCCTACATTCACAGTGAAAAGGACATCTTGAAGCTGGTGACAACCCTGATTGCCAATACCAAGGGCGAGGGCAAAGCCGGTGACGATTTCTGGGTCAAAGCGGAAACGCTTCTGTACTGCGCCCTGATCGGATATATCCACTATGAGGCTCCAGTGGAGGAACAGAATTTCTCCACCCTGATCGAGTTTATTAACGCGATGGAGGTTCGGGAGGACGATGAGGAGTACAAAAACCCCGTTGATCTGATGTTTGACGCGCTGGAATCCGAGAAACCCAACCATTTCGCGGTGCGGCAGTACAAAAAATATAAGTTGGCGGCGGGCAAAACGGCGAAGTCGATCCTGATTTCCTGCGGCGCGCGGCTGGCGGTATTCGATATTGCCGAGCTGCGGGAGGTCACAGCCTACGATGAGCTGGAGCTGGATACCTTGGGGGACCGGAAAACGGCGCTGTTCCTCATTATGAGCGATACCGATGACAGCTTTAATTTCCTGATTTCCATGTGCTATACCCAGCTGTTCAACCTCCTGTGTGAGAAAGCGGACGATGTGTACGGCGGGCGGCTTCCGGTCCATGTGCGCTGTCTGATTGACGAGTGCGCCAACATCGGCCAGATCCCCAAGCTGGAAAAGCTGGTGGCCACCATCCGAAGCCGGGAGATTTCCGCCTGTCTGGTATTGCAGGCGCAAAGCCAGCTAAAAGCCATCTACAAGGACAACGCCGACACAATCATCGGAAATATGGACACTTCCATCTTTCTGGGCGGCAAGGAACCCACCACCTTAAAGGAGTTAGCTGCCGCCCTGGGAAAAGAAACCATCGACACCTACAACACCGGGGAGAGCCGGGGGCGGGAAACCTCCCACTCTCTCAACTATCAGAAATTGGGGAAAGAATTGATGAGCCAGGATGAGCTTGCGGTTATGGACGGTGGAAAATGTATCCTCCAGCTGCGGGGCGTCCGCCCGTTTTTGTCAGATAAATATGACATCACCAGGCACCCCAATTTCCAGTACACCGCCGATGCGGACGATAAGAACGCCTTTGACATTGAAGCGTTCCTGTCCACCCGGCTCAAACCAAAACCCAACGAGGTCTACGATGTGTTTGAAGTTGACGTAGACACCGAGGGCGAATAATCCCGTTCCGCGAGAAAGGAGTGATCTTATCTACCCGCCAGGGTCCCTGAAACCTGCCTCGGTTGAGGCCATTGGCGTACAAAGCGGACAGCTCAACAAAAAAATGAAGAAGGAGGATAGCCGGAATCGAGCCGCCCAAAATTCAGGGCGGTTTTGTTGTCCGGCTTTTGTATGCCTATGAACCAACACTAACCACAAAGCGATTCCGGCTAAATTAAAGTATGGAATTTTTCAACAGCGCAATCGAAGTTTTGCAGACCCTCGTGATCGCACTGGGAGCCGGCCTCGGTATCTGGGGTGTCATCAACCTGCTGGAAGGTTATGGCAATGACAATCCTGGGGCCAAGAGCCAGGGCATGAAACACTTGACACCTAAATTGATGTAAAGACAAATGCGTTGTGTATGCCGCAGTTTTTGGAGAAGAATTGCAAGAGTGCATTGTGTTTTATCAATGAGGGCGGTATAATGATTGAAAGGCCATAGGGCCGGGGCCGCTCCTGCTGTCCCCAACCCGGAAAGGTGGAACAGGCTATGAAAATCAGCTATAAGCCGCTGTGGAAAACACTGATTGACAAGGACATGAGCAAGAAAGATTTGCGGCTCCAGGCGCATTTGACAACGAACCATATCGCCAACATGGGCAAGGGGGAGCATATCTCCATGCCCACTCTTATCAAAATTTGCGAAACGCTGAACTGTGATATTTCCGATGTGATTGCGCTTGTGCCGGATGATGACCTATAAGAGAAAAAGAGCAACACGGTGAAAACAAGTTAGCTTATGTGCAAGTCGAGGGCATAAATTTTGAGAACTACACACTAATCACAAATTTCTATGGTATGCTACCCTTCGGAGGTGTCATTATGCAAAAGATTTTAGTTGTCGAGGATGACTTGGACATTCAAGAACTATTGAAGAATTTTCTGCAAGAGGTAGGATATGAGATCATTTTAGCCAGCGATGGTGTGGAAGCCCTTTCTGTATTTTCTGTCTCGCAATTTGACTTGGTGTTGCTTGATGTAATGCTCCCCAAAATTGATGGGTTTGCCGTTTGCGAATTTATAAGAAAACAGTCCCAGGTTCCTATCATCATGCTTACCGCATTGAGCGGAGAGGAAGAACAAATCCGGGGGCTGGATTTGCAAGTTGATGATTACATCACAAAACCCTTTTCTATGCCGATTTTAATTCGGAAGATTGCCGCCGTCCTACGGCGGAGCAGCGGGCCGCAAGAGGATGAACACAAAACGATTGCCTACCAAAATCTCATTTTGGATTGCGACAATTATACGGCCACCGTGGACGGAGCCGCTTATGAACTGACACAGCGAGAATTTGAAGTGCTGAAAGAACTGCTCACTAATCAAGGGCGTATTTTGACCCGGCAAAACCTTTTGGACAAACTGTGGCGGTATGACTTTTATGGGGACGAGCGTGTAGTTGATACGCACATCAAGAACTTGCGGAAGAAGCTGGGGATTGAATTTATCCAGACAATCCGAGGGGTGGGATATAAAATTGACAAAGAAAACTAAAGGCAGTCTCTTTGCAAAGGTGTTTCTCATTACCGTGATTATGCTGTTTTGTATATCGCTGCTGGTGTTCGGAATGTTGGCATGGTTAATGCCGCAGACCTACTCCAACAAGCTGAATACAATTTTGGACGAGCGGGCGCAAGGCTTTGTGTCTGAATTGGAACAAGTACCCTTTTCAGACAGCGGCGGTTTGTTCGATCAGTTTATTGCGGATATGGAAATCAATTCAGTTGAGTTATACAACAGCGGCGGCGATTGGGTTGCATTACCCACAAAAGAATTTGACAATGAATGGGGGGGGAATATCGCACAAACGGAATTCGATGGCCTTGGTGAAACCTCCCCCATTTTATCAAACCATTACTATTTTTCTTTCTCTGACCGTAGTGACCGCTATACGCTCGTTGTCTATGGTGAGGCAGAACATATCTTGGAACTGCAACAGTCCTTTATCCGCATTTTCCCGCTAATTCTACTGACTGTTTTGATGGTTGCCTTTGTCGTATCCTGGCTTTACTCCCGCATGATTACAAAGCCCGTACTGGAAATCAGCCGCATATCCGAAAAAATGTCTGATTTGCAGTTGGATTGGACAGTTGATGAACAACGGACTGACGAATTGGGAACCCTGGGAAAAAGCCTGAACAGGTTATCCCGTAACCTTTCTACTGCTCTATCCGATTTGCAAAACGCAAACAGGAAACTTGAAGCTGATATTGAACATGAAAAGGAATTAGAGCAGGCCCGTACCAATTTCTTTTCGGCGGTGTCCCACGAATTGAAAACGCCCGTCACCATTATTAAAGGCCAGTTAGAGGGGATGCTGCTCGGTATTGGGGCATACAAAGACCATGAGAAATATTTGACAAGATCGCTGGAAATTGCAAACACCCTTGAAACAATGGTGCAGGAGATATTGACGATCTCCCGACTGGAAACTGCGGGGGCAGCGTTCAAAAAAGACTGTTTGGATTGTGTTCAGATTATCAAATCCTATTTAAGCGAAACCGAAGATTTGATTGCGGGGAAAGATTTGCAAATATATCTCGATGTTCCACCATCCGCTCTTATAACTGGAAACAAAATGTTGATGGAAAAGGTGTTTTCAAATCTGATAGGAAACGCAATCAAGTATTCCCCGCAAGGAGCCTTTATTTATATCTCTGTCCACACGGAATATAGACAGATAGAATTTTCTGTTGAAAACACAGGCGCACATATCCCGGAGGATAGTATTTCAAAATTATTTGACGCGTTTTATCGTGTAGAGCAATCCAGAAGCCGTAAAACCGGCGGAAGCGGGTTAGGGCTGTATATCGTACAGGAGATACTACACCAGCATGGAAGTGAATGTACGGTCTGCAATACACAGGACGGGGTAAAGTTTTCTTTTACAATCTGACAGATATAGGAAAGCGGCGGGCGATTGTCCCGCCGCTTTCAACTACACATAAATCACAAACTAATCCCAAACGTATCACAAAAAAGGATGGTATTCTTTAGGTACACTCAAAGAAAGGATGGTGTTTCTTCAATGAACACAAAAAAACTGCTCGCATTAGCCATTGGCGGGGTGTTGCTTGTAGGGAGTTTAGCTGGGTGCAGTACCGCGGCAGCATCCCAGGGGGGTGGTACTCTCTCAAGCGGCACGACTTCCCCGCAAATCTCAAACGTGTCTGGCCCGGCCCTTTCTGCAACTGCCGAGGATGGAGGGGCAGCCAAGGATGTTTCCTATGAGGAATTGTTCAAGCCCTATGAGCAGTTTGGGCTGACCTACGACAGCGATAAAAACGAACTGAAATTCAACGGCAAAACAGTACGGTGGTTCGAGGACTACTATGCCGTGGAGGACGGGGTGCAAGCCGGAAACGACTTTTTTAACGAAAATGGCGTGGTTGATGTGTATGCCGTCCGTGACCTCACCAACATTGTCCGCTCCGAAGATGGTTCTTTTGACCCCGGCGGAAAGCTGGTTGGTGTAAAGGAGTTTTCGGCGGAAGAATTTGCGGCTCGTGACATCGAGGCAATCAAAAATCCGCCTCCCAACGTTGCCATGACTGGTGACCCGCCCTCCGCACAGGAAATGGAAGATATGGCAAAGGAATACGAGGCTTTTGGCGTTACCTATGACATCAAAAATGACCAGTGGTATTTCAATGGTGAAAAGGTTCGGTTTTTCCGGGATGTGCTGACCTCCAATGGCGAGGGGGTGACCAGCGGAAAATTCAAGGGTTCAATGCGCGTTTTGGGGAGCGCAGACGGAACCGTTGACATTTATACAGTCCGTGATTTTGCCCACCCGGACACCTCCGGGAATGGAACGCTGACCGGCATTGAGAAATACAGTCAAGCGGAATTTGACGAACACACACAGTCAAGCAAAGAGGCACAGACCAGCTCCGGCGAGTGCGTTGTAATGCAAGGCTAAAGAACTGCCGCACGACGGCAAAAGAAAAAAGCCGTCGTACAGCACAACTTGTCACGCCCGGAAATGACGGCTTTTGAGAAATCGAAAGCCGTCATTTTTATACTCACTGGCGGCATATAGGAGGATGCCGCCATGCGATTAAAGGTAGATAGGCACTTGTCAAAAAAAGCCTGCCTCCTGCAGCGGCATCCCCTACCCATGTTTGCGAAAATAGTCGTTTTCTGACGGCTCATACTGTTATGTCCCGCGCCCGAATGGTCTTGCACCATGCGGGTGCTTTTCTGTTTCTGGGCCAGCGATGCCAGCCCCGCTGCCGCTCTCCGCCCCCCTCCGTTCAGACCTCAAAAATCTGAACGGAGGAAAGGACGATGGAAATTACCATCAAAATCAACGGGCGGTTTGTGTCTGTCGAGGTCAGCGCCGAGGTTGCCGACTATCTGGAACAGGCCAAGCGGAACAATCGGAAACTCTACCGTGAGCGTCAACGGTATTGGGACGGGCGCGAGTGTGATGAGTACATAATCGCTGCCGAGGGCCGTTTACCCTACTGCGCCACGCCGGAGGAATTGGTCTGCCAGCGGGAAACGCTGGATGAAATTCTGGCGGTGCTGGTGCTCTGCACCGACACCCAGCGGGAGCGGTTTTTGCTCCATGCTCTGTATGATTTTAGCTATGCGGAGATTGCCGAGATGTGCGGCTGTACCAAAAGTGCGGTCGGAAAGTCCATCAACGCCGTCAAAAATATTTTCTGGAAACTCTGGAAATAGGGTGTACGACAGACCCCCTAAGTGGGCTATAAGGTGAGGGGCAAAACGCTCCATCACCGGGAG